>CAMLRX010000078.1 GCA_946482545.1 uncultured Flavihumibacter sp. | reverse complement strand
CTTACTTTTTTATAGGTAAGGAAAAGTTGTATGCCCACTGCAAGCAATATGACAAGTAATTCCATGGCATGTATTTAGTGTACCCTGTATCGTTAGTTTCTGTATGGCTACTGCACGGTGTTGACCAGCGCTCCGATTCCATCTATGGCAATGGTGATCTGGTCTCCGGACTCCAGGGTGAAGGGGTGGTCGGGAACGATACCTGTACCGGTCATAATCATGCAACCATGTGGAAAGCTGCTTTCTCTGAAAATGAAGGATACCAATTCTTTCGGTGTGCGTTTCATCTGGCTGATGGAGATGCTGCCCTGGAATTCGACCACGTTGTTCCGTTGTATGGTAAGGTGTATTTGTGTTTGTTGATCGAGTGGCGCATCGGTAAGGTATATGCAGGGCCCCAATGCTGCGCAGCCGTCATAGGTTTTGGCCTGGGGCAGGTAGAGTGGGTTTTCACCTTCTATGCTGCGGCTGCTCATGTCGTTGCCGATGGTATAGCCGAGGATCTTTCCTGAACTGGTTACAACGAGTGTGAGTTCTGGTTCGGGTACATCCCAGGTGCTGTCTTTTCGGATGCGCACCACACCGTTGTTGCCCGATACGCGGAACGGATTGCTTTTGAAAAAACATTCGGGCCTTTCCGCCTCATACACTTTTCCGTAGAAATCCGCGCCGCCCGCGGCTTTGCTTTCTTCCTGTCTGCCCACCATACTTCTGTAATACGTTACGCCGCAGGCCCATAGTTCCTGTTGGCTGCCAATGGGCGCAAGCGTATCCTGAACGATAGATGCATCTGTGGCCGGAAGTACATTGCTCAAAGCGATGGCGCGTTGTAAAGCGTTATCGTCGTTGATGAATGTGTCCCATTGTTCATTTTCAGCGAGATAGAATGTGTTGTCCTTCTCAATCACCAGGCCTTTTCTTGTGTTGTAGATTTTCATGATGGAAGCGTTATTTCAGTTTTATGCGCAGCAGATACATGTCGTTTGTGATGAATAGTGTTTTTTCGTCTGTAGAGAGGGCGCAGTTGCTGGCCGGGTTTTCCAGCCGGATGATGCCCAGTTTTTGCCCTTCTTTGCTGAAGATGTAAATGCCACCGGGGCCTGTCGCGAAAACAATGCCCTGTTTACTGATCTTCAACCCGTCGGGGAGTCCTTTCCAATTGCGTTCCCTTTCTTTGGGGTGGAAGAATATTTTCCCGTTGGAAAGCTGGTCGCCTTTCACGTCGTAGATGTACCAGAACGGCTTTGCCGGATCGCTGTTTGCAACAAGCAATTTCTTGTGTCCGGGGAAGAAGGCTATTCCGTTGGGGCGTGTGATGGAATCAGTGAGAAGAATTACGGTGCCGTCTTTTTTAAGTTTGTATACGCCGTTGAAAGGGAGTTCTTTGGAAGGATCCCTGTCGTTTTGGGATGGAAGTCCATAGGGAGGATCGGTGAAAAACAATTCTCCTTTGTTGTTGAAAGCGCAATCGTTCGGACTGCTTAACTTCTTCCCGTTATACGTGGCCGCCAGTGTAGTGAATTCAGGTTGAGGCGCGTTCAGGGGTGCATCCATCCGGGCCATTTGCCGGTTGCCGTGCTGGCACAATACAAGTTCACCTTTTTCATTGAGTGCAAGTCCATTGCTGCCGGGTTCTTTAGACTGGCTCTTCATTTTTCCGGTATAGCCACTCGGCGAAAGATAGGTTTCCATACCATTGGCTTCCGTCCATTTGTACACAGTGTTTTTAGGCACATCGCTAAACAGCAGCATGTTGTGTTGTTGTACCCAAAGTGGTCCTTCGCTCCAGTCAAATCCTTCAGCAATTATCTCCGCGCGCGAGTTGGTGTCAATGATTTTATCCAGCGCCTTATCGAATCTCAGGATAGCGCCTGTTTCAGGGAAAACTTTTCTTTCCTGAGCCATGGTGTTGTAACTAAAGCCGACAAGGGTGAGCAGAAGGGTGAAATGGAAGCAATTCATTGTTTCGTTTTATGGTTCATCAATATACCGCATATTCCTTACCCATCAATGCGAATCACGTGTCACTTCGCTGCCGCTGCTTCCTTTCAGGAAATCGAGGTCGGCGCCTTTGTCCGCGCCCATTACATGTTGCACATACAGGCTCACATACCCTCTGGTGGCGGCAGGTTGTGGTTTTATCCATGCGGCCCTTCTTTTGGCCAGTTCCTCATCACTTACATGGAGTTGGAGTTTTCTTTTCGCCACATCCAGTTCAATCATATCACCGTTCAGTACCAGTGCCAGGTTTCCGCCAATAGCGCTTTCGGGTGAAACGTGCAGTACAGCGGTTCCGTAAGCGGTGCCGCTCATTCTCCCATCACTGATGCGGACCATATCGGTAATGCCTTTCATCAGTACTTTTTTGGGAAGGGCCATATTGCCTACTTCCGGCATGCCCGGGTAGCCTACCGGGCCTACATATTTCAGCACCATTACACAGGTTTCATCAATATCAAGTTCAGGGTCATCAATCCTTGCATTATAGTCTTCAATGCTTTCAAATACTACGGCCCGGCCAGTGTGTTGCATCAGGGCCGGTGTGGCTGCGGATGGTTTAATGACCGCGCCATTCTCCGCCAGGTTGCCTTTTACGATCACGCAGCCGCCTTCGGGAATAAGTGGTTCACCGTAGGGAAAGATCACATCGTTGTTGTAACAATCTGTGGTGCCTTTGATGTTGTCGTGGTGGTTCTTTCCGGTAACCGTGATCACGTTTTTATGCAGGGTCTCTTTCAGTTCGTTGAGGATAACGGGCAGGCCACCGGCGTAGAAGAAGTCTTCCATCAGGTATTTGCCGGAGGGCATCAGGTTCAGGAGCAGCGGTATCTTACTGCCGATGGTGTCGAAATCTTCCAGGTCAAGGTCTACGCCAATTCTTCCGGCGATGGCCAGCAGGTGGATGATGAAGTTGGAAGAACCACCCACAGCCGCGTTCACCTTTATAGCGTTCTCAAAGGCTTCCCTGGTAAGGATCTTATCGATGGTGAGGTCTTCCCGTACCATATCCACGATGCGTCTTCCGCTGAGTTGGGCCATCACTTTTTTCCTGGAATCCGCTGCGGGGATGGCTGCCGCACCGCTGAGTGTGAGCCCTAAAGCTTCCACCATACAGGCCATGGTGGATGCGGTGCCCATGGTCATGCAATGGCCTATGCTGCGGCTCATGCAGCTTTCGGCCAGTTCGCATTCTTCCTGGCTGATTTTACCGGTTTTCATGTCTTCATCAAACTTCCAGACATGGGTGCCACTGCCGATGAGTTGACCTTTGTAGCGGCCGTTCAGCATGGGGCCTCCGGGCACTACGATGGTGGGAAGTCCTACGCTGGCCGCGCCCATTACTGTGGAAGGTGTGGTTTTATCACAGCCTGTGAGCAATACAACACCGTCCAGCGGGTTGGCGCGAATGGACTCTTCCGCGTCCATACTGGCGAGGTTCCTGAAAAGCATGGCGGTGGGTTTCATCAGTGTTTCGCCCAGGCTCATAATAGGAAACTCCAGGGGGAAACCGCCTGCTTCCAGTACGCCTCTTTTTACGGCTTCTGCGTGTTCCCTGAAATGGGCGTTGCATGGGGTGAGTTCACTGAATGTATTGCAGATGCCAATAACGGGTCGCCCGTCGAACATGTCGGTGGGCATGCCCTGGTTCTTCATCCAGCTACGGTAAATGATCCCGTCTTTGTCCTTGCGGCCAAACCAATGCCGGCTTCTTAAATTCTTGATCATCGTCTTCTGATTTGAAAGGTGTGACTGTTATATGCGCTTTTGTACTCCGTTGACCAGTCGAAGGATAGCGAGCGGGTTGTTTTGTTTCAGTTCATCGGGCAGTAAAACATCGGGCATATTCTGGTAACATACGGGGCGCGTAAACCGGTATATCGCCGCTGTGCCCACCGAAGTGGTTTTGCTGTCGGTAGTAGAAGGAAAGGGGCCGCCATGTACCATGGCGCTGCAAACCTCCACGCCCGTGGGGAAACCATTGATGACGATCCTGCCCACTTTTCTTTCTAAAATATGAATCAATTCACGGTATTCCTCCAGTTCCCGTTCCATACCATGCACCGTTGCCGTAAGATGTCCTGAAAGATCGCTTGCTATCTGCAAAAGTTCTTCCTTTGACGTTACAGCCACTACCATACTTGCGGGACCAAAAACTTCATGGCTCAAAGATGGATTGGATCGGAACGTGGCGGCAGATGTTGCCAATAAAGCCGGTGTGCCGTTATTCTTTCCTTCGGACGGATTATTGCCAGTGGCGAGTTCTTCCACACCCGCGGCCTTACGGTTCTTTTCCAAACCTTCGTGGTATGATTTGGCTATGCCAGGAGCCAGCATTACGCCGCCAGCCGTTTTAGAAAAAGCTGCTTTCAATTGTGGTTTAAACTGGCCGTCTTTCCCGGGTTGGTAGAACAACAAGCCGGGATTGGTGCAGAACTGTCCAACGCCGAGTGTAACGGAACCTGCATAAGCCGCTGCTATTTCAGCGCCTTTGGTTGCCATGATTTCAGGTAGAATGAAAACGGGGTTGGTGCTGCCCATTTCCGCATAAACTGGAATCGGTTCCGGCCTGGCAACCGCTGCATCATACAAAGCTTTTCCGCCTTTGTAGGAGCCGGTGAAGCCCACCGCTTTTACCTCCGGGTGTTTTACCAGTTGAATGCCGGTGGTGGTGCCATCTCCAAAAAGCAGGGAGAATACACCGTCGGGCATATTCATTTTCCGGGCCGCTTCCACAATGGCACGACCCACAATGGCGGAGGTGGCAGGGTGTGCGCTGTGTGCCTTTACGATCACAGGACATCCTGCCGCCAAAGCAGATGCAGTGTCGCCACCCGCTACGGAAAACGCGAGCGGGAAATTACTGGCGCCGAATACCACCACCGGACCCAGCGCCACCTGCATGTAACGCAGGTCAGGTTTAGGTAAGGGCGTACGTTCGGGGAGTGCAGTTTCTATGCGGGCATCTACCCATGATCCTTCTTTCAAAAGATCGGCGAACATTTTCAACTGGTTCACCGTTCTGCCTCTTTCATTTTCGATGCGCGCTTTTGGAAGACCGGTTTCCTTAGAGCAGACAGCGATCAATTCTTCTCCGGCCAACATGATTTCTGCCGCGATCGTTTCAAGGAAGAGCGCTTTCATGGTTCCGGGTAACTTGCTGTAACCTGGGAAGGCGGCCGCAGCTTTTTGAGCAGCGCGGTCCACTTCCTGTTCCGTTGCTTTGTAAAACAAGTACCCGTTGTGCTGATCTGTAGCGGGGTTGTACGATTGAAAGGTCTCTTTTCCCTCCGCTGACAATTCGAATCCGATGATGTGCTTTTCTTCCTTCATGATGAAAATTTGATCGCTGCCTGCTGTTGTTTTCACTGTAACCGCTTCCTGAACCGGTTAGTTGTCCCAGAATATCCTGGTAGTAAGATTATCTTGTCCGCCCATGCTGGTTACGGCTTCCTGGTAATTGGCATTGTTCCTGGCGGATTCTTCGTTGGGGTAGGCGAACCTTCTTGCGAATCCTCCCTGGAGCAGGTTGTTGTAACCGTTAGGTGTAAGCGTAGGAAATCCGCTTCTTCTGAAGTTGGCGAATCCTTCGGCGCCATTGCCCAGGCTCGCGATCCAGTATTGCGTATTGATGAGCTCCAGCGCGTTGCCCGCATTCCAGGCCACGCCCGGCATAGTAAGGTAGCTGTTCTGTGCGGCTTCCGGTATGGCAACTGCGGGCACGTTGGGGTAGAGGGAATATTCATCCATAGATGCTTTTACGCCTGCCTCATAGTATTGCTGCGCGGTAAGCGCGCCTGTAAGTCCCGTTAGCCATCCTCTTTGAGCGGCCTCCGCGAGCAGCAATTTTGTTTGTGCGTTCGTAGCATAGAATACCGGTGCCGTGGCGCTGCCGAATACGGCGTAGTTAAGTTGCGAATAGTTTTGTCCTGTACCATTGGTGCCTCTGTAACCAGGATAGTTGAGTACGCTGGTTTGGTCATAGCCTACCGGGAACCCGAATTGCGCGGCCATCGTGGTGTCAGGAGTAAGCGCGAGCGCTTGGTTGGGGTCGGCGTATTTTCCTGCGATGTATTTCAGGCGCGGGTCGCGGAAGTTTTTCATTCTGTTCACGAAAGGTTCCGCGAGGTAGTAGAAATATGGGTTTGTGGCACGTGGACCATTGTTGAGCTGGTTCACGTACACGGAGGTGAATTTAATCAAGGCATTGTCCGCGTTGGTTTGCATCAGGCCGGCATTGTAAGCTTCCTGCACGATGCTTCGGGCCTTGTTCGCGTCAATCTTCGAGTAACGCATGCCCATCCGGAGCAACAGCGAGTTGCCGAACCTTTTCCACTTGGTGACCTGGTCGGTGGAAGACTCACTTCCGTACAAAAGGTCTTCCTTCACACCCGCCTTGGTGCCATCCAGCGCAGCAACCGCAGCTTTGATTTCGTTGTACAGCGCCTCGTAAATGACCTCATCCTTATCATATTTAGGATAGAAGGTCGCTTCCAGGAAGGCTTTGCCCGCTTGTGAATAAGGTACATCCCCATAAGTATCTACCAGGGTCATGTAGATATAGGATTTCCAGATGCGCGTTTGGTTGTACAGGTTTACTTTATCGGGATTGTCTTTCACTAAACTGATGATCTGTTCAATCAGTTTAATGGAGTTGGGGTAGTTGTCGTTCCAGCGGGGCACATTAAAGTTGTTGTTGTCCTCATTAAAGTTGAATCCCGCGGTAGCCCCGGTGTTGTACGCGTTCACAAACTGCTGTACAATGGTTTGCTCTCCTTCCCAGAATCCCGGGTGGGTGAGGCGTTGCACGTTGGTGAACAACAAAGCCGGTTCAATAGTAGTGAGCGCATAAGGATTGGTGTTGATCTCCTCGAATTCCTTATCGCAACTGGCGAGGAAAAACAATGAGACGGGCAATAATATATATCGGTTGATCTTTTTCATAAAGCAATAGTTTAGAACTTCACATTTAGGTTCACTCCATAGTTGCGTGTGGTGGGCAGCGTTGTTTGTTCGTAGCCTACGCGGCTGTCGCCGGAAGAGGCAAACGCTTCAGGATCGAGGTCATCGATGTATTTCTTGATGATTGCCACGTTCCTGCACGAAGCGGAGAGCGACAGGCCCTTCACGAATTTCAGTTTGTTGCTCACCAATTGGGTGAAGTCGTAGGAAAGCGTGATGTTCCTCAGTTTTATGAAGTCTGATTTGAAAACGAAAGGATCCGCGATCTGAAGGTTGCGGTAATCGGTGTAGAAAAGCTGGGGGTCCACCGCAGTAGTGTTGGGGGTGCCATCGCCTTTCACGCTCGGGAATATAACGCCGCCTTCGCGGCCTATGAGCGATTTTTTGGTATGGCCCTGGCGCAGTCCGTTAAGTGCGGTGGAAGAAATTACTTTACCACCTGCTTTGTAATCGAAGTGCACCAGCATGCTCAGTTTTTTGTACCGGAATATATTGTTCCATCCGCCGGTGAATTTGGGCAACGCGCTGCCGAAGAGTACATCCGGACCTGTGCTGGCTTGCAGACGGCCATTGTCGCCCAAGACCACTTCTCCTTTCGCGTTGCGGAGGTATGTTTTCGCCGCCAACTGGTTCAATGGTTTACCTACTTCATACACCAGTGAGCCGAGGAACTCGTTGCCGCCGAAGGAAGCCACGATCAGCCTGTTGGTATTCGGTGCCAATGCGAGTACTTCGGTGCTGTTGGTAGCGGTATTGAAGGAGCTGCTCCAGGTGAAATCTTTGTTTTTTACCGGGATCACTTCCAGCATGAATTCTATGCCCCTGTTCTGCAAGGAACCGAGGTTAAGCGGCGTGCCCGTATAACCTGTGGTGTTGGAGATTTCTACCGTAAGTATTTGGTCCCTGGTTTGTTTTTCGTAGGCGGCCACATCCAGGTTCACCCTGTTGCCAAACATCTTCAGTTCGATACCGATCTCTTTTTCGCGTACGCTGAACGGGCGGAGCAGCGGGTTAGGACTGGATGCGTTGGCGATGGTGCCTAGGCTCATCCCGTTGAACTGATTGGGAAGGATGCCATAAGCCAGTACGCCTGTGAAGGCGTTGATGCCGTTTGCACTGCCTACATCTGCGTAAGACGCCCGCAGTTTACCATAGTTGAGCCAGGTCTGGCTTTTCAGCAGTTCAGAAAAGATAAAGCTGCCGCTGAAGGAGGGGTAGAAGTAGTTGTTATTGGCTGGATTCAATACCGTGAACCAGTCGTTGCGCCCGGTCACGTTAAGAAACAACAGGTTTTTATAACCGAATTCCGCGAACCCGTACAGCGAATTCACCCTTTCCCTATACACCGTGAAGTTGGTGGGATTATTAGGATCAGATTTGTTAAGCCCGTTTTCAAATGAATAAAGGTCTCTCACTACGAAGTCCAGTACGCTTAAGTTGGAAGTGCGGCTGTAATTGGTGTAGATGTTTCCCCCAACACTCAGGTCAATGGAGAAATCTCCGAACTGGTGGTTACCGCCCAGCAGGAAATCGGCGTTGATCTGTCTGTTGGTGGAGGAGTTGGCGCTGTAAGTGCCGTTGAAGCCTGTGCCCGCCTGGTTGAGTGGGGTGGAAGTGCCTACGCCGGTGGGGAAATTCTGTTCCAGGAAAGAAACGCCGTAATCCATGTTCATCCGGCCTTGCAGGTACAGCCATTTGGTGAAGTCGTATTTGATGGTAGCGGTACCCAGCAGGCGGTCTCTTTTGTTGATGATGAACTGCCTTGGCATCAGGAAATAGGGGTTGAAAAGTGTGGTCTGGAAACCGGAGGTTTGTGTTTCCGTTCCATTGGGTGCCACTGCTTTTTCTTTCAGCACATCCAGGCCAATGGAATTGGCGATGCGGTTAAGGAAGTTGGGTGAGCCTGCGCCCTGTACGCCCACCTGCGGCGGGTTTTTGTTCTCTTCGTTGGTGTAATTCATGTTCAGCATTACTGAAAGCTTATCGGATATGCTGTGGTTCACACCAAGGTTGAAAATTCTTTTATAGTAGGTGTTGTTGGGCGCAATGCCTTTCGCTTCCTGGTTGGAGTAGGATGCCCTGAAGCTGCTGGTGGCGTTGCCGCCGGAAAAAGCGATGGTATTGGTAAAGGTGGTGCCGGTGCGGTAGAATTCTTTGATCCTGTTGGGGTGCGCCACATAAGGGCGTTGTACGCCATCAAACTGTATGGTGGGTGCACCGTCCAGTTTCGCGCCCCAGCCGAATTGTCCGGTAGTGATGGCCTGGCCTTGTGTGGTGGGCCTTACCCCTGCCTGGCCCTGACCGTATTCCATCTGGTAATCGGTAAAATCAAGTACTTCATCACGGGAATAGTTGGAGATGAATTCCACGCCCAGGCCGGTATTCTTCGCTCCGTTCTTTGTGGTGATGATGATGGCACCATTGGCGGCCCTGGAACCATAAAGTGCTGCGGCAGTAGCGCCTTTCAGTACGGTCATGCTTTCGATATCATCGGGGTTGATCTGTTGCATGTTGTCGCCGAGGTCCAGAGAGTTGTTGCCTGCAGCGCCCCTTGCGCCCTGGTCCATGGGTAGCCCGTTGATTACGATGAGCGGAGCGTTGTTGGCGCCATTAAAGGCGGACTGTCCGCGTAAGCGGATCTTGGTGCTGGCGCCCGCGCCGGAACTAGGTGGAGAAATGTCCAGGCCGGCCACTTTTCCTTCCAGTGCGCCCATCATGTTGATGGTGCGGTTCTGTTGCATTTCGTTCACCCTTACGGTTTCAGCGGAATAACCCAGTTTTTTGGATTCCCTTTTGATGCCCAATGCTGTTACCACCACCATGTCAAGGTTGTTGCCTTCAGCGCGGTACATGGTAACGGAAAGTGTGGTTCTTCCATTCAGGGTTATTTCCTGTGTGCCGTAGCCTACATTGCTCACCACGATGATGTTGCTTCCACCGGCATTGATACTGAAGTTGCCGGAAGCATCGGTGGTGGTGGCATTGGAAGTGCCTTTGGCGGCAACGGTGGCACCATTCAGCGGTTGGTTCTTTTCATCGGTAACAGTACCGGTCACTCTTTGAGCGCTGGCGGCATGTACGGTGAAAAAAAATAGGGTGGAAATGAACAGCCTGTAAAAGCCAGGCTTAAGCCTGAGCGGCAGATGTACATTCATAAAGCAAGTCGTTTTGTTTAAAAAATATGATTCAGAAAGAGGAACTTTCTGCTGGTAGGTTTAACAATCGTATCGCTAAAGTAGACACATCATCAGGCAATAACTTCCAATATTTAACATCGTTGAATTTTGTAAATTCAATACATGTATTTTCCCTTTCTTTACTACTGTTATCATTAAACGATTGCCCGGATATAAGTTGTTCATTTATACCCGATCCTGCTTATGAACCAGTTTGTACTTCGCCAACATACTGCACCGGAACTTAAATTGTTCCCGCATATCCTGGAAATCGGGGTGGTGAAGAATTCTGCTATCCACCTGCATGGCTTTCCCTGCGCTGCTGAAAATTGTTTGCGTTTCTATTTTATCCAGGATGGTAAATTTGAATGGAAGATAGAAGGGCGGAACTATACGCTCTTTCCCGGAGATGTGGCGCTGGTATTGCCTGGAGCGGCTTTCGGCAGTCCGGATGATGTATTGGAGATCGGCACTTTCTTATGGCTCTACCTGCAGATTACCAGGAACGAGGAATGCCCGCTGGCCACCGGGTCCTGGAGCGGACTTTCCGCAGCCGAGAACATCGCCATCTGCAAAATGCTGCAAAGGGACCACACGCCCGTGCTGCACAAATGCCAGGAAGCTGGCGCCATACTCCGGAACATACAAACGGAATTGTTTAATAAGGATATCGGTTTCGAAACAAGGGTCAATCATTTGTTGGATGACCTGCTGATACAACTGGCAAGGCAATGCACCAGGATGAGCAACCCCGGCAGGGACTTCCCCAAAACATTTATGGAACTGGAACAGGAACTCCGAAAGAACCTTTCCCACCAGTGGACGGTAGACGAAATGGCTGGTTTCGTTGGACTGGGCACCACACTCTTCAACGAGAAAGTGAAAAGCTATTCCGGGTTCTCTCCACTCAGTTATCTCATTAACATCAGGATTTCAGAAGCCATGAAATTGTTGAAACGACCCGATGTGAGTTTGACGGATATCGCTTTTGATACAGGGTTCTATTCTTCCCAGCATTTTTCCACCACCTTTAAAAAATTGACGGGATATACGCCAAGTCAGTTCAGAAAAAATCATTCTCGTACTAAATAAGCGGACCATGGAATGTATCATCACCATAGAATTAGGAACGAACGCGGTAAGGGTGTATGCCTTCGACCTGAAAGGCAATATCATCGGTTCACTCAAAGGGTATTGTCCTACCTTCCACAGTGAGCCGGATTACAGCGAACAGGATCCCGATCAGGTATTCATCACCATGTTGTATGTGCTGAAGAACCTGCTGAACGAGATGATTCATCCGAAGAAATACCGGGTGTCGCGCATCTGTTTCAGTTCCTCCATGCATAGCGTGCTGGCCGTGGATAAAAAAGGCAACCCGATGGGCAACGCCATTACCTGGGCCGATAACAGGGCGATAAAGGAAGCGGAAACGCTGAAAGGTTCTTCACTCGGAAAAAGGATTTACAATGCAACGGGAACGCCGCTGCACCCGATGTCACCACTCACCAAAATCGCGTGGATCAAAAACAATGAAAAGGATAAATTCAAACAGGTTAGTAAATTCCTTTCTCTTAAAGCGTATATTCTTCAGCAACTTACCGGGGAGTATATGATCGATTACAGCATCGCCTCCGCCACCGGGTTACTCAACATACACAAGATCAAATGGGATGCCGATGCATTGAAATTCGCGGGCATCAACGCGGGTATGTTGCCCGACCCCGTTCCCGTTTTTACCAAAGCGGGGAAACTGAGCAAGGCCCACCAGACCTCGCTGGGGCTGCCTGCCGATACCACGATACTCGTGGGTTCCAGCGACGGATGCATGGCCATACTGGGCGATGGCGTGAACGGCGAAGGAATGGCCACCATTACCGTGGAAGACAGTGGCGCCGTACGTGTGATGGGCAATAAAGTACTGCAGGATGAGAAACAGCGTTTCTTCAACTACCTGCTTACCGAAAACCTCTACGTTTCCGGTGGTCCCACCAACAACGGCGGGGTTATTTTTGAATGGTTCACGAGGCAATTCGGCGATTTCAGGAACCTCTTCGATATCGAACAGAGTATGATGGAACTCATCAGCGAAGCGTCTAAAGTAGCGCCCGGCTCCGATGGGTTGCTCTTCCTGCCTTACCTGCTCGGGGAACGTGCGCCCATCTGGAACGCTAATGCGCGCGGTGTGTATTTCGGGATGAATATCAAACACGAAAAGGCACATTTTGTACGTGCCACTATTGAAGGAATTCTATATGAAATATACAGCATCGGCAAAACCCTGGAGGAGCACCGTAAAATAAATAGTCTGTGCATTAACGGTAGTTTCGGAAGCATTCCGTTTTTCACGCAACTAGTGTCGCATATTTACAATAAGCCCGTTCGTTTAAGGCAGCATTACCACAGTGTGAGCTACGGCGCTTACCTGCTGAGCGCTACTGAAATGGGCATATACGCTTCGCTGGAAGAAGCCGCGAAAACGGTGGTGCTGGCTGATATGGTAACACCGGACAAGCAGGTGCACAAGCTGTATATGAAGTACTATAAAATATTTGAACGGCTCAGTACAAAGTTGTCGGGCGAGTTTGAAGCGATTGCCGCTTTACAGCACCCATAGTTTTATTCTTCATTTTGATCAACGGTTGCTTATGTCATTTAAAAAATATACTACACTTTTTTACGGGCTTTCGGTGATTTGCATGATTGCTGCGGCTGTATGTTGGTTTAGCGGCAATATCAGCATAACAGGCTGGGCGCTCAGTCTTTCATTTGTGTGCATTGCACTGGCATTCCGTGGCAGTCCTGTTTTAAAAGGGATGTCGTTTACTGCTTTCATCTTCGCTTCGGTAGCGCTGGCCATGTTTCATCCCGGCTATTTTTTGCAATGGGGCGATTTTAAATTGAGCGGCGCCATTATTCCATTGATACAGGTGCTGATGTTCGGTATGGGGTCTTCGATGGGTTGGAAAGATTTCGCGGCCATCGCCCGGTCGCCGAAAGGCGTATTGATCGGTGTGCTGAGCCAGTTCACCATTATGCCTTTTCTCGGTTATGCGCTGGCGGGCGTTTCCGGACTTGAGCCAGAGATCGCCGCGGGCATCATCCTGATCGGTTGTTCACCCAGCGGACTCGCTTCCAACGTAATGGCTTACCTCGCAAAGGCCAATCTGGCACTTTCTGTAACCATCACCTCCATTACCACGTTGATTGCGCCGTTGGTAACGCCATTGCTCATGCGCCTGCTTGCCGGAGCGCTGGTGGAAATTGATGTGCTGAGCATGATGTGGGATATCCTGAAAATGATCATCATCCCAATAGGGGCGGGGCTCTTATTCAACAGGCTTTTAAAAGGAAGGATACAATGGCTCGACGATGCGATGCCCTTTATCTCCATGTTCAGTATCGCCGCCATCGTTACCATCATCACTGCTGCGGGAAGAGACCATCTCCTGAAGATAGGCGCTTTGCTGATCGTGCTGGCGCTGGTGCACAATGTGTTCGGGTATTTACTGGGTTATTGGAGCGGAAGGCTGTTCAGGATGCCAGAAAAAGATTGCCGCACCATCGCAATAGAAGTGGGAATGCAGAATGCCGGACTGGCATCGGGCATCGCGAAGGAAATGGGTAAAGTGGCCACGGTGGGACTGGCTGCGGCGGTGTTTGCGCCCCTGATGAATGTTACCGGATCGGCCCTGGCAAGCTGGTGGCACAACCGGTTGCCCAAAGAGACGGATGCTGAATCGGCAAAAGAGGAATTAATTCATTCAACTTAAAATAAGTCTTATGATAAAAGCGAAGACCATTTTTGTGTTGCTGCTGCTGGTTATACTGGGGCAGCAAAGTGTCGCGCAGCAAGTGCAGATATCCAGAGAACAACTGATCGCGCTTACCCCCGAATGGAAAGGGGAACGTTTTCCTGACGGACGTCCAAAAGTATCCGATAAAATCCTTACACGCATGAAAGCCGTGAGCGTGGAAGAAGCGTGGGCCGTGATGAAAAATGCGGGATACGCCTACCAGATCGCGGAAGGGTGGGAGCGGATCAACCCAGACAGTGTGCTGGTGGGCAGAGCGGTTACGGCCACCTTCATGCCCGGACGGCCCGATGTGTGGAAGGCCATTGATTCGGCGGGAAAGAAAACGGGGAAAAGGGGACAGAACACCTGGGCTGTTGATTTGCTCGTGAAAGGAGATGTATATGTGGCCGATCAGTTCGGGGCGAAAAGGAATGGTCCTACCATCGGTGATAACGTGGGGAACGCCATCTACGCGAAATCGGGTAACGGTATTGTTTATGATGGTGCGCTGCGTGATGTGGAAGGTTTGAAAGAAATCGGCGGTTTCACTTCGTTCTATACCAGTTATGATCCTTCCCACCACAATCCGCCGGGAGACCTGAATACGATGATCGTAGGCATTAACCAGCCCACAAGGATACGAACGGTTACCGTTATGCCCGGCGATGTGGTGCTGGGTAAAATGGGCGTGGTGGTATTCGTGCCGCCGCACCTGGCGGAAAAAGTGGTGACCACTTCAGAGATCGTGCGGTTGCGCGATATGTTCGGCCACGAACGGCTGCGGGAAGGAAAATATACCGCGGGGCAGATCGATGCCCGTTGGTCCGATGAAATTGAACGCGACTTCTCGAAATGGCTGAACGACCATATCAACGAATTGCCCGTCGCGAAAGAACAGATCCAGGAGTTTCTGAAAGAAAGAACCTGGTAGCGGTCATTTTAAAACATTCATTCAAAACAAATATATGTCTGACCATAATTCAAGAAGGTCCTTTTTATCCAAAGCAGCCATCGCTTCAGCCATGGCGCCCTTCGCTTCGCTCAGTGTATTCGGGAACGGGTATGAAAAGGCCGTAGACGATTATTCAAAACCATCGGCGCCTTCCGACCTCAAAATAACGGAGATCAAATGCGGGTACATCAGAGGGAGCCTCTTCGTGAAGGTATTCACCAATCAGGATATTTATGGTTGCGGAGAAGGGGTAGACGCCGTAATGGGTACTTACCACCTGGTGAAGAATTTCGAAATGCGCCTCAAAGGAAGGAATCCTTTGGATGTGCACCGCTTGTTTGAAGACATTCGCAAAGGAGGATTTTTCCAGGGTGCGCAGGCGGGCATGTACGTGGCGGTATTATCGGCCATAGAAACCGCGCTCTGGGATATTGCCGGGAAAGCCCTGAATGTGCCGGTGTACCGGTTGCTGGGCGGAAAGTTCCGCGATAAAATCCGGGTGTATTGCGATACGGCCCTTTACCAGCGCAACCTGCCGCAACCCAAAGATTTCGCGGAAGCCGCCGCGAAGTCGAAAAGCATGGGCTTCAACGCCATCAAGTTCGACCTCGATCAATTCAATGACCCCAACAAATACGACCGCTACAACTGGACCGCCAGTCCGGGAGAGTTGCAACGTATGTACGACCAGGTAGCTGCGGCACGACAGGCAGTTGGTCCCAATGTGGATATTCTGGTGGATATGCATGGCCGTTATGATGCGGTTACAGGACATGCGGTAGCGAAAAGACTGGAGCCGCTCAACCTGCTCTGGCTGGAAGAACCCACGCCCGCCGAAAATGTGCAGGCGTATAAATCCATCAGGGATTCTTCTTCCACCCCCATCGCCGCAGGCGAGAACCAATACCTGGCTTATGGTTTCCGTGAAATGCTGGAAATAGGTGCGGTGGATATTGTGATGCCTGACCTTCAGAAGGCGGGCGGATTGGGAGAGGGCCAACGCATCGCCAACCTGGCGAACCTGTACTATACGCCATTCGCCCCGCATATGGTGGCTTCTTTCCTCGGTTGTATGGCCGCCTGCCATGTATGCGCCTCCGTACCTAATTTCCTGATCCTCGAATGGCAATCTTATTTCCATACGGAACCCATGTACAAGGAAATTGTTCAATACGAAGGAGAATGGGTGAAAGACAGTTTCATTACCCTTTCGGAGAAACCGGGCATCGGCGTGGATATGAATATCGACGCCATGAAAAAATACGCGGTGCCCAATGTTCCTTTCTTCGTTTAATGATGTACGTTAAGTCATGTGCTCAGGAGAGTTTAACCTTCTTTCCTGTGCGCATTGCTTCATAAATGGCCTGGAGGTATTTCACGTCCCTGCGCCCCATTTCTCCGGGTACAATGCTGGGCTGGTTGTTTTTGATGGAAAGCGCGAATGCATCCATTTGTTTCGCCTGTTGGTTCACGGGCGTGAGCTGCATGTCGCCGTTAGGTGTATACCCCCTTTGCCGGCCATAATTGTAAGCTGGTTTCAATTCAAAACTGCCCTGTTCGGCTTCGGCTTTCAGGAAATTGGTGAGGGCGTCGTAAGTGGCACTTCCTTCCCCTTTTAGTCCGCCCGGAAACTCAAATTCCCAGGAGAGGGATTGTTCCACGTCTTTAAACCGCACGGGGTCCGTTTTTTCGCCTTCCACCGCGGTAACGGCAATCGGGTTCATGCCCGATGTATAGCACATGCCCTGCACCACATAAATGCCGAGGTCCATCAACGGTCCGCCGCCGGCATATTGTTTGGACAGCCGCCATTGTCCGGCTTCCGCTTTAAAGCCGAAAGCACCTGATATTTTTTTCAGGTTGCCGAATACTTTTTGTGTACCCAGCCTGGCCATCTCCAGGTTGAATGGGTCGAAATGCAACCGGTACCCGATGGAGAATTTTTTACCTGCTTTTTGCTGAGCGGCCAGCATTT
Source organism: uncultured Flavihumibacter sp. (assembly GCA_946482545.1). The sequence continues at coordinate 7,281 of CAMLRX010000078.1, read as the reverse complement.
TGTCGCAATCTTCCACGGTATTGGCCATGGGTTTTTCGCAGATCACGTGCTTGCCGGCCCCGAAACCACGGATGGTATATTCGGCGTGCATGCTGTTGGGTAGCACCACGTAGATGATGTCGATGTTCTTGTTGTCTTTTATACGATCGTAATTGTCGTAATTGTAAATGTTCTCGTCGGGGATATTGTATTTTTCTTTCCAGGTGGGTATTTTGGAAGGCGTTCCGGTAACAATACCCGCAAGGTAGCAGTGCTCCGTTTGCTGCAACGCGGGCGCGAGTTGTCCGGTGGCGTAATTGCCCAGTCCCACGAGGGCGATGCCGAGTTTCCCGTTTTTATCAGGCATTGTGGTTGGTTTTGAAGATGATCCCGGAAGCAGGTCCGCAGAGCTGAATAACGTCATGCCCAGGCCCGCAAGGCCGGATTGATAAAGGAAATTTCTCCGCGATGAACCGATTGTTTTTTTCATAAAATTTGTTTTGAATGAATAGAAATCAGGGTGCGGAGGAATGCCGTTTATTCTACCGGGTGAAGCACGGCCGCGAAACCTCCGCGTCGCAGCAGCCGTACATTTACCATATCTTTTCGTTCCACTACTAGTTGCCGGGTTGAGAATTCTTTATCGTGTTTGCCATCAGCGACGAGGGTTAATTTAAATGCTTTTCCTTCCGGCAGGAAATCAAGTGAAATATTGTTTTGTCTTTCCCGAAGTTCGGCGCTGATGCCCGCGATGTACCAGGTGTTCCCTTTGCGCCTTGCCATGTATACGTTTTTGCCGGGCGCGCCATCCAGTAAACGTGTTTCGTCCCATGCTGCGGGAACGGTTTTCAGGAACGATTTCGGCGCATCGGGCAACTGGCGGTATCCTTCGGGCCGATCGGCCAGGTGCTGCAGTGCGGATTCAAAAATTACGCTGAGCGCCAGTTCGTGGCCGTAAGAGGTGAGGTGCGGAAATTGGGAGTTGGTGAAAGTGACAGGGGTATAATCCATGGAGCCGACAACGTTTCTCGTGAAAGGCAGAATGGTGTTGTGTTCGGGGGCTTCATTCGTGAAGTCCGGACCATTGTTGTACCATTCCGCGCCGCGTACCGCTTCGTAAGTCATGAGGTTGGGGTATGTTCGGGCCCATCCTCTTGGTACGATACAGCCGTGGAAATAGACCATCATTTCAAATTGCGCGGCATCTTCCAGTATGTCGAGGTAATAATTGATCATATCCTGTTTCTCGCTTTCAAAGAAGTCAACTTTCACGCCAACGAATCCCAGTTTTTTCAGCTTCGCGAATTCTGCCATCCGGTTTTCATGCGTGAGCATCCTGTCTTTCGGGGTGGAGGATACCCAGGTGTGGTTACCGCCTGAATTGTACCATATCAGTGGTTTCACGCCTTTGGAGCGGATGTATTTCGCGGCGTCTTCCACATTACCGCCATTGGTCATGGCATCCCATTCCCAGTCGAGCAGGGTGTAAGGCCAGTTCATTTCCGCGGCGAGATCGGCAAAATCACATACGATTTTGAAGTCCCTGGTGCCGTGGTTGCTCGACCAATAGTTCCAGGACACGGTGCCGGGTTTTATCCAGTCCGTATTTTTAATGACTGAAGGCGTGGAAACATCGTCCACCAGCGTAGAGGATACGATGTCTGAAAGGCTGCCCATGGTCACCACGCGCCAGGGCGAGCGCCAGGGCAGGGTGATGGTGGGTGTCGGCGTTCCTGTTCCGCGGCCATCTCCGGCATCGGGGAAAGTGAGTTTGTATTTGGTACTGTCGTTGCGGTTGCTCAATTTGGTGCCGCAGTAACTTCTGGTGAGGTCGGCTTCATGGAGCAGGAACCAGCAGGAGCTGTCTTTAGGTTGAAAAAGCGCCGGGTAGCCCCATTCCTGCTTTTGCACTTTATCTCCACTCATCGCGGTGTACAATCCTTCGTTGGCGGGGTTCCAGCGTTCCATCCAGCGCTGTGTTTCTTTTGGGATGGTGTAGGTGGTCAACTCGTCTTTAATAACGAAAGCGCCTTGCTTTTCCGGGAACTCGTAGCGGAACACCACGCCATCGTTGTATGCCCGTATAATGAGGTTGAGCTTCGCTTTGGAAGGATTCTCGAAGGAGACGACCAGTTCATTGCCTTCGTTGGTGCAGAGCGATTTTTTGCCGTGAAGCGCGGTGTACTGTTCCTTAATGGGTGTGGGCTTGCCCACTTTGATGAGTTTGAGTTCGTTTTGAAAGTCCTGGTCGCTGCGCGATAATCCGAGGTCGATGGCGGGGATGGCTTCCGTTGTGCGGCCATTGTGCGCATAAGAAAGCTTTAGCTGCCACTTCCCGGCAGCGCCGTTGTTCAGACTAAACAATTCAGCCTTCGCTTTCTGGTTGGGGGAAACAATACCTGCCTGCTGGGCGTGAACCGGGATGGATACAATGAATAGAAAAAGGCTACTGAGCAAAATGCGCCGCATGTTTTAGTATTTGTAGAAAGGTAAATTATTTGTCTGTGATGTTCAGGCTGATCATCTTTAAGTTTTTTTCATCCGAACTGTTGCCGTACCAGATTTCGTAAGCGCCCGGCGTAACCTTCATTTCAAAACCTGCTTCATCATAAAATTCAAATGACTGGTAAGGCAATTTTATTTCCGCCTGTACTTGTTTCCCGGGAGCTACTTCCACTCTTTTGAATCCTTTCAGTGTCCTGACCGGACCATTGGGATCGCCGGATTTTTTTACATATACCTGTACAATCTCGGTGCCTTTTCTTTTCCCGGTATTTTCAACCGGGATGGTGATGGTTAGTTCCTGGTCCTTGTTTAATGTAGCGGTGCTGAGTTGCGCGGTTTTGATGTTGAAAGAAGTGTAGCTTAATCCATAGCCGAAGGGGAACAGGGGCGTGCTTTGAAGATAGCGGTAAGTTCTTCCTTTCATGGTGTAATCTTCGAAATCGCCGAACTGGGTGGTATCCTTGTAAAAAGTGATGGGTAGTTTTCCCGAAGGATTGTAGTCGCCGAAAAGCACTTCGGCCACGGCCTGTCCGCCGGATTCACCGCCATACCAGGCCTGGAGGATAGCATCGCAGTTTTCGGTTTCAGGCACCATGCTGATGGCTGATCCAGAGCAGTTGACGAATACCACTTTTTTGCCGGCATCGTGTAATGCCTTCAGGCAATTGCGTTGCACTTCGGGTAGTTGAATATCTGTACGGTCGCCATCACGGAACCCGGGGTAGGAAACGGGCATTTCTTCGCCTTCAAGTAAGGTGGAAAGTCCGCCAACAAATACGACGGTTTCAATGCCCTTCAACTTAGTGATGAGCCCGGTGAAATCAACGTCCACTTCTTTTCCGAAATCGAATTCGATGTTGGCTTGCCAGTTGTTAAGTTGCGCGTACCTGATCTCAATTTTGTAGCGTTTTCCTTTTTCAACCGGGAATGGAATCCGCGAGGGGAGTGTACGCCAGTTGTTGTATTTCCTGATGGAAGAATCGTTCACAAAAAGTTCAAAATAACCCGTGGCGCCACATTTAAAAACGATTTCTTCCGTTGCCGGTGCAAGAAAATCCGTTTCGTACAATGCGGAGAATTGCTGCAATGCCACACCCGAAGCGAATTCATGCTGGCCAGCCGTTGTTAACTTCAGGGGATTCACAATTTGGGTGGTAGTTACCGGTGTTCCCGTCATTTCCCGGTTGTTCCAGTATGTGGCTTTAAATCCTTTCTGCTGTCCTGATGAAATGTGGGAGAAATAGCTTTGGGTGACTTTGTTTTCTACCAGGTCGCAGGCTTTGTCGTAGAAGAGTTTCCCTGCAGGTACTTTGGAGCGGATGCCTTCGAGTATGCTGATGGTTCGGATGGGCGTGCCATTGTAGTTGCCCCAGAGCATGGGTTCGTTCGCAGCGTTGGGGCCTATCACTGCTATTTTGCTGTTTTTAGTGAGCGGCAATGTATTGTTCCGGTTCTGTAACAGTGTCATCGACTGCCGGGCCATTTCCAGCGCGAGGGTACGGTGCGCATTGTTGTTGAGGATTGATTTAGGTGTTTGCGCCCAGGGTACAAGCGCGTCATCGTCCATGTCGCCCAGTTCAAAACGGCCTATCAATACCTTCAGCAATCTGGCGTTTACATCTTTTTCTTTTACGAGGCCACGGGCCACTGCTTCCGGCAGATTTTTGTAGGCGTAACCTTCCCAGACGCATTCCACATCGGTGCCGGATAATACGCCTTTGGCGGCGGCGTGCAGCGGATCGGAAGATGTTTTGTGGCTGGAATAAAAGTCGGTGATGGCCCCGCAATCGGATACCACAATATGTTTAAAGCCCCAGTCTTCCCGGAGGATGGTTTGCAGCAGTCTGGTGTTGGCGCAACAGGGTTCATCGTCCAGGCGCTGGTAGGCGCACATCACCTGGCGAACGTCGGCATCTTGCACCAGGGCCTTGAAGGCCGGGAGATAGGTTTCCCACAGGTCGCGGTTGCTTACGTTGTTCAGGTTAAGGGTATGCCTGCTCCATTCCGGGCCCGAATGCACGGCATAGTGTTTGGCGCAGGCGAGCAGTTTGCGGTACTTCGCATCATCAGGCCCCTGCAATCCTTTCACTACGGAGATGCCCATCTTCGTAGTGAGGAAAGGGTCTTCTCCGTAGGTTTCCTGTCCTCTTCCCCAGCGGGGATCGCGAAAGATATTTACGTTGGGCGTCCATACGGACAGGCTCAGGAAACGCTTGTTCTCTTTGCCCTGGCGCAGTGCATCATGGTATTTGGCGCGTGCTTCGTCGGAAACGGCGTTGAAGATGTCGAATACCAGTGCGTCGTTGAAAGAGGCCGCCATGCCGATGGGTTCAGGAAATACGGTCACGCTGTCGTTGTTCGCGAAACCATGCAGCGCTTCGCTCCACCAGTTGAATTTTTTGATGCCCAGTCTTGGGATCGCGGGCGACTGGTCAAAAAGCAAAGATGCTTTTTCTTCCAGCGTGAGCCGGGAGATCAGGTCCTTTGCTCTGGTTTCAAAATCCAGGTTGGGATTCTTATAGGGGAGTTGTGCGAACAGCGCATTGGCCGCGAATAACAAAATAACGGATAACAATATGCGCTTTGTGTGAACGTATTTCATTTTTCAGAATTGATCGGAACGGTTTCAGAACTTATTTGAACGCTTCCTGCAAGGAGTTGGCGAGGAACAAACGGCAGTTCATCCAGGTATGTCCTCCGGGAACGATATGTGTTTTGAGTTTTATGTCCTTTTTTTCGAACATGGCGATGTTCTCTTTTACACTATTGTAAAGAAAGTCTTCTGTGCCTACGCTGATGGTGAACAATTTGAGTTGCTGGTTGAGTTTGGCCGCATCGGGCGACCAGTTGGAAAAGTTGCGCTGAAACTCTTCCGTAGCGGTGTAGGGGGCATAAGAAAAGACATAAGCGAACTTGTCCGTGTTCGTAAGACCGATGTTCAGTGTCTGGCCGCCACCTACGGAGAAGCCGGCGATGGCGCGGTTGGTGCTGCCAGGCAGCACATTGTAGTTCGATTCAATGAAGGGCAGCAGATCATTCACCACATCCTTTGTGAAATCGGGCATTGGTTTGGGCCGTACATTACCGTAAGGCATCACGATGATCATGGGGCTGGCCTTGCCTTGCGCGATGAGGTTGTCGGCAATCAGGTTGGCCCGGCCTACTTTCGTCCAGGTTTCTTCCGTGTCGGAGCCGCCATGCACCAGGTACAATACTGGATATTTGGTGGCCGATTGCGGGTTGTAACCCGGCGGGGTGTATACCAGCGCCTGCCGTGTAGTACCTAGTGTTTTTGAGGTGTACAACCGGTAACTGATTTTCCCGTGCGGCACATTTTGAAGGGTGTGCAACATCGGCTGATCGCCGGGGATATCCACGATGCTTCTTTTGAAACGTTCGTTGGCGAAGATGTTTGTATTGTTCGGGTCCGCCATTTCTACGGAATCCACCATAAAACTGTAGGGATAGATATCGGGTTTCACCTGGGGAATAGTAATGCTCCAGGTGCCGGAGGTGTCTTTGTTCATGGCAACGGGGCCCGCAAGGAATTCACCGCGGAGGGTCACCTTTTGCGCGGCGCGCGAATAATACCGGAAAGTAACGCTGTTGTCGGGATGCACTTCCGGTGAACTGATGGAAGGCGGGCGTTGTGCGAAGAGCGGCTGGATGCAAAGTATTATGACTGCTGTGGCGATTGTTTTTTTCATGGCATGCATCATTTAAAAAGTAATTGAGCGGTTTCGTTCAGGTACAGTTTGGTGTTCATCCAGGTATGTCCGCCCAGGCTCACATGACTTTTATACCGCACTTGTTTTGATTTCAGGTAGTTCATGAACTCCGCTGTCTGGTTGTAAAGGAAGTCTTCCACACCCACGCCTATCCAGAACAGGTTCAGTTGCTTATTGGTAGTTTCGGGCGCGTTCACGATGGCCGGGTATTGCTGCTCAATTTCCTTTTGGGAGAGGTAGGAACTGTAGCAGCATATCCAGGAGAACTTGTCCATGTTCCCGAACGCGGCGCGTAGTGTTTGTCCGCCGCCGCGGGAGAAGCCACCGATAGCGCGGCTATTCCTGTCCGTGCGTGTTCTGTAGTTTTTTTCAATGTAAGGAAGAATGTTCTTTACAAGATCGTCTTCAAATTCTTTTGACCTGGAGAGGGCGTCAGTACTTTCCCTGCCGGTGGGGTCCGCTGGTTTGGCCCCGCCTTTCTGTTCTTTGATCCGCGCCTGTACGTTACCGTAAGGCATCACGATGATCATGGGCGTGGCTTTGCCTTCGGCGATGAGGTTGTCGAGGATGAGGTTGGTTTTGCCCACCTTGAACCAGGTTTCTTCTGTATCCGTTGTGCCGCTGATCAGGTAAAATACCGGGTATTTTTGCTGCGCGTTTTTATCATACCCCGGTGGCGTGTACACCATCAGCGATCCGGTGGTGCCCTGAACAGAAGGGTAGTATTCGTAATTAACGGAGCCGTGTGGTACATCGCGGAGTTCATGCACCATGGGCGTGAAGCCGGGGATATCTACCAGGCTGGCCTTAAAGCGTTCGTTGGGAAAGAAGTCCACGTTGGCGGGATCCATCACGGTAATGCCATCTACCACAAAACTGTAAGGGTAGATATCGGGCTTAACGGGATTGGTGGTCACGCTCCAGATGCCGATAGAATCTTTGGTCATGGAAAGCGGGGCCTTCTCGAACTGGGCGTTTAGTTTTACTTCTTTCGCCAGTGGGGCAAGGTAACGGAACGTGACTTTCTTATCAGGATGGACCTGTGGCGAAATTACCATCGGTCCTCTCG
>CAMLRX010000077.1 GCA_946482545.1 uncultured Flavihumibacter sp. | reverse complement strand
CCAAATTCAATTCTCACCTTATCATAAGGATAGCCGTATTTCAGAAAGAATGTTTCTATCATCGCCTGGAAAAGAATCCAGTTGGAATAAACCGGTACGGTATTCCGTGTTCTCACCAATACTTCCACCGTTCTTTTCCGGGTCAGTTCATCGGTGTTTTCCCAGAGCCACGGGCAGCGGACCAGTCCCAGGGCAAGGAAAGAAGCATCCACCAGTGGTTGTCCGCCGTCCCACAACATATAGTCGCTGGCGGAGGAATCCACTGCGTTGGTTAGTGCTTTAAGGCTCCAGGTGCGGTATTGTGCACGCAGGGCTTTTTCATGGGCATCACCGGCTTCACTCTGGAGCCAGGGGGCGATGCCGCTCATGGTACGGCCAAAGGCTTCGAGGTAGCTTACGCGCGTGCGGTGGTTTTTGTTATCGATCTTGGGCGCCGTTTCTACCGGCATATTGATTTTCAGGCTATCGTTCGCCAGGTTGTACAGCACGGGATGCACTACTTGCTGCATGTGCATCAGCCATTGCTGGCGCACGGTGGCTGGTGGCTGTGTGGTTGCTTTTGTTTTCTTCTGCGCGAAGAGCGGGGAAGAAAGAAGACAGAGGAGGAGTAATTTGGTTGGATGCATGGTGGTTTCTTTGAAAGTATTTTTTTCACGGAATTGCTTTGTTCCACGCAAAGACGCAAAGGAGCAAGGACGCAAAGGGTTATTGAATGTTATAAACCATAAATGAATTTTTAAAGAGGAGCAGCATTAAGCCTAATTATTCGGCAAATACTACCACTCGTGCCAATAATACTGCGGCATACAAACAATGCCTTGCGTCCTTGGCCCTGCGAGGCATGAAGCAGTGCGTCTTTGCGTGAAACCGATTATTTCCTAAAGCACTATTCCACTAACCGCATAATATAACTATAACTATACTGCTTATCCATCAACCGGAACTCCCTGTGCGGTTGCGCGCCCCAACTGTTATCGCCACCCACGCCACGTTGGCGCAGATCGATGTGGAGGAACACATTGTCGCGGGGTTTCACATCTGTGGGATGTTGCTGCTTTTTGGTGAGCCCGGGATCCAGGTCCTCAGTCATTACGTTGAGGGCGCTGAAGCCGAGGGGTTGGGTACCTTCTATCACCAGCCCCTGACCGGCAGCGTTCTTCAGCGAGAGCCAGCGGGTATCGGTGTGGTAACCGTTTTCCTGCGGGCGGATATAATGCTTCATCCATTGGTTTGCAACTTTATCCTTGTACAAACCTATAAAAGAAGCGTTGTTCCGGTCCTCATAATTCTCCAATGGACCTCGGCCATAGTATTCCAGATTTTCGTATTGCCCAGGGAGTTCCATGCGCATACCGAAGCGGGGCAGTTCAGGCAGTTTCTTACCGGTAAGATCAATGGACGCGGTCACTTTAATGGCGCCATCATTCTGAATCAGGTACTCCACCGTATAAGGCGCCTGCACATCGTTCAATTCATATTCCACCGTAAGTTTCAGGCCTTCAGCGCCCTTCTCTCCTACTGTTACTTTCTTCACGTCTTTGTTAAGGTGGGCCGTGCGCCATGCACCTGCATAAGATTGAAAGTTCGCACCAAAATCGTTGTCGGTTGGCGCTCTCCAGAAAAAAGGCTGGGGGAACCTGCCCACCACACGGTTGTTGTTCAGTGTATAGTTATTCAGGTTACCGTTGCGGGTATCGAATTCACCACTCACATTACCTGAAGTGAATTTCAACCTGTTGCCTTCGGTAGTTACTTTCAGCTCTCCGCCTTTGTCGAAATCATGCGCAAACCAGGAGACGCCATTCAGACTAAATTGTTCCGAAGCGACTTCCCATCCGGCTGGCACAAGCGCTGTGGCGGTTTTCGTGTAAGCATGCAGGTGAACAAAAAACTCTGTTCCGGGTAAAGCCTTGATCATCGGCAAAGGAAGTTTGATGTCCTTTTCCTTTCCGGGAGCGAGTTCTACAGAAAAAGGATGCAGCTCACTTGGTCCTCCATTATTACTAAGCCCCCATGTAAACGCATATTGATCGAGGTTAGTGAACGCGAAATCATTTTTCACGGTAACAATACCCAGCGCCGCGTCTTTCACTTTAAAATTGATGTGCTGGTAATACCGTTTTACTTCGTACAAACCGGGGTGCGGTGTTCTGTCCGCTGCAACCAGTCCATTCGCGCAGAAGTTTTCATCGTTTTGCAGATGGTAACCGCCGAGGTCACCGCCATAGGCCCAGAAAGTACGGCCATCAGGCGTTTTCGTTTTCATGCCCTGGTCTACCCAATCCCAGATAAATCCACCCTGCATTTGTTTGGAGGATGCCACGATGTCCCAGTAGGTTTTGAAGTTTCCACTGCTGTTGCCCATGGCATGGGAGTATTCGCACATGATGTAAGGACGCGTTTTATCCGTGGCCGCGGCATATCTTTTCATATCGTTGATGCCGGGATACATGGGACAAACGATATCTGTATTGCTGTTTTCACCAGCCTGTTCGAATTGTACAGGACGGGAAGGATCGCGTTGTTTCATCCATTTGTACGCATCGTAGAAAACGGGGCCGTTCCCACACTCATTGCCCATACTCCAGATGATGATACTCGCGTGGTTTTTATTCCATTCCACCATACGCTGGATCCTGTCGAGGTGTGCCGGTGCCCAGAGGGGAAGGTAAGCGGGATGTTTTGATTTATCGAAACCACCCTGCCATTCTGCGCCCATGCCGTGTGTTTCAATATTGGCTTCATCCACCAGGTACAAACCATATTCATCACAGAGTTTGTACCAGCGCGGATCGTTGGGGTAATGACTGTTCCGGACCGCGTTGATGTTAAACAACTTCATCAGTTTAATATCGCGAATCATAGATTCCGTGGTAAGTGTGTGGCCATCCACCTCATCGTGTTCGTGGCGGTTGGTGCCTTTCACCAGCACAGGCATGCCGTTTACGTGTAGTTGTGCGTTCTTAATCTCAACTTTACGGAAACCAGTTTTAGAAGAAGTAACGCCAATCGTTTTACCGGAAGCATCTTTCTGCGTGATCACGCAGGTATACAGATTCGGGTATTCAGCACTCCATTTTAATGGATTCTTCACCGTTCCGTTAAACGAAACCTGGGTGATTTCACCTGCTCCCCCCGTGATTTTTTTCTCCTGCCTGAACACGTTTTTCCCCTGCTTATCGAGCAGTTCCACCACTACAGCGCCAGCATTGGCGGCACCTTCAAATTTCCTGATGTCAACAACTGCGGAGAAAACACCATTGGTATATTTCGCATCGAGGTCACTTTTGAGGAAGAAATCCCAGATCGTGGATTTGGGATAAGCCTGCAGGTAAACATCGCGTTCGATGCCACTGAGTCGCCAGAAATCCTGGTCCTCGAGGTAAGAGCCATCGTGCCAGCGGTACACCTGTACTGCAAGAAGGTTGTCTCCCTTTTTCAGCAATTTTGTAATGTTGAATTCCGCCGGTGTTTTAGCGGCCTTCGTCATACCGGCCTTTTGCCCATTCACATAGACCTGCGCATAACCTGATATGGAACCGAAATGAAGGATAATCTCCTGACCGTCCCAGTTTTCGGGTACCGTGAACAACTTGCGGTAGGTGCCTACCGGGTTATAGTTGTTGTTTACATACGGAGGATTTTTCGGGTATGGATAAACGATATTCGTATAGATGGGGATACCAAATCCTTTCATTTCCCAGTTGGAAGGAACAGGAATACTTTTCCAGGCCGCATCATTGAGCGAAGGCGCGTAGAAATCTTTCACAGCATCTGCGGGCTTATCGGCATATACGAATTTCCATTCTCCGTTCAGTGAACGGTAACGGGAAGACTGTCCGTAATCATCTTTGGCGGCTGTGGCAGCATCGTTATACAGCATGAACGTAACGTGCGACTTCTCTTTGTGCTGGTCGAGGATCGCAGGGTTTTCCCATTCATTTTGTTGTGCCCCCGCAAAGAGTGCACTGAAGATGGCGAGAAAACTAAAAAGCAACTTTTGCATGAGCGCTTATTTAATTGGTTTGATCTGAAATGTGTACGAATAATTTTTAAAAGGAAGCCTGTATTGTTCAAGTGGCCAGGAGCGCCAGCTGTCGATACCCCCAACACCCATTTGCATCCTATCAATGTTGAGTTGGGTCTGCGGGCGCTTTACCAGATCAGCGGCATGGCGCTGGTGCTTTTCCTTTACATCATCAAGGTCGGCGGTGAAATAATGCAATGCGCTGGCTGAAAACAATGTATCGGCTGTAATCTCCAGTCCGCTTCCTTTCGCGTTAAAGATACGGTACCAGCGGATGCCGGTTTTATTTCCGGTTTCCTGCGGACGCACATAAGGATAGAATTGCTGGTCCACCGTTTGTTTGTAGATGCCCACAGGCGCGGCCTGGAACCGGTCGTTGTAGTTCTCTCCGGGACCCCGTCCGTAATATTCAATGGTATTGAACCCGGCGGGTAATATCCATTTCATGCCGAAACGTGGCAGCATCGGGGTTTTGAAACTTGTATCCGCCAGCAGAGATTGCGTTACCTGGATGGCGCCGCTGGCATTCACCAGGTATTCAATATTCAAAGTTGCATGTATGTCAGGCATATTGAATCGGGTGCGCACGGTTGCAAGTCCATCCTGCTGGGCAACTTCCATTTTCTCCAGCTTCATATTTTCCGGAGCCGTTCTCCAAACGGAGAGTGTATTCTGTAAGTCAGCCCCCATATCATTGTCGTTCATGGCGCGCCAGAAATGCGGCTGAAGCATGAACCCTGTATCGAGCAAGGTATTGCCTTTATAGGTGTAGGAAGCAAGCAGGCCGGTTGTTTTTGAGAAAACGATGCTCAGGTGTTTTGAACGTAAAGTGGTCTGGTTGGGTTGTTCATCAATGGTAATTGCCGCAACGCCAGTTATTGGTTTGTATGGCTTGGGCGCTCCTGCGATGTGCAGTTGCTCCATCGCTACCACATGGCCATTTTCTACAAGCGGTTCCGCTTTTTTCAAGGTGTACACCAGGTTTAAAAACACTTCTCCTTCCGGTGTTTTTCCCATCGGTATCGTGTACAATTTCTTTTGCTGTGCGGGTACATCGAGTGCTGTGATGGTTCCTTTGCGGATGGCTTTTCCGTTCACCACCAGTTCCCAGTTCAACTGTATGTTTTCCGTTCCGGTGAAGAACTTCTCATTGAAAATTTCTACCGTATTGTTCCCCTTCCAGGAAGTATGGATATCGCGGTACACCTGTTTCATTTCCCAGCCATGCGGGTTCGGCGTTCTGTAAGCAGTAAACATGCCGTTCGCGGAGAAGTTCGCATCGTGACGAATGTAGGATGGTTCATAATCGCCACCGTAGGTAATTACGGTATCTCCTTTTTCATTCACTTTAAAGAAGCATTGGTCCACGAAATCCCAGATGAAGCCGCCCTGCAAAGCGTGCTGGTTGTTGCGGATGATGTTCCAGTAATCCACGAAGTTCCCGAGGGAATTGCCCATGCCGTGCGCATACTCACACATGATGAGCGGACGGGCAGGTTTTTTATTTTTCTCCGCATACTGGCGCAGGCCTTCCGGAGAGGGATACATCGGGCAGATTACGTCTGAATCCCATTCCCAGGTAAGGGTGCGGTAATCGCTCACGGCCCTTTCGTATTGAACCGGACGTGAAGAATCGCGCTGTTTCATCCAGAGGTAGGACGAATAAAAGTTATAACCGTTGCCCGCCTCATTGCCCATGCTCCAGGTTACGATGCTGGGGTGGTTTTTATCGCGCTCGATCATTCTTTGCATCCTGATCAGGTGCGCATCTACCCAACTCGGACGGTTCGCCATGGTATAGTTGATGTCGTAGCCCATGCCATGTGATTCCACGTTCGCTTCATCCACTACATACAAACCATATTCATCGCAGAGTTCATACCAGTATTCATCGTTGGGATAATGAGAGGTGCGTACCGCGTTGATGTTGAATTGCTTCATCAATTTGATATCGCGCAGCATAGCGTCTTTCGACACCACCGTTCCGGTGTGGAAATCCATTTCATGGCGGTTCACACCTTTAATGAGCACGGGTTTCCCGTTCACGAGAAACTGTCCGTTCTTAATTTCCACTTTACGGAAGCCCGTTCTTTGTGGAATGATCTCCAGCAACTGCCCTTTCGGATCGAAGAGTGTTATGTTCACATCGTACAATTCGGGTGTTTCCGCTGTCCACAATGCTGGTGATAATACAGGGAAACGGAAGGTGTTTTTCTTTTCTCCGTTCCAGTTGATTTCCTGGGTATGTATTTTCTTTCCTTTATAGGAAAGTTCGAATACGGCTTTGGTACCTGGCTCCGGAACTTTGTTCAGGTCCAGCGAAACCTTCAGCCATCCGTTTTTGTATTGCTCATCCAGCCCGGGGATCATTTCGATGTCATAAATATGAACGGGGTTCCTGGCTATAAGGTAGCAATCGCGGGTGATGCCACTTACGCGGAACATATCCTGGTCCTCGAGGTAAGCCGCGTCGCACCAACGCATGATGCGCAACACGATGAGGTTTTTTCCAGGTTTCAGGAAAGGCGTGATATCGAATTCGGAAGCGAGTTTGCTGTCTTCTCCGTAGCCAACATATTTTCCGTTCACCCAAACGCCCAGGTTCATTTTAGCCGCGCCAATATGCAGTACTACCTGTTTTCCGTTCCAGTTGGCAGGCAATTCCACTTCTTTTCTGTAAATGGCTGTGGGATTGATGTCCATGGGTGTAAGCGGAGGATCGGGCCGCATCAGGTGGGTAAACTCAAAACCAGCGCTGGAATAATGCCGGTAACCATATCCATTGAGTTCCCAGTTGGCGGGCACCTGGAACTTATCCCATTTGCTGTGGTCGAGTGCCGGAGCGAAAAACTCCGCAGGAAGTTCGGCAGGTTTTTCGGCCCATTTAAAAAACCAGTCTCCGTTCAGATTGAGGTAAGCACTGCTCTTCAACCAATCCTTTCCTTCCGCCTGCTTCGCATCGGGGAAAGTGTAATACGAGGCCCGCATGGGCATCCGGTTCTCTTCACTGATCTTTTCACTGGTCCACGGGAACTTGCCCCGCATCTCTTCTGCGTTGGAAGCCCTGATCCGACGTTGTTCACCAACCGGACTGGACTGGCCCAATACGCCATTCGCGACCAATACAAAGGCTATCGCCCATACATTTTTAAGCAATTTCTTGTTCATACGTTTAGCTGGATTAATTCAACCGTCTCCGTAGCCCGAAACAACTACGTAAACGATTACACAACCCGCAATTTACCCTTGATCTTCCAGACTTGAGGGGTTATTTTCTCTTTTTTTCGGGTACTGATTCATACACATCCACCGGCAGGATATTCCCTTCCGCATCAAAACGCATCGGCGAAATACAGGTTTCGCGGTTGTAACCGTTTCCGTCGGGAATCTTAAACCGGTGGTAGGCAATGTACCATTCATCTTTCCCTGGCACCTGCACCACGGAGTGATGTCCTGCACCTTTCACCAGGTCGTGCCCCTTCAGCACCGGGTTCTTTTCAGCTTTTATAAACGGCCCCAAAGGTGATGTTGAAGTAGCATAAGCCACGGAATAACGCGGATCCCGGGTATCATATTCCGACCACATCAGGTAATAAATACCTTTGCGTTTGAATACGAATGAGCCTTCATTGTAGCCCTGCGGCTTGAAACTGGTGAGGGTGGTGCTGTCGTAAGAAATCATATCCTCGTTCAGCTTCACCATATTACAGTTGCCCTGTCCCCAATACAGGTAGGCGCTGCCATCATCGTCCACGAACACCATAGGATCGATCATCTGGCCACGAAGTTTTCCTTTTGGAACGAGCGGTTTCCCGATCGGATCTTTGAACGGACCGGCAGGCTTGTCGGAAACGGCCACACCAATATTTACATCGGCGGAGAAATAGTAGTAATACTTTTTATTCTTATATGCGATCGCGGGTGCCCAGGCACGCTCGTCGGCCCAGGCGATGTCTTTTTTCAGGTCAAGAATAGTGCCTTCCGGTTTCCAATGAATCAGATCGGAAGACGACCATGCGGTGAAATGGTCGCTCATCCAGCCGGTGGTGCCATCCGTTGTGGGATACAGGTAGAACTTTTTCCCGAAAGCCGCAATGTGCGGATCGGCGAATACGCCGGGAAGCGCCGGCACCGGAGGTTTTAAGGTATCAATAGCGCCTTGTACGGCAGTAGCTGAAAAAACCAGCAGACTGAACAACAGTTTCATATTGCAAGTATTTTAATTTCCTTCTTCCCACTGCGTCGTAGCGCCGTTGCGTGAAACTTACTACCCTATTTATGCACCCTGTATGGCGCGCAATCTATTCAAGCGCTCAAAACATCAGGAGAAAGTTGTTCGCGTGTTTGTTCTTACCTGTTTTCTTTGTAGCGTTTCATCGCTTCAACATAATAATAATCCGCATAAGTGAGCGGCACATCCACTTCTGTTCCCTGCGGAATATGCCCGACACTATGTTGCAGGATGAATCCG
Organism: uncultured Flavihumibacter sp.; assembly: GCA_946482545.1. Next base: position 15,718 of record CAMLRX010000077.1, on the reverse strand, counting down.
CCATTGGTCCCAGGCGCTGCATTATAGGGCGCGGCTGAAAGTGAGCGGATCATGGTTTCACCCGCACTGTAGTATGTTTTTGCTTTCTCCTTTCCGGTGTATTTGTAAAGCTCCATGAAAGCGGCAGCCATTACTGCACCGGCAGAAGCATCGCGTAATGCTTTGGGAATATCAGGCGCGTTAAAATCCCAGTAAGGAATTTTATCGGCGGGCATATTGGGGTGGTTCAGGACAAAATCAGCAATGTGTTCCGCCTGTTCCAGGTATTTTTTATCTTTTGTAGCGCGGTACATTACAGTATACCCGTACAGTCCCCATGCCTGTCCGCGTGCCCAGGCCGATGCATCGGAATAACCCTGTGCGGTTTTCTTCTGTTTTACGGAACCATCGGTTGCATTGTAATTGATCACGTGGTAAGAACTGTAATCCGGGCGGAAGTGATTTTTCATCGTCGTATTTGCGTGTGTTACCGCGATGTTGTAGAAAGAAGAATCACCTGTTTCTTTGGTGGCCCAGAACAGCAATTCAAGGTTCATCATATTGTCGATGATCACCAGGAAATCGTTGTTGCGGGAATCCCAGGAGCGTATACACCCAACAGTTGGATTGAACCTGGAAGCCAGCGACTTTGCACTATTAATGAGAATCTGTTTGTGTTCAGGCGTAGGGCTTTTGAGGTACACGTTTCCGAAACTGCAGAACATCATAAAACCGAGGTCGTGCGTGGTTTTATTGAACTGTTCTTTTTCGAGGGGCTTCAGGATACGCGTCAGTTCCTGCTCCAGAACCGGGTTCTTCGTTTGCTCATGAAGGTAAAACAGGGTACCGGGATAAAAACCGCTGCACCACCAGCCTGATCCGCTGAACTCGTGTTTTCCTGTTTTGGGAAAAAAGGTTTTGGGGAACTTATCTTCCGGCAATGCTTTCATGAGCACCTGGTATTGGGCGTCTCCGTCTTTAAATTCCTGTTCGATGGTTTGCAATAATGCTGTATCTTTTTTAAAAGATGCCGGTTTGGAAACGGCACATCCTGCAAGGGTGATTACTGTGATGCCTGCGGCCAGCAGGCGGCTGGTGAAAATTGTGTGTTGCATGCGTGTTGAATCTATAATCTGGTTAATTTCTTCGGGTTACATTCCAATACCTGTACTTCCTGTGGCGGTATGTTCGCTTTTCCTTCTCCATCTATCTGCACCACTTTCTGAAGGAACAGGTGTAACAGTTGTTCTTTCTTCCACAATTCCGTATCGAAAGAGGGTTCCCAGGCGCCTACCGGTTGCATGGAAAGATCGGTGATCCGCCATTTATTTTTTGCGGACTTTCCATACCATGCCATGGATGGCTTCTCTGCTCTTTCGGCATCACGGAACAACAGGTATATCGTTTTATTTTTTTTCTTTCCGGTGATCAGCAACTGCGGACGGGAGATGGGAATACTCTTGGTACCTACGCCGCTGAGGCTGAAAGCTGTGGTTCTGAAACCGGTATTGTTCATCTCCCATTTTTTGCCGGAGAAGTGAACGATGCGGTACTGCGGTATATTGGAATCCACATCGCGCCAGTAAGTGGCGATATAAGGATTTCCGTTTCCATCCGCGTTCATCGATGTCTGGTTGATGAGTTCGCTTTTCTGCGGGATACGCCAGGCATATTCAGCGGAAGCGGCGTTGATGGGCAGCGTATATTGCGTACCGTTTGTTTTTTCCCAGGTATGGCCTCCATCGCGGGAGCGGGCGTAACACAGGTCGTGGTTGCTGGCTACATCTGCAGACTCGCGCCATACCCATGAAACATGAATGGTGCCTTTGGCATCTACAAAAGCCTGCCAGTAAGCATTGCGCTGGCCTTCTCCGTCAATCAGTTTTTGTTGGATGGTGGTCCATTTTTCAGTCTGGATATCGTAGGTGTTCATCACGAGGTTTCCCTGCCCCGACTGTCCTTCTCTGAAGAAAAACAGCAGGTTGCCGTTGGCCATGCGGTAGAATTCGGGATAGGTTACTTTGTTCTCCGCGAAGCCGGTCATGGGCATTTCAGGGGTAAGTTCCAGTGATCCGGGCGCTGTTCCTTTGGCATAGTGCAATTTGTTGCCGTGGTGGTCCCAGGATACGTGCAATGTTCCCTTTCCATCCACCATAATGCTGATGGAATTGTGCGCATCGGCTGCATTTCCTTTATAGGGTGTGCGTTTCAGTTGCCATACCGTATCCTTTAATGAACGTTTTCCCAGTACCATATAGCGATCGGCATTGTAGTAGGCGATGTACTGCGTATCGTTGAGTGATACGATGGAGTTCTTGCGGAAAATCACGGCATTCACAGAGTTGTTGCCCCATGCATCTGTGGCAATGGTGTGTACCCGTTGTTGGCCGGATGCCAGCAGCGGTAAGCTGAACAGGAAAATAAACGCAATTCTTCCGATCATGAAGGAGCCTGTTTAAGGTATTGCAAAGGATACTGCGAATATACTTGTATTTGAGGGCCTTCCGCACCAGTATTTTAACGGTACCTGAAACAATATTGACCTGCGGATGCCTTAAAGTGCCGCCGCCTTCTCCCCTGTTCAGCAGGGAACAAAGGAGAAGGCGGCTGGCAATATTTCTTTCAGCAAATTACCAACCAGGGTTCTGCACCATGGCCGGCATCTTCCTGATTTCAGCATCGGGAATAGGCAAAAGGTGCATTTCCGGGCGGAAGTTGTGGCGACGGATGGTGTTCACCACATTATAAGTAAACGTGTTGTTCGCTCCCTGCACAATATCGATGGCTTTGTTGAAACCATTGTTCACATCCATCGCAATTTTCCAGCGGCGGATATCGTGCCAGCGGTGGTCTTCGAAGGCGAGTTCAATCCTTCTTTCATTCTGAATGAAAGCGCGCATTTCTTCTTTGGTCATATTCGCTTTCATGCCGTATAAACCATCTGTGCCCGGTTCTATACCTGCTCTTTCGCGGATCAGTTTGAGTTTATCGTAGGCGAGGGCAGTCTGATCCGCTTCGTTGATGGCTTCCGCGTAGTTGAGGAGAATTTCCGCGTAGCGGATAAGGGGCCATCCCCTTTCCGTATTCAGGCTACTGTTGGCAGAAATGTTTTCATCACACATTTTCCTTACATAATAGCCGGTTGTAGTGGGACCAGTACCGTTCGTGGTGTATCCATCTGTTGCAGCGCCACGGTAAGTATTCACCACTCTTTTGGCTGAAGCACTGTTCAGGAAATACTCCGCACCATTGTGTATGATAGTGTAGTAGAAACGGGGATCGCGGTTGGCGTATGGATTCGCGGGATTGTAAAGCGAAGCCGGATCAGAGATGGGAAGCCCGTTTTTCATCGGAAACGCTTCCGCCAACTGGTGCGTGGGCTGGGAGTTTTTGGCTCCGCCACGGGAAGGGGGATTGTAAAAACCTTCCATATCGCGGTTGGCGGCTCGGTGGAACGCGAAGATGTATTCGTTGTTCACCCTTTTCAGAAACACATTGTAAAAACCATTTCCCGGACGCGTGGTATTGTCCACATTCAGGCTGTAATAATTGGTATTGATCACGGCCTGCGCAGCATCTGCAGCACGTTGCCAATGGTCGCGGCTGTAAGTTGGATAGCTTACCACCGCAGCAAGATTTGCGTCAGTTGCGGTAGAACCACCATTGAAGAGTGGGCTGGCGGCGTACAACAGCAACCTTGATTTAAGTGCGAGGCAAGCGCCTTTAGTAATTCTTCCATAGTTTTCTTCTGCATATTCCGCGGGGGCAGGAAGTACAGCAGCCGCTTCATCCAGTTCCTTCACAACATATTCCACACATTCGGCAAAGTTCGTGCGGGGCAGGTTGATGATGTCGGAAATTCCGTACACATTATCGCCTACCATCGGAACACCGCCAAAACAAACCAGCAACTGCGTATAGTACCAGGCCCTCAGAAAACGCGCCTCTCCTGCCACCCTTGTTTGAAGGGCAGGCGACAAAGGCGTGGTGGGCAATTTGGACAACAAAAGATTCACCCTTCTGAAATTGGTGTAAGGCAGGTTCCAGAATTCAGAAAAAGGGAAATTACTGGGCGAAACAGTGCCATTGTACAGGATCACCGCTTTCTGACCTACACCCGAATAGGCATATTCCGCGTCGTCTGTTGCCTGTTCAGTGTTGCCGTGGGAGTCCCATCTTCCTTTGAAGAAGCTGAAACCCGCGTCCTGGTATATTCTTACCAGGAAGTTCATGGTACGGGCGCTATCTGAGAACACCATTTCCTCTGTTACTGTAGAGCTGGTTCTGTCTTCCAGAAACCCACCCTTTTTACAGGAACTCAATATGCTGATGGCCACCAGGCCTGTGATAAGTATCCTTTTCATAATTACATGCATTGAAGGATTAAAAAGTAACGTTCAGTCCAAAGTTGATCATACGCTGCGGGGGATAGTTCACCCTGTCGGTACCGGAGTTGATCTCGGGATCGAATTCGTACAGTTTATCAATTTTGGAGAAAGTCAGAAGGTTGTTTCCGTTGGCATACACCCTGATGGATGCCAGTTTAAGGTTGTCCACAAAGCGCTTGGGTAACTCGTAGCTCATTTCCGCGGACCTTAAACGCAGGTAATCGCCACGCAGGAACCAGAACGTGGAGGGAAAACCTCCGGGGCTGCTCACACCAGGCGTCATCGACAGGATGGGATACTGCGCGTTATCGCCGAGTTCAGGTGTCCAGGAATTCAGGTGTACATTGGTCATATTGGAAGCGAATGCCTGGATAGCTTCTGCCACACCTCTAACATTAAAGTTGAGGGCGCTTTGGAAGAGAAGATTGAGTCCAAATCCTTTGTAAGTAAACCCAGTCTGGAATCCAATATTTGTATTGGGCAGGTTGGGGTAGCCCATGTATGCCCTGTCAAAATCATTGATCACACCATCGTTGTTCTGATCGCGGTATTGGAGATCACCGGGACGTACAATGCCGTTGGGTTTCGCAATTCTGTTGTCTGCGATCTTATCGGCATCGTAAAATCCGATCCAGTCGTACACCATGATTTGCCCAAGACTTTTACCCGTGCGGTCCTGGTATGGGAAAGCGGCCTGCGGATCGTCCAGATAAATGATTTTATTCTTCGCCAGGGAATAATTTCCTTTGATGTTGAAGTTGAAATCTTTACCGATTCTTCCTCTGTATGCAATCTCAATTTCTCCACCCTTATTTTCAATAATTCCAAGGTTGGAAGGTGGAAGTGCTTGGCCGAATACGGCAGATACTGTACCTCTTGTTAAAAGAATATCTTCCCTTCTGTTGTGGAAAACATCAATGGATCCAGTAAGCTTATCGTTGAACAATCCGAAATCCAATCCAACATCGAATTTTCTTTCAGTTTCCCAGGTAATGTTTTGGTTAGCCAGTTGCCCTTCAAACACACCGGTGAATCCATTGTGCGATGTACCGAAAGAATAAGGCACGTTGCCTGCGCCGTTTCCGTTGCCATAGGTGGGAAGGTAATAATAGCTGAATGAGTTCCCTATTTTATCATTTCCTACAAAACCATACGACGACCTGATTTTCAGCATATTCACCGCCTGGATATTGTCTGCGAAGAAAGGCTCATTTGAAATTACCCAACCTGCGGAGAGGGCACTGAATAATCCATAGCGCTGCCCCTCAGGGAAACGGTCTGAACCATTGTAGGCTGTATTGAACTGAATCAGATACTTATCCGCATAATCATATCCGATCCTGGTGGTATAGCCTCTGAAGTTTTCCGGTATAAAATTGTACACCACATTTCCGCTTTGATTCCATTTGGAATTCTGGCTTATGAGGAACAGGCCATAGAAGTGGTTGTCGCCAAATTTTCTGTCGTAATTCAGGAACCCTTGCCAGTTGAGCGTTCTGGAGGTAGCATTTGCTGAATAATTCACAAAATACCGTCGTACCCTGAAGATGTTTGGATCTCTGGGCTCGTAAGTATCATTTGTTGGATTGTAAAGAAAGGAAGGAAACTGGTCTCTTACTACATTTCTATTATAACCATAGTTACTTGCATAAGTAAGCACAGCTTTTGCAGATAAGCCTTTTGTAATAAAATCGAGCTTTTGGTTGGCCTGAGCAACAAAGTTCATGTTGTTCTCATGGCTCCTCGTATAGCCATAATGGGTAAGCCGTCCAATAACGTTATTGGTATTGTAGTTTCCGCTACTGCGTTGCCATTGGCTATATCCGAACGTACCATCAGGATTGTATATCGGGTAAGCAAAAGGCGCAAGACTCATGAAGCTGCTGTACTCATAAAATATATCGTTATAACCGAAGGGGCTACCCACACTCGGGTTGTTCACCTCGCCGATGTTTCCGTATAAATCAAGCCTTACATCCAATGTTTTGGTAGCTTTAATATCCAGGTTTGATCTATAGTTGTACCTCTTGTGAAAGTAATTGCTATTAATGCCCTGTGAATTACCAAAATCTTTTAGGATACCATCCTGGAAAAGATAGCCAAGCGACACGAAATATTTCACCCTTTCAGTTCCACCTGTAACGTCGAAGTTACCGCGCACCTGCCTGCTGAAATTCTTGAAAAGTTCTTTTCTCCAATTAATGTTTGGGTGTCCATAAGGATCCTCCCCGCTTTTGTACAACTCAAGATCAGCTTCTGAGAACTGAAGGCTTCCTGCAGGAACACCATCATTGATCTGCGCCTGCCTGTACAACCTGGCAGACTCATAGGCATCGAGGTATTTCGGGATACGTGTGGGTTGCATCATACTTGCCTCAGAACGGAATGACACCTTGGGCTTTCCAAGTTTACCACGCTGTGTAGTTACCACCAACACACCATTTGCCCCTTTAACACCATATATTGCGGTAGTTGAAGCGTCTTTCAAAAGACTAACACTTTCCAACTCATTAGGATCAAGCCTTGCAAACTGATCATAAGAAAATTCTATATCATCCACAATAATCAGCGGCTGATTGTTTCCGTTAGGAGAAGCAATTCCTCTGATAAAAAAGTTTGCGCCATCCGCTCCCGGCCTGCCGGAGGGTTGTTGAGAGAAGAACCCTGGTAGGCGTCCGGTAAGCGCGTTCTGTAAACTGGCGGAAGGGTTCTGCCTGATCTCTTTTCCACTTACCATACTCACGGCGCCAGTGAGCGTGATCTTCCGCTGCCTTCCAAAGCCCACCACCACTATTTCTTCTTCCACCCCTTTTTCTTCATCCAGCTCCAGCGCCACCTGCATACCGGCGGCGGCTTTCAGTTCACGGGTTTTAAATCCGAGCGCGCTTACAATTACTGTTCCGGAACTTCCTTTTAGTTCCAGCCTGAAGTTCCCGTTCGCATCACTGGCGGTTCCGTTAGCGGCATTTCCTTTTTCAGTGATGGATGCGCCCACAATTGGGCCGTTGTTGTCCTTAACAATACCGGAGGCGATATTCTGAGCGGCCGCCCAGCCTACCAGCATGAGCTGGAAAAGCAAAAGGCAGGTTATTTTTTTAATGGTCCGCATACGTTTAATTTTTTCTGTTGATGGCATTGATGTCTTGAAATCTTTCGCGTTACAATTACCAACCCTCGTTCTGAATGAGCGCAAGGTTTTTAATGGTTTCATCGTAAGGAAGTGGCATCAGGTACAAACGATCCTGGAAAGTGGAGGGTGCTGCGTTAAAACGTTCGTACCCCAACACGTTTCCGTTTCCAAGTGTGATCCTCATTCCCTGCGCGGGCTGGTTGAGCACGGTGGATGCGATCTTCCAGCGGCGGATGTCCCAGAAACGGTGTTCTTCGAATGCCAGTTCAATACGTCTTTCGTTGCGGATGAGTTCCCGCATTTCGTCCTGGGTTATGGAGGCCTTAATACCATACCTGCTGTCGGCACCGGCTGCAATACCGGCACGTTTCCTGATTTCAGCAATCCTGGTAACAGCATCTTCAGTGCGGCCGAGTTCATTCATAGCTTCCGCTGTATTGAGCAATATTTCAGCATAACGGAAAATAATGAAGTTGTGGCTCTGGTTGCTGTACACGGTATTGTTGGAGAAATCAGCCATGTACTTTTTCAGGTAGTACCCTGTTTTCGTTTGTACCCTGGTGGTAGTTGGATTATTGGGTTTATCCAGTCCGCCTTCATAGGTCTGAACATTCCTGGAGAGCCAGCGCATGCCATTGAAAAAGACAGTGGCCGCGAGCCGCGCATCCCTTCTTGCATAAGGAGAATCTGGGTTGTAGGTGGAGCCTGCCTCATTGATCATCTTACCATTGTTCATCAGGAAAGCATCTACCAGTTGTTGGGTAGGACTGGTTCTTCCCTCGCTGCCCACGTTGTTCGGACGATAACCTACGGGGGCGTTTTGTGCTTCAATGGTGGAATTATTGGGTTGTTGCTTGGCAAGGATGACTTCCCTGTTCTTTTTGGTGGTAAACAACCCGGTAAAGGAGCTGTTAAGCTGGTAATAACCAAGCGCATTCAATTCAGTGGCCGCATCAATTACTTTCTGCCAGCGGGAAGGATCATTGTTCGGATATCCCATCAATGGACGTTTTGCTGGATCTGAAGTGATACTACCTCCATTGAACAAAGGACTCGCGGCATAAAGGAACAAGCGGCATTTCAAAGCAATAGGAGCGCCTCTTGCAACGCGGCCCCAGGCTCCATCGCCGTAATCGCTTCCATTGTTTTCATCGCGGAGTTCAGTTTTAATAGCGTCGCATTCCGAAGCGATATAATCCACGCATTCGGCAAAAGTATTACGAGGAATTTGCAGGTCATCGTTCAGTGCGAAAACGGTATCGCCAATCAGCGGAATGCCGCCATACCTTTTCAGCATTTCAAAATACAGGAGCGCCCTGATGAAACGGGCCTCAGCCTTCCACCACATAATAGTGTTGGCTGCTGCGGGCACACGGTCAATATTGGCGAGAAAAATATTCGCCCTTCTGATTCCGAAATAGCTGTTGCTCCAGTACGGATCAGGGTTGTTAAGTACATTGATCCTGCCGTTGGTATAGTTTTCAATAGCAGTATTGTTGCGCGAAGGCACGGCATCGCCTGAAGCCGCGTCCAGGAAGTCGCCTCCGATCCGGTTGAATCCGGTAGGAATATAATTGTATACGTCATTCAGGAACCATCCGGCGAGGGTCGCGTTCCTGTCCACCTCATCCCAAACCAGGTCATCTTTAATCCAGTCCCTGGGTTCGGTTTCAATTCGTTTGCAGGAAGCGGCGAGCGCCACAACAAACAGCGCCGCAAAGGCCCATCTGGTATATTTTCTTAGCTGCATCATGTTGTTAGAGTTTAATGTTCAGGCCAATGTTAACAAGCTTCTGGAGCGGATAGGCCCCATTGTACACTTCAGGGTCCACGCCATCCAGCGAAGAGAATGTAAGCAGGTTAAGTCCGCTTACAAAGAAACGCGCCGACTGAAGTTTCACCACTCTCGTTATAGCAGAAGGCAGGGTGTAACCTACTTCCACATTCTTCAGGCGGGCATAACTTCCGTTTCTTACCCAGAAAGAAGAGAAAGCCTGATTGTTCGGATTTGTACCAATACCCAGGCGTGGGTAAGATGCTGTAGCTGCAGTAGCGGGCGTCCAACGGTTGAGGTGGTGCTCGTAAGCCTGACCAAAACCATTGTTCTGGAATTCCCAGTACCCATTTCCGGAAAGGTAAATATCCCTGTTCTGCACGCCCTGGAGCAGTAAGCTCAGGTCAAATCCTTTCCAGGCAAAACCTGCGCTGATGCCGTAGATCAACATCGGCTTATCGGTATAAATTGGTGCCTGGTCGAACTGGTTGATCACACCGTCGTCGTTGAGGTCCCTGTATTTAATGTCTCCCGCTTGTGGCGTATAACCATCAATGGTAGGTGTATTTATAAAGTCATCGTTCTGCTGGAAGAAGCCATCGGCGATATAGCCATACTGCTGACCGATTACATTTCCTGTTCTTGACATCCAGGGGTAAGGACGGAATACTTCATCAATGTAAAGCACTTCGGTCTTTTGCAAGGCAGCATTCGCAGAAACGAAATAACTGAAATCTTTCACGGCATCCTGCCAATCAAGTTGCAGTTCAACTCCTGAATACCTGTTCTCCCCTATGTTTTCATCCGGGTAGAAGTTCCCGATAATGGAACTGTTCCTGCCGCGTTGCATCAGCAGATCGTAGTATTTGTTGTTATAGTATTCAGCAGTGAAGGATAGCCTGTCGTTCAGCAATCCACCGGATATACCAAGATTAAGTTTGTTCGCCGCTTCAAATGTAATGTTAGGGTTTGCAAGTATCTGTTCGTTGATGCTGGTATTGCTGCCGGCACCAGTTCCGAAATAAGTAGCGGCACCATCGAAGTAACGCTGTACATAAACGAAGTTACCCGGCCTGTCCCAACCTGTTTTTCCATAAGAGCCAAACAGTTTGAGGCGTGAGAACACCTTGCTTTCTTTCATGAAATCCTCTTCGGAAATATTCCATCCCAAACCAATGGCGGGGAAGAACCCCATTTTATAATCGCCATCTGGTGGATAACGATTGGAACCGTTCATACCGAAAGCAACTTCAGCCAGGTATTTTTTGTTGAAGTTATAAGCGAACCTTCCGGAAACGCCGGGGCTTGTGAAAGGAAGATCAGAATTGTCTACGGAGTTTACCCGGTTGGCAAGCAAAGTCGCATCCACACCATGCACGCCGAAAGTTCTGTTGTAGCCGAATTTCAATTCCATATAGTCGCTCCGGCCCTGGTACTCGATGGAGTTCGAGTTTGCCTGGTCTCCGATATTACCGAACTGCTGGTAGGTGGTATCACCCGTTGGACTTACCTGCATATTAAATACGCGGTAGGGTTTGGACCGGTTGATGTTTTCAGAAAGCGTTGAGTAGAAAGATGCGGCGGCTCTTACATACAAACCTGGGGTGATATCATCCAGCGTACGTTGCAGGTAAAAATCAGCAAGCATGTCGCGCTTGTAATTCTCCCTGTATCCGGAACCGATGGTTTGCGCCCAGATGTTGTTTGTGTATTGTGAATTGCCTCCGTAAGACCCATTGGGGTTTAAAACAGGGTATGCGTTGTTGGGCGTATTCAAAAAAGAGTTGAAAAGAGACGAAGTGGTTGCCCCCGGTTCGTTCCCATTCAAAATCCTTCCAAGCAGGTAAACGCCGGCAGAAAGATTTTTTGTGATGTTTATGTCCACATTGGAACGGGCCACATAACTTTTGAACGTATTGTTCGTGTTGTATTTGTTGCTGTCAGCGGTTTGCAGCAGTCCTGTCTGATTGATGTGCTCAAGGGATACATAATACCGGGCCGTGTTGTTCCCGCCCTGTGCATTGAGCGTGTACCTGTCGAAGCGGGAGGATTTTTTCAACGCCTGCTTGCGCCAGTCTACGTTAGGGAAAAGGTTGGGATCGCTTCCGGAGCGGTATTTTTCAAGTGCTTCATCGGAGTAAATTGGGCTATTCCCGTCATTTGCCAGGGCTTCGTTGTACAAGCGGGCATAGTCGTAGGAATTCAATGCCTTCGGCATATCCACCGGTTTCTGAAAAGCTGTTTGGGCGGTGAAGGAAATCCGTTGTTTGGAAACGGTTCCTTTTTTGGTGGTAATCAGCAATGCGCCGTTAGAACCACGCGAGCCCAGCATAGCGGCACCAAGTGCATCCTTAATAGCGGTAACGCTCTCAATTTCTTCGAGGTCGAAGATGGTCAGGTTACGGGGAATTCCATCAATAATAATCAGAGGGTTTTGTCCGCGCAGGGAGGCAGAAACGCCATCCTGTCCTGGGTTGCCCGAAGATTGAAGGGTAAAAAGCCCGGCCATTCTTCCGGTGAGCGCATTTCTCACACTGGTAACGGGTGATTTAATGATGTCTTTGTTGTACACCGTTGATGTGGACGCGAGTGAGAGGTCAGCAGGCATGGTATGGTGCACGAATTGAACATCGCGCTGAACCGGTGGTGCCACTGATGGCGCTACCGCATTGAATTCTAAAGAGAATTCTTTCAAAGTGGTGAGCCTGTACGAGGTCTCTGCATAACCTCTTTTGGTAATGATGATTGAATCGCCTGGCATGGCATTCAACAGGAAAAATCCCGAACGGTCGGAAACAACCGAAACTCCGTTACCCGCCACAATGCGGGCTCCTGAAACAGGTTCCTGTCGGGAATCCAGCAAACGACCCTTAAAGCCAATGTTTTCCTCCTTTTGCTGAAAAGGAGCGGCAAGCCGGGAGATACCCGCGCTCGTCCGGTCGGGCAGCCACATTAATATGGACAGCACCATGAGGCAGCGGCAAAATCGCATAAACAGCATTTTTGGTGAATGAAGAATCACCCCTTCTGACAGGGTGGTACAATAAAAATTTGTGCGGAAGGTGTTCGCAAGCGGCATAGAACGCAATCGTTTACATTAAGCAGGAAATGAAAACGTTATCATATTCCAAATGTAAAGATAAGTGTATGAACAAAACTCATACAACTTTTTTTTAACCCTGATTGGTACAATATTAACCTTGACTGCCCGAATTGTGATCTATAAGCGACAAATAACGAAAATCTGGAACACATTAAAATGTTGTTAAAGAAATCATTGAAAAAAAATGAAAACGATTTACTAAATGCAAGAGAATCAGAACTTAGCGTGAAGTTTTCGAGTGAACGCCAAGGTAAATAGATTGCTGTATGGCGTAGTGAAGGCGGTTGGTTTGACCAACAGACAATTATTTTTTCTGTACTGGTAGTTAAAAAATGAGGGGTTAATTAAAAAGAAAGAGCGTATCGTTTCCGATACGCTCTTTATAAAACGCAAGCAATCGTAGAGAAATTTCAATTATTTCAACGCCTCGCGGGCAATCACGATCTTCTGGATTTCCGAGGTTCCTTCGCCTATCGTACAAAGTTTACTGTCGCGGTAGTATTTTTCCACCGGGAAGTCTTTTGTATAACCATACCCTCCAAATACCTGTACTGCCTCATTGGCCGTTTTCACAGCTACTTCGGAGGCATAATATTTCGCCATCGCCGCCTCTTTGGTCATAGTAAGACCATTATTTTTCATATTCGCTGCCTGCAGGGTTAATAATTCCGCGGCCATTATTTCGGTGGCCATATCAGCCAGTTTAAAAGATATACCCTGGAAGCTGGCAATGGGTACCCCGAACTGGTGGCGCTCCTGTGCATATTTTCTTGCCGCGTCGTAAGCGCCCTGGGCTATGCCCAGGCTCAGCGCCGCGATGGATATCCTTCCGCCGTCCAATACTTTCATCGCCTGAACAAATCCCTGTCCCGGTTCTCCGATGCGCTGGCTGTCGGGCACACGACAATTGTCAAATATCATTTCAGCCGTTTCGCTGGCGCGCATCCCAAGTTTGTTTTCTTTTTTGCCGCCGGAAAATCCAGGTGTTCCCCGTTCCACAATAAACGCGGTTGAATTATTACGCGTTCTGGGCGCTCCCGTTCTGCATACCACTACTGCCACATCCCCACTAATGCCGTGTGTGATCCAGTTTTTAGTGCCGTTGATTACCCATTCATCTCCTTCCTTCACAGCGGCGCACTGCATATTGCCCGCATCGCTGCCGGTGTTCGCTTCCGTGAGTCCCCATGCTCCCAGCCATTCCCCTGTGGCCAGCAGCGGAAGGTATTTTTCTTTCTGCGCTTCGTTTCCGAACTGTAAAATATGCCCGGTACACAACGAGTTGTGCGCCGCCACACTAAGGCCGATGGAACCACACACTTTACCGATTTCTTTCAGTACATGCACATATTCCTCATAGCCCAATCCTGCACCATTGTATTTTTCCGGCACCAGCACGCCCGTTAATCCCAACGCCCCCATTTCCCGGAAAAGTTCCCGCGGAAAATGCTGCGCCTCATCCCATTCCATCACATGCGGCCTGATGTTCCTTTCAGCAAAATCCCGTGCTATCTGTGCTACTTGCGCTGTTACTTCTGATTGTGCAAAGTTCATGTATCATTATAGTTGTACCACAATGATAAGGAGTTTACCGTTAAAAAACTAACAATCGTTAGCCAATTTTTAAAAATGTGTTAGTTCCTGAAATCAAGGTATTCCCCCAACCAGTTCACCTGCACCGGATCTAATGAAAGCAGCTTATGCAGCTCCTCCACATCTTTGATACCACCATGCACCTTCCGGTACCCCACCAGTTGCTTCGCCAGTTTCCACCGGATCAGCGGGTGTGCCGCCAACTCCTCCTCTGACGCGGTATTCACCGGTAACCGACGCACTTTGCCCGGACTTTCCTTCAAAAAAACCACGATCTTCTGAAACACGGAATCCTTCAAACCATAGGTTTGACCCACCTGCTCCTTGCGCACGAATCCACCCAGTTTCTCCCGGAAGGCAATGATCCTTGCCCCCAGCACCTGCCCTATCCCCGGCAGGGCATCCCATTCTTCCAAACCGGCTGTATTTATATCTATTGAAGGCGGGGGCTTTTTCGGCGGGTAATAACTGTTGTTGCTGCCAGACAAATGCTTATTAGCAGCGCCACCTGTTGTATAAGGTTGCTTTCTTTCGTAAGTAAATTCAGGATAAGCAGGCAACGCCGTATCCTGCCGCAACGCTTCTTTCTTTTCCTTTATCGTACTTAGTAAGGAAACCAGTTGAGCATCTCCCAACACCACTTCTTCCTCTTTCCAGGGGTTCCACCAGGGAAAACTATACACCACAAGGATCAATCCCACAAGCACCAGCACGCCCGTTCTTTCCCGAGCGGAAAACATGAACCATTCCCTCCATTTCATAACACACTGTTTAAGCATGTAAAATTAAGGGCGCGTTCAATACAAGACAATCCGTATTTACACCGTAATTTTTAAACCGTCGTAAGCAAGATGAATACCTTCGGGTAAAGTTGCAGACACTTCTTCGTGTGTGCCTAACTGGTGGCTGATGTGCGTGAAGTACGCCGTGGGTACATTCAGCTCCTGTACTAGTGTTATGGCCTCTTCCAGGTTAAAATGAGAGATGTGTTTTTCTTTCCGGAGCGCATTCAGCACCAGCACTTTACTGCCCCTTATTTTTTCTTTCTCGGCCTCGTCAATTTTATTGGCATCCGTGATATAGGTGAAATCACCGATCCTGAATCCCCATACCGGCATTTTCATATGCCATACCATAATGGGACGTAACGTGATGTCCCCGATCGTAAAGGGTTCCATGCCAATGGTGACCAGTTCAATTTCAGGAACGCCGGGATATTTTTTGTCTGCAAAAGCATAAGGAAACTCCCGCATGATCACTTCTTCGGAAGCATCGTTGGCATACACAGGCATGGCGCGTTTCATGAAATAGTTGAAAGCGCGCACATCATCCATGCCGGCGATATGGTCTTTATGAGAATGGGTAATCACCACGCCGTCAAGTTTGCGCACATCCGCACGCAACATCTGGTAGCGGAAATCCGGTGTGGTATCAATAATGATGGTGGTTGAAGCTGTTTCCACCAATACACTGGAGCGGAGTCTTTTATCGCGGGGATCCGGCGAAGCGCAAACGCTGCACGGACAGGCGATCATCGGAACGCCACTGCTGGTGCCGGTTCCCAGGAAGGTAATATGGTAAAGACCGCTTCCGTTCATCAGGCTTCCTGTTTCTCGGCGGCATGGCGCGCGATCACTTCTTCATAAGTTTTTCGCGTATCCGGGTGCAGGAACCCCGGATCAAATGAAATATTAGCGATGATATCTATTAATGTATTGATCCTTCCCTCCAGTTGCAGAAATTTATTGAGC
>CAMLRX010000076.1 GCA_946482545.1 uncultured Flavihumibacter sp. | reverse complement strand
CCGCCACGGCACCCGGAACAGGAAAGGCAAGCGCGGTGAATTGTGAGGATTGGGGGTGTAGCCAGATGGGGTATATGTCGTGGTGGATGCGGAAGTTCCCGCATGCGGCGGGTGTGAGTAAACGCGAGGGCGTGCTGAACAACTGGTGGCTGTATTTTGCGGTGTACGAGGATGCGGTTGCGGAGGCGAAGGGAAAGACTTTCCCGTGATTGCATCGTACCTCGCAACGCAAAGATGCCACGACGTAACGCGTTGATTGGTAGGGAGTGGATTTATGGGAAGTTTTTTTTCTGAAAAGATTGTTTTGGAAGAGATGATTCAGGACGTTATAGCGGAGAATAATTCTCTCGCGGAGACGCAAAGGCGCGAGGCATTGATGAGTTGGGGGGAAAGCAAGAAATTCGTAAGGCTTAATTGAAGCATCCTGGATAAACAGTGCACTACAAAAACACCCATAGAAAAGCTCCCTACTACCACAAATCATTTCGGTGACGAAAAGCAATGCCCCTCTCCCTGGGGAGAGGGGGCGGGGTGAGGCTACTTCGGATTCGTAAAATTAATCATCCAGCACACCCCGAACTTATCCTGGAAGGAGCCGAAATAATCGCCCCAGAACATATCGGCCATGGGCATTTCAACTTTCCCGTCGGCTGAAAGTCCGTTGAAAAGGCGATCGGCGTCTTCCCTGCTGTCGGGTGAAACGGAAATATAATTGTTGTTGCCCACCTTGAGTACGTGGCCGGCGGAGGGCAAACAATCGGAGGCCATGAGGAACTGTCCGTTGCCAACCGGCAGCGACACGTGCATTGCGCGGTTCTTTTCTGCTTCGGAAAGTCCTTCGGTACCGGGAGCGGCGCTCATTTTCTGAACAAAAAGTTCGCCGCCGAAAACAGATTGGTAAAAACGAAAGGCTTCTTCCGCATTGCCATCGAAATTCAAATAAGGATTTACCATCATGATCGTATGTTTTATTGGGTGAAGGATACAAATGTAGGGAGAATGGCAGGTAAAATACGGACGTAATAAAGACAAATTCCGGGGTGATTGCGACACGCACAATCTGCAATTTTCAGGTATAAAAAAAGCCCGGCAGTTGACACTACCGGGCAAAGCGAAAACATGAGAATTCCTGTTATTTTAAGGTAATGATCACTTCTGCATAACCAGCGCGCCCGCTTCCGTTTGCGTGTCCATCAGTGGGGCCAACTCTTGCGCCATAGGAATAGATCACCGCGTAAAAACCTCCTGCATAACCAGGCATGGCAAAACTCGCCGGAGCGTAGGGAGAAGGATCCCCGGCTTTCCAGCTCTGGGTGGTTGGCGCGCCAATGGTGGGCTTTCCCGCCACAAAAAACCGCAGGAAATAAGAAGCGGCCTCGGGGTCCTCTTTAAAACGTACGCCGCTGGATTTGTGGCATTGGTACGAATAGTAAGTGCTGCCGCTGGGCCAGCTGCGGAACGGACCGGTAGTGGTATCGCCATGGAAGAGTTCCATTTGTACCTTGATCACTTTTTTCTTCGGATCGTTGTTGATCTTAACCGTTCCTTTCACTTCTTCAAATAAACTGAACGCCGAAGCCGGTTCACCTTTGGGCTTGGAATACACCCTGATCTGAATGGATTCTGTGCCTTCTTTGGTATCCTTGTCGGTGCATTCGTACCAAATCTGGTCGTTGTCATAATCTGTGAGCGTTTTGCCGCGTTCGCCGTCCACATTCAAGAGTGTTCCGTGTTTACCGGGTGTGGACCACACCACTTTATAATCCGTGTCATCATTGGGTTTAATATCTGTTGTACCATCCGTTTTTTCCAGGTAGAGGGCCACACTGTTGTGCCCGCCTTTTTTCCCCGTAAGGGTGGCGCCATCGGGCTTCATCTGGTAACGTGTTTTCTTGAGGTCTATTACTGCCGTATCTCTTCCAATTACAGCGTTGCCAATTTTGGCCGTAACATAAATGTATTCAAGGTTAGGGCCTTCCGACAGCGCCGAAGCGGCCACCGTGCCATAATAGGTTACTTCCGCGTCAGCGCTTGCGAAAGACGTTCCGCTGTGGCCTTTGGTATCGCTGATGGTGCCGTATTTGCCCGATGTGCTCCATTCAAAGAAAGGATGGGTGGTTCCGTTTTCATCCACATTCTTTACCTCCGCTTTAATGATGTGTTTGGTACGCGTATTAATGGCGCTTTCCTTTGGCAGCAGTTTTACCTGTCCTGCTCTTGCTTTTATTTCCCATTCTTCCAATGTGCGCGAGGATGAAAGGTGCGCATCTATCCGCAGCAGGTCGCCCACAGCCAGCGTGGCGTCGGCTGCTTTCAGGATGAACAGCAGGTGTTCGATGCGCTTTACAAAATGCGCCTTCACCGAACCTTCGGTGGCAGCCATGGTAGCAATGTTAAGCACCATATCAAGCTTTACGCCATACGCTTCGTTCATAACATTCAACATAAACTTTTCCAATGCCACTTTATAGTTGCCGTTTTTTATTTCTTCTGTTACATCAGGTAAAGTTTTCAGCAAAGCGGCGAGCGCGTCCACCCTTTCGGGAAAACTGGGTTTAGGCAGGAGGTTGCCGCCTTTGGGTATGTCTGGCGCTGAAGTGACGATAGAAATGGCGGGTACCACAAAATCCAGCAGGAAGGTCTCAATACGCAGCCGGGTGAGCATACTTTCTTCCGCCTCAGTAAGTTGCTGGTCTCCATTCGGCAAACGTCCGGGACCGATGATCCTCAGTTTGTACAACGCCATGGATTCTTTGTCCTGCAGTTCCAGTTTGAATGGCCCTGAGGTAACTACCGCAGACTCAATCCCCTTTCCTTCAATATTCTTTCCAACTTCTGAAAGAAACCCGTTGATTGCAGCCACGGGACCTACAGGATAATCTTTATCCGACTTGCTGGATTTATCTACTGAAGGGGTCACCACGTGGTACTTGTCATCAAGGTCGCGGTAATACATTTTATACAGAAAGGCATGGGCCCTTCTCCTGCGCTGGTTCGACACCTGGAACTGGCTGAGCCCTTCCTCCGACACCTGCAACCCGCTCCGGATATCATTTGCATCGACCAGTATATCGGCGGCCTTCGACTGGGCACGGATATCGGCGGGATCGAAAACACCCACCATTTCTTCCAGCTTCGTGCGGAGCGCCGGGATATAAGTTTGTTTGGAAAGCACAAGCGGGTCTGCCCGGAACATTCCCACGAACTGGTTTTCCCATTCTTTTGCTCCCGCCAACAGGCTGATGTTGTTGATGAAATACGGCGAAAGTGAATCTATCTGCAAGGGTATATTGTACGCCAGGTACAACAATGCTTTCGCAGTACTTGCAGGCGATATTTCTGAAGTACTATCAGTAATCAATCCAGCCATCAGCGGCTGCCCGTTTTTATCCACCAGCCATGCCAATACGAATTTCCCCTGCTCAAACGCTATGGATGATTTCCCTGAACCATCCACCGCTTTTTCCATGCCATACGAAAATACCGAACTGCCCTCCAGGTTCAATGTTACACCCGAAGGCACGGTTACCCCCACCTCTTTGAGGGTAAGGTTGAACGTTGTATCATCCGGCAGCGTTCCCTCCGGTGTGCCCATATCCTTTTTGCAGGACCAGAGTACCGTAAACAGCAGGGCTACGAGGTATAACTTCTTCATGGCGTTTGCTTTTAGCCATTTATCGCAGGAATCTGAAAACATCATCAGGCTGAAAAAATATTGATGATGTTTTTCTTTTTGAACGATAAGTGTATGAAGTGCGCGTTGCTGTTTAAGATTTTGAATTATCTTTCTTTCCTATATGAAAGAAGATATTTCATTGCACAACCTAAAAAGCACACCGTTTTCCGCATTGTTGCTTTCCGGAGACGAGGCTGCTTTGAAAAGCCTTTATGTGGCACATTACCCGGGTGTGAAAAACTGGCTGTTGCAAAATGGTGGACAGGAAGCGGATGCTGCAGATATTTACCAGGAGGCCTTTCTGGCTACCTGGCGCAATATTTCGGCGGGAAAGTATGCGCCTGTTTCAGCAGAAGCTGCTGGAGGATACATCTTCAGCGTAGCCAGGCACAAATGGATCGACCGTTTGCGGGCACAGCAAAAGATGCACACCGTCCATGTGGCGGAAACTGAGTTGCCAGAATTGGCTACGATGGAAGATGCGCAACAGGAACGCAAACTCCGCACCGTGCAACAACAGTTTCGCTTATTGGGTGCGGAATGCCGCGACCTGTTGCTGCGGGTATATTTCTCTAAACAAAGCCTGCGCGAGGTGGCTTCCGCACTGAACATCACGGAAGCCTCGGCCAGGAACAAAAAATACCGTTGTATGGAAAGGCTCCGTGCCGCCGTACTGTCAAAAACCGATCACCATGAATAACCGGCATTTATCGGAAGAACAATTTCAACAGATCAGCGCCTGGTTGCTGAATGAAATGGATGAACCCACACGCCGCTCCTTTGAAGCAGCCCTGGCCAACGATCCAACGCTGCAACAATTCGCCGGTGAAATAAGACTCCTGAAAGAGGGCATTGAGACTGAAGGGAAGGAAGAAAGACTGAAAGCATGGCACAAGGAAGCTTTTTCCGCACCTGTTGTACCCGCCAGGAAATACCGGTTATGGATACCTGCCGCGGCCATCGTATTGCTGAGCGCGGGGTTCTGGTTCTATTCCCCTTCAAAAAATACGCTGTATTCAAAGTTCTATACCACTGATCCAGGACTGATCACTCCAATGGGCGCCACGGAAACCTATGCATTTGACCGTGGCATGGTGGATTACAAAACCGGCCATTACAAAGAAGCGCTGGAAAGATGGGCACCCCTGCTGACTGCAGCGCCATCGGATACCGTGCACTATTTTACAGGCTGCGCAGAATTGGCGCTCGGCAGGCCGGAAATTGCATACAATCATTTCTTACCGGTAACAAAAAATACGGGCAGCGCATTTTACCACGAAGCGCTGTGGTATGCGGCGCTCGCTCAAATAAAACTGGGCAATACACAACGCGCCACTGAACTTCTTAAACAATCGAAATACCCTGATGCACCCGCACTGTTGCAGTCGCTCAAAGCCAACTAAGTGATTCAAAACATTGACATGAAACGGCACTTCTACTGCTTCCTCCTGCTTTGCGCACTGGCGTTGGCGCAGCCATCGCACGCGCAAAAAGATGTGGAAAAGAAGACCGTTCAGCAAAAAGAAAATGATGCCCTGACCCAGGTCCAGGATAAACTCAATTATTTCATCGCGCATCAGATGACCGATTCCATAGTTGCATGGATGCGCTATGGGTCTCACCCCAATCTTTCCGAAAACCAATTCCAAAAAGCGGTACAACACCTGCTTACACGCGCAAATAAGAACCCTGAACTGTTGTACGCCTGCTACAATGCACTTGGCACCATCCATTGGTACGCCTCCCGTAACGACAGTGCAGCCTATTGTTTCACGCAGGCGTTACAAATGCTGGATAAAGCACCTGAAACACCCCAGAATAAGTATTACAGAAAAGCATTGCTGAAAAATAACCTCGCGGGCATATACAGGGTAAATGGAAATACAACGGCAGCCATTTCCGCGATGCAGGAGTGTATTGAGTTGTGTGGCACCTTCCTCCAAATCATACCGGCACCGCCACAAAAGCCCGATGCGCAGGACCTGCAATTCCGTGCCATCGAAAACCTTGGCGGCGTTTATAAAGAACTGGGCAACTACGCCAAAACGGAAGAACTGCTTTTGTATGCTTACGACCTTAAAAAGAAAGCCGGTAACCATAACCTATTTATCTCTCAAATACTCCTGGGTCAATTGTACTACGCGAAACGAAATTATCCCAGGGCCATTGAATTGCTGGAACAGGGAAGAAAAGGCGTAGCCGCACAGGATAGCGATCAACTCTTCTGGCATGGCGATGCATGTTATGGACTGGCACTCGTGTACGACAAACTCGGGGCGGAGGACAAAGCAGCCATATTGTACGCAGAAGCAGGTAAGTTGTACGGGAGGGCGTTCGGAGATCAGTTCGATTTTATTTACCTGGAATACATGCAGAACCATGCGCTCTTTCTGGCGGAAAACAACAGTTGTGCCGAAGCCATGGCAAAGAGCAGCAAAACACTTGATTACCTGGTGAAAGCTGGTGAAAGCAACAGCCTGCAGCAGGTACAGCAATTCCTGAACATGTCGGAAATCACCGCACGCTGCGGCCAGCATAAAGCAGCTGTCGGGTATGCAGACAACGCATTGTCGGTGATTCAGTTGCTGCTGAAAAAAACCGGGCGGGCACTGGATTCTGTTCAGGTCGAAATCCGGCGCCCCAGGGCGCTGCTCATGAAAGTCAAATCCACTTATGCCCTGCTGCCCGTGAAAAATGAAGCAGCGCTTTCCAATCTCCTGAACGAACTTCAACACGCTGAAAATGTACTGGAAAGAAGGAAATCCGTTCTTTACGATGAAGCCGATCAGACGTTATTGCTGGCCGATCAGCACGAACTGCTTCAATTCATTCAGCAACTGCTGCTGGAGTTGCACGAAGTATCTGGAAAAGAAAAATACCTGGAAGAACTGGTAAGCACACACGAAGCAAATATCTACGCGCGGATCCGTTCGAGGATGGACAGCAGGAACAGCCAGCGTTTTGCGTTCGTACCCCAGCACCTGTTGAATCAGGAAACGCAACTCAAACAGAACATCACCGCTGCACTACAGCAGGAAAACGCCATGCAGGCATACCTTGCAGCGACGCACCGCTTTGAACAGTTCAGCCGTGAACTGAAACGCAGTTACCCTAGGTATTTCTCCATGCGTTACGGCAAAACGGAAACCAACCTCACACGCTTGCAGAAGCAACTTCCCCCCAACACCTGCTTTGTAAAATATATTTTCAACAACGATAAGTTACTGGTAACAACGGGAGACCGGACCAAAACACAATTCACCCTACTGGATGCAAAGGGGATCGACAGCATGATGCTCGCCTTACGCGCAAATTATGCCAACGCTCCCATTACCGGACATCTGTTGCACCAATTGTACCTTAAAATATGGGCGCCTATCGAAAAAATGGTACCGCATGCCGCAGTAATCGTATTGCCCGATGGGCCGTTGTACCACCTGAATTTCGAAACCCTGCTGCGCCGACCGGCAACACAGTTCAATGATTTTCCCCAACAAATGCTGCTTGCCCGGCAGGCATTTTCTTATCGTTATAGCCTGCAGCAACTAGTGCCCATGCAGCATTCGGCCCTCACAAGTGAAAATTACATTGCATTTGTTCCCGGATTCCGCGAAGAGCCAGGTTTAAAAAGATTGTTACCCGAAACCGAAAAAGCCTACTTCTCGTTTCTCCCCTTGCCTTTCAGCGACCAGCTTGCCAAAAAAATGGCGGATGAATTTGAAGGCAGTATTTTCTCCGGAAAAAGTTCTACCATCACCAATTTTAAACAGAAAGCAGGCAATCACCGCATCATTCATATCGGCACCCATGCAGAGGCCAACAACCTTTTCCCTGAATACTCCAGGCTGCTTTTCTATCCTGATACGGCCCGACATAACGACAACAGTTATACGCTTTACCTTTCCGATATCTACGAATGCGACCTGCGCTCGGAGCTCACCGTGCTTACCGCCTGTGAATCCGGTTCAGCAGGGTACCAGGATGGTGAAGGCATGATTTCCCTTGCGCACGCGTTTCAATATGCGGGAAGCAACAGCATGCTCACGGCACTCTGGAAAATTGATGAACAATCCAGTGTGGCCATCACCGAAGTTTTCTATGCGAACCTGGCAAAAGGAATGCGTAAAGATGAAGCGTTACGCAGGGCAAAACTCAGTTACCTGTCCGGCGCAAAAGGCAGAACACTTTCCCCCGAATACTGGGCCGGACTGGTATTGATGGGCAATACCGAACCGATGAATATGCCGGAAGAGCGCAGATGGCTCTTGTGGAGCATTCTGTCTGGCGGAATGGTGGCAATCGTATTGATTTTATTGGCCTTCAACAGAAAGAAGCGCGCCCGGCCATAATATTACTGCGGAAGATTGTTCTTGTAAATTTTCCCGTCTTTCATAATCACCAGGAAATTCTTCGCCGGATCGGCGATGAGTTCAATATCTGCCAATGGGTTTCCATTCACCAGCAAAAGATCGGCGAGTGCACCTTCTTCCACTACGCCAAGTTTACCGGCATACGGACTTCTAAGTCCGGAGAGTGCCAGCAACTGTGCGTTATCGTACGTCACCATTTTCAGTATTTCTGCATTGGTGAACCATTTCCGTAACCGGAGGATGAATTCGTTCTGCCTTTCATTCAGATCGGGTTCGAAGAGGAAATCTGTTCCCCAGGCGAGTTTTACTTTCAGCTTTTTCGCCAGCGGCCATACCCTTTCCTGCCCTTCTATCACCGGTTTTCGTTTTTCCCTGCGCTGCGGATCCATTTCTGGCGTATCTTCCACCAGGTTTTGCAAACTGAGCCATACCCTTTTCTTCGCCATCAGTTTCAACGTGTATTCATCCAGCAACTGACCATGTTCAATACATTTCACACCGGCTTGCACTGCCCGTTGCACCGCCTTCGGCGTATAAGCATGAACGGTAACGTAGGTACCCCAATCATCTGCTGCTTCCACGGCAGCTTTCATCTCATCTAAAGTGTATTGGGTAACATCCACGGGATCGTAGGCGGAAGAAGTGCCCCCTCCGGCCATTACTTTGATCTGGCTGGCGCCGAAACGGAGGTTCTCCCGAACAGCGGTAAGCACTTCATCCCGCCCATCGGCGATGAAGGTTGCGTTGTATTTTTCCGCCATGGAAGCTTCGCCGAAGAAACGGCGGGAACGTTCATCGGGTGTACGGAAATCCCCATGTCCTGCGGTCTGGCTAACGGTCGCGCCCGAGGGCCATATTCTTGGCCCGGTGATTTTTCCCTGATCTATAGCGGCTTTCAGTGGGAAGATCGGGCCGCCCACATCGCGTACACTGGTAAAACCGCGCAACAATGTTTTTTCTGCGGATATCCCTACCCGTTGCATCAACATGGCTTCCGTTGTTTCCGATGAAAGCATATCCTTCTTTGAGAGCGCACCGAATGTGAGGTGTACATGCACGTCTATAAGACCGGGCATCAACACTTTTCCTTCTCCGTTTATCTTCACCGCATCGGTGGGCGCATCGAAGGGAACGGCGCTGATTTTCTGAATGGTGTTTCCCGCTACCAGCACATACATGGGTGGCGAAACAGCAGTTGAACGGCCATTGAAGATACTTACCCGTTCAAAAAGAACAGCTTTCGTTTCCTGCGCGGAAACGGATATGGCGATAAGCAGGAGCAGTCCGGAGCATAGTGTACGCATACCTGTTTGGTTTACATGATGGTTGCGCTACAAATCAGTATTCAGGCCTAAAGGCGGATAATAAATTTCAGTAAAAAGTTACTCTTTTAAAGTTAAGTTATTCAGCCAGTAAAACCATTTTGTTCAGCATATTCAGATCATATCCTGAAAACTCCTGAACAATACTCAGTATGTTTTGTACTACTTCTTTACCGCTGAAAAGATTTTCTTTCCTACGGTTGCCAGCAATACGGCAAGTAGTCCTGCGATCAATCCGGCCATGATCTCTTTTAGAATGGATGGTACACCTGGAAGAGCATGGTGCAGGTAATCGATGTTGTGCACGAAAATACCGCCGGAAACCAGGATGAGTGCGAGGGTGCCGATTACGGCCAGGGAACGGATGATCACGGGAAGGGCACGCACCAGCAGGTGTCCCATTTTAGCGAGGAAGCCTTTGTCTCCGGAACGTTTGATCAGTTTATGACCGGCATCATCCATACGCACGATAAGCGCCACGATACCGTACACGCCAACGGTAGCGATGAATGCCACAACGGAGACGGTAAGAATTTGTGTGGTGAGCGGCTTATCGAGTACTGTTCCCAACGCGATGATCACGATTTCCACGGAAAGAATGAAATCCGTTGAGATGGCAGACCGGATTTTCTTCTTTTCAGCTTCCAGCCCTTCTTCCGCCACTTCTTCAGCAGCGGGTTTGTCCTGGTGTTTTTTATGGAAAAGGAATTCCACGATCTTCTCTACACCTTCATAAGCGAGATATAATCCTCCGATTACCAATACCACTTTGATGGCTACCGGGAAGAAAAAACTCAGTAAGAAAGCGACCGGCACAATGATGAGCTTGTTCACCAAAGAACCCTTGGTAATGGCCCACAGCACCGGCAATTCCCGGGAAGCAAGAAATCCTGTGGCTTTCTCCGCGTTTACCGCGAGGTCATCGCCCAGGATTCCTGCCGTTTTTTTTGTTGCCAGTTTACTTGCCACAGCCACATCGTCCATCAATGCGGCGATATCGTCGAGAACAGCGAAAATTCCGGATGCCATTTAAGAAATAATGATTTTGCTAAGGTTAAAATTGAAACGGAAAGTTAGAACAATATCAGCATCCATCATCAATTTCCGGAATACCGCGGTTTAATCGTTGCTGATGCGGTACAACCTGCCCTGATCGGTAACCGCATATAACGCGCCATCCGATCCCTGTGTGATATCGCGGAAGCGCTGCCTTTCGCCTGCGAGCAATCTTTCTTCACCAATAACTTTGTTGCCATCAAATGCGAGGCGCACAATGTGCATGCCGCTCAGCGCACCAATGAAAAGGTTGTTGCGCCATTCGGGGATTTTGTTGCCGCTGTAGAAAGTCATGCCGCTTGGAGAAACCACGGGATCCCAATAGTACACGGGTTGTTCCATGCCCTCTTTCTGCTGAATACCGTCCCCAATTACTGCGCCGCTGTATTCAATGCCATAGGTGATAACAGGCCAGCCGTAATTTTTACCGGCTTCTATGCGGTTGATCTCGTCGCCGCCTCGTGGTCCATGCTCACCCGACCACAAATCTCCTGTAGTGGGATGAATGGCCAATCCCTGTGGGTTCCGGTGCCCATAAGAATAAAGTTCAGGACGCGCTTCGGATTGCGAAGAGAATGGATTTCCCGGAGCGGAGTTTCCATCTTTTGTAAGGCGGATGATTTTACCGAGTCCGGAATTCAGGTCCTGGGCCTGCGGCCTGGTGATGAGATCGGAGCGTTCTCCGGTGCTCAGGATGAGGTGGCCGCTTCTATCGAAAATCACTCTTCCGCCATAATGCAGCGTACCTACATAACCTGGTGTTGCGCGATAAATTACCGTGGCATTTTCAATCCTCGAATCATCCGAAGACAGTCTTCCTTTTGCCAGGGCTGTAACATTTCCTCCGGCACTGAGTTCAGAAAACACCCAATATACCATACGGTTCCTGGAAAAATCTGGATCGAGGCAAAGTCCGAGTAGTCCACCCTGACCGGCGGGATTCACCTGGGGAATTCCTGTTACAGGTGCGCTTACCTGGCCGGCTTGTGTAACGATGCGCATGGTTCCGGCTTTTTCGGTAACCAGCAGCCTGCCATCAGGGAGTGAAACGACGCCCCATGGGGCATCCAGGGAACTGGTGATTACGCGGGGATTGTATGTTGTGGTGGTTTTTAGGCCGTTCGCTCTTGTTTGTCCTTCAAAAGCGGGCTGGTAGTTTGTATTGGGGTCGTTGGTTTCAACGGGATCGGTGATGACGCCTGGGTTTTCGTTGTCGTCTTTGCAGGAGAAGGTTAGAATAGATATACCCGCAAATGCGGCTATTAAATGAAGTTTGTGGTTTCGAATAAGCATAACACGTTTTTTTGAGGTAAGGAAATATGGGGGTAGAAGCCCGGGGGAGAGTATAAAATAAACGTGCCAGCTTGGGGACGAGAAGATTAAGAATATCAGTTCAGTCTTCCTGCATTTTGGTCAACTGTTTCATGATACCTCATTTTATGCTCTTCCGGCATGAAAGAGATATCAATCCATGTGTGCATTTCAGGTATTAAGCGTGCTAATTTCTGCAAGCTATTTTGAGCAGCCCTTTCGGGAATCCCCAACGTTGCGGCCATCGTCATAAAATCGGCTTTCCTGATTTTCCGTTTCCTTGCATTAATAGTAAGCGCCATTTCTTCGACATCTTCAGGCATGGCCACTTTAGTACTTACAAGGTCATAGGCCGGTGATAAAACAACATCATTTTCCTGCGTTGTCAGCAAAGCGAAATTCTTCAGGTGCATATCTGCATTGCCTGTCAGGAAGCAAAGCAATGCCAATTCAAAATAAGTAATGACATCAAGACCGGGTCTGGAAGAATATTTCAAAATATGCTTTCCAACTTTTTCCATCGAACTGCGGTATTTGTCTTCTGTCAATGTTTCGGTCAACTGACACATATCTTCCTGCGCCAATTTTTCCTTTCCTGCACGATCAAAGCGTTTGGTGATATAAGCCAGTTCACCTGATTTCAACCGCATCAGGCTATGCTGTGCAGTGGGGATATTCATCAGTTGTGCTAAATGCATGGTGAGGTCTTCGTTCTCCGGCAAATGCGGAAACATGTTAGTAGGAGGTTTTAATATATAACCGCCCCATAAACCCACAGTGGTCAGGCGTGACGCTTTCGGATCATTTTCATTTTTTTCCAGCTCCAGAGATAATTTAGGCTGCACACCCGTTATAGCGATGCTCCTTACTACTATCTCCTTAGCCAGTTCCTGCATCTGGTCATTGTTGTAGGCAAAATCCGGCGGCTGTGGTGTACCAAAGAATTGCCGGCTGCACTTTTCATGAAAGTCAGTTTTTTTATCTTCCAGCAACTGATAGCAATATAAACACCTGTGCGTTTTCATTTTTTATCCATTTTCAGTTTCTGGCTCTGCTTCGATACTTACCGCTCCAATGCAATCTTTGCATGCTACCAATAAAAGCCCCATCCTGTCACGGTTGTCTAATTTCCAGTTCTGCGTGGTGATGTCCAGCAACCATCCTTCGGGAATCAGTCCATCAAAAAAAGGAATCATGGTTTTATTCAGGAATGGCTTTTCCGACAATGGCAGGGTCAGGCTTACAGGTTCCGCCAACTTGCTATCCAAATATGCTTTGTCATACTGAAAACCATATCCCTCTTCATTCTGCCATACCATACCAGCCTTTACCCCTTTAAAGTACACACGACCTTTTCGCATATTAATTCAAATTTTCTACGTTCAATAAGTCATTACTATCGATTATCTGAACTAATGACTCATCTTTTGTATCACGGTATTTCAGCAGGTTGTTATTGGATACGAACCGCCAGGATTGCACCTGCTGGTCTTTCATGCTGTAATCCAGCAATACGCCTACTAAAACCGTTCTATCCTTCAAGTATACATGGACGCTACGATTCATGTGATTCATGATGATTTCCCACTGGTCCTTTTTCCGGGTCATCTCAGTTGATACGCGATAACCAAATAATGCCAGTACCTGATTGACCTTGTCCATCCTGAGTGTTTGTTTTCCCTGTTCAAGGTCCCGTACAAAACGTAAACCCACGCCGGCTTTCTGTGCTAATTCTTCCTGCGTCAGCCGGTTTTTATTGCGCATGTATTTAACAAAGTATGATATGTGATTGCTCTGATCCATTGTATACCCTTTCAGGTATAAATTTAGCAAATATCAATTAATATACCTCATCGGGTATAGAAAAAGTTTATCAACACAAATTATACCTTTTCAGGTATAGCAGTAATTTATATAAAGAAAGAATACCCGATAGGATATAATGTATTAATTTTCACGAGGAATGGAGGTATGATAGAAAGTATATATGCAAAGTGAAGTGCCCTTACTTCCCGATACAAAACTTACTAAATATATAATCCAGCTTATCCTCCGTATTAATCTCCCCGGTAATCTCTCCTATAAAATGCAAACACCTGCGTATATCCAACGCGAGCAAATCGCCGGGCAACCCATTATCCATCCCATTCTTCGTATCGCTCAATGCCGACGCCACCTGTTGTAAAGCCTGATAATGCCGCGCATTGGTCACAATCGTATCTTCCGAACTAAGATTGCCGGAAATAACGGCATCGATCAACCGCTTTTTAAGCGCTTCTATATTCAACACATGTTTCGCAGACAGGAAAAGCACATCCAGAGAAGAGAACTTCTCCTTCAGTAACGCCTCTGAAAGTGTATCAGATTTATTCCCCAACAACACGTAAGGCGTTCCCGCAGCTTCAATCTCTTTTACTGCAGACAACACTTCTTCCACCGTATCATTTACATCGAACAAATACAACACAAGATCGGCGGAGCGCATTTTCTCCCGGCTCTTTTCCACCCCGATCATTTCAATTGCATCGGCGGTATGGTCGCGGATACCGGCGGTATCAATGAGGCGGAAAAGTACGCCTTCAATATTCAATACTTCTTCAATCGTATCTCGCGTGGTACCGGCGATATCGCTTACAATGGCGCGGTTCTCATTCAGCAGCGCGTTCAGCAATGTAGACTTCCCGGCATTCGGCTTGCCGATGATGGCCACCTGAATACCATTCTTAATCACATTGCCGAGCCGGAAAGATTGAATAAGTTGCCCGGTAACAGCTTGCGCGTGGGTGATCAGTTCGTATAACCTGGTTCTGTCGGCGAACTCCACATCTTCCTGGGAGAAGTCCAGTTCCAGTTCGATGAGTGCTGAGAATTGAATAAGTTCATCACGCAGGTCCTTCAGTACGGCGGAGAAACCTCCCCTGATGTTGTGGAGGGCTGTATGGTGCGCGGCGGCGGAGTTACTGGCGATGAGGTCGGCTACGGCTTCGGCCTGGGTGAGGTCCAGTTTACCGTTCAGGAAGGCGCGTTGGGTAAACTCACCGGGTTTGGCCATCCTGGCGCCTTCAGTAACGCAGGCGTTCATCACCTGCTCGAGGATATATGGGGAACCATGGCAGGACAGCTCCACCACATCTTCGCCAGTATAGGAGCGCGGGCCTTTGAACAAAGCCACCACGGCTTCGTCCAGCACCTGGTCGTTGTGTTTCAGGAATCCCACGTGCAGGGTATGCGTGGCCTGCCGCAGGATATCTTTGGAAGGGAACAACCGGTTTGCGATTGTCCAGGCCTGTGCCCCGCTCAACCGGATCACACCTATGGCCCCGATGCCCTGGGGGGTGGATAATGCTACGATGGTGTCGTTCCAGCCGGAAAGTTTGTTCATGGGGCAAAGATAAGTTGGGAATCGGTGGCACCGAAGGGCAAAAAAAATCCCCCGTTAAAAACGGGGGATCAGTATACTTAGCTTTCATACCACTATCCTTCTTCCAAACGGAAAGTGATCGGTTGCTTTTTGTAGGATTTCACCTTGCGGCCATTTTGGATAGCGGGATCCCATGTACCACTTTTCTTGATGATGCGGATGGCTTCTTCTGCCAGCCCACCCCCTGGATCGTTAAGGGCGGTTACATCACTTACTTTACCTTCACGGTCTACGATGAACTGAATCACTACCGTACCCTGAACTCCGTCTTCAACGGCGCGGTCGGGATAACGGAGGTTTCTGTTCAGGTAACGTGCCCATGCGCTGGGACCACCGGGGTATTTGGATTCGATCTCCACTTTCTGGAAAACCTTGTCCAGGTCGTCCTCTACTTTCGTGGGACCTACCACCACACCTTTACCGCCGTCGCCGGCAGGAGGTGCAACAATACCTTCGTCTTTAATACCTTCCTGGTTGATGGTACTGATCTTTGTATCGGTCAGTTCTTCCACTTTCGGAGGTTTTTCGTCTTCACGCACCTCTTCGTCCTTTACTACCACGGGAGGCGTGAACTGCTTCATCTCCACTTTGGGTGGTTCCGCCTGTGGCGGTGGTGGCGGAGGCGGTGGCGGCGGTTCTTCCTTGGGTTGCTCTTTCACCTCGGTCAGTTCCACTTCATCGATCTTCACTTCTTCCACCTTCTCATCTTTGTTGAGGGAGGAAATGATCGTAAGCAGGAGGATCAGGGCCGCCAGGGAAGCGGTGATAATAAGGGCAATGGTAAGCCGCTTATTATACTTCTTCCGCAATTCGTAAGCGCCGTAGTTTTTATTCCTGCCATCGAAAACGATGTCAAGAATATCGGCACTTAGTATCTTATTTGCTTCCATGCGTATTGATTTAATAAGTTTTACTGAATACCATTCGCGGATTCGGTGAGTTTCACAAAATTGAGCTCATCGGGCCTGATATCAACCAGCGCGTATCTTTCAACGACGTTGATGGTCATTTCGTCCAGGATATCTACCGTATTCTTATACGTAGCGTCTTCCGTGGGTTTGATCACCACCATGAAATCGTCGGGATTCGTGGTCTTTTTCTTCTTGATGATGATGTCACGCACATCCTTGTAGCTGGTGGGCATCAGTTTGGAAGGATCATCTCCTTCATAGTAATAGATTACATCCTGTTTGCCGAGCATGAGGGTGAGCGCTCCGGAAGCCTTGATCTTCTGTTGCTTTTCTTTATCCGGCGTATCCTTTGGCATCAGCAGGTCCATTGCTGTAGGCTGCGCCATGGTAGTGGTAAAGATAAAGAACGTGATCAGCAGGAATCCGAGATCCACCATCGCGGTAAGATCCACTCTCGCATTCTTCTTTTTGGACTTCTTGACCCCGGGGCCTTTCTTATGGCCACCCTTGTCCGACACATCCATATCTGCCATGATCGTACTTTTTTAAGTGAGGAATCTGTTATTTCTTCTTGGCTTCCTGGGCACGTTTTCTTTCAAGATCGGAACCTGTTGGCGCGTCTTCTCCTGAAGTAATGAGCAGAAACTTGTTCTGGTCGTTGATCTTCAGTGCGTTCACCACTCCTTTGAAAGAAGGGTACTTGGTAGAGTTATCGGCTTTGATCAGGAAGTTCAGGGTACGCCCCGCATAAACGGAGATTGCGTCCCTGATCCAGAAAGCCAGTTCCCCACCTGTACTGTCCACGGGAATACCGGGTTGTTTCGCTTTGATCTGTTGTTCCGGCGTAAGGCTCAACAATTGCGGCAACTGGCTGAACGGTACACCAACACTGGGAGCGTTCTTGTACGAAGCGATGTGCTTCGGTGTAAGGCCCAGGTTACGTGTATTGTTCAGGTTGGTGATGATCTGTTCGCGCATATCGGGGTTATCCACCGCGAAGAAGACGCGACCATCTTTATCGATCGAGATCAGCATCGCATCCTTTTCAGGAAGCTGCTTGGCGGAAACGGAGCTTGGTGTGGTGATCTCTACGGGTTCTTCCGGCTTGAACTTGGTAGCCAGCATGAAGAACGAGAGGATCAGGAATGCCACATCCACAAACGCCGTCATATCCACCCAGGTGCTTTTTCTCGCTGCTTTGATCTTTGGCATCTTTGAGTTTTTGCTTGTTCTTGATAATTAAGATTCAAATGGAAACGGATTCCATACGCCTTGCACAAAATTATTTGTACAGGGAAGCAAAGCTCTGCGTCAGGGTGAAGCCAGACTCGTCGATACCGTAAGTGATGCCGTCGATACGGGTAGTAAAGATGTTGTACATGATCATGGAAACGGCGGAAGTACCGATACCGAGGGCCGTGTTGTACAGGGCTTCGGAGATACCTACGGCCAGTTCAGATGCAGCACCTGCGCCACCGTCACCGAGAGAGGCGAAGGATTTGATCATCCCCATTACCGTACCCAGAAGGGCGATCAGGGTAGCCACGGAAGTGATGGTAGAGAGGAACACCAGGTTCTTTTCCAGCATGGGCAGTTCCAGGGCGGTTGCTTCTTCCACTTCTTTCTGGATAGCCATCACTTTCTGGTCTGTAGCCAGTTCAGTGTCGGTAATCATTTCTTTGTAACGCTTCAGGCCGGCCTTCATTACATTGGCAACGGAGCCTTGTTGTTTATCGCACTCAGCCAGTGCCGCGTCAACGTTTTTGTTGGCGAGGTGGTACTGTACTTTGCGGATGAAATCGGAAACAGATCCTTTACCGGTAGCTTTACCGATTGTAAGACCTCTTTCGATAGAGAAGGTGATCACCATCAGGAACAATCCAATCAGCAGGGGAACGATGATACCACCTTCGTACATGCGGTGCAACGCGTCTAACGGGCCTTTGTGTGAGGGCCAGAATCCACCGGTGGCATCAGGCACTTTAAAGTAAGCCGGATCGCCCAGAATGAAACGCCAGATCAGGTAACCAGCGATGATACAAATTACCGGCGCAAGAAAGGAGATCGCATTGCCGGACTTCTTTGGTTGAACTGACGTTGCACTTTTCACTGTTGCAGTCGCAGTCGGTTTTGTTTCAGCCATGTTCTTTTGTTTTAGTGTTTTTTTTAATTTTTTACAATCTAAAGAAGTAAGAACTTTCGTCTTTTTGAGTGCACAATTCTAAGGAAAAATCTAATTCTATCGGCAACACGATGGAATAAAAAATTTTCCCGGACGCACAAGTTACTGATTTTTCCACATGCGTACATAAGCGTTTTTTTGCTGATATATTTCCTATTTTTCGCCCAAAACCCGCTGTATTCCTGCATTTCCCCTGATTACACCGCCAATTAACCCTTCATTTTCCCACTCATAAATAAGATGTTGCAACATTTATCAACCTGATTACCTTTTCGTTAAATTGCCGCCTTAAAAATCAGTTTCAACCAATGACAAACACCTTCGGCCTTAAAAAATGGCTTTACACCGGCGTGCTGCTTGCCTCCGGAACAGCCGTTCTGGCACAACAACGCCCTACCGGCAACCGCCCCCTTACCGGCACCGCGCCTACCGGCGGGAACCCCAATCCCACCGCCGCGGCCCCGAAACCCGGCCCTAAAGGCTACAAAGACGTGATCACTTCAAAGGCACAAACCACCGATGGTCTTTTTAAAGTGCACAAAGTGGAAGACCGCTATTTCTTCGAGATCGCTGATTCCGTTTTCGGAAGAGATATTCTCGTGATGACGCGCGTTTCCCGCTCCGGCGCCGACCTGAGAAGCCCGCAAAGCATGTCTGGTTACGCAGGGGATGATGTGAACTCCAATGTGATCTCTTTCGAAAGAGGTCCCAACAACAAAGTATTCCTCATCAACCGCTCTTTCTCTGAAGTATCCAAGGATTCCACCCAACCGATGTACCAGGCGGTAACCCGCTCGAATATGCAGCCCATCGCAGCCGCATTCGACATCAAAGTGGACAGGTCCGATTCCAACAATGTTGTGATCGACATGACTGATTACATCAGCGGCGACAACGACATCCTCCATTTCGACAGCAGGTCGAAACAAGGCTGGAGAATTGGTGGTTTCCAGGGTGATAAATCTTACATCACCGGCATCAAATCTTTCCCCATCAATACGGAGATTAAAGCCGTTAAAACTTATGGCCGTTCAGGTGGAAGTCCACAGGGTGGCATGATGGGCGGCGGCGCTCCTTCAGGCGGTACTACCACTTTGGAACTGAACACCTCTATGGTAATCCTTCCCAAAGTGCCCATGAAGCCCCGCTACTTCGACCCGCGCGTGGGTTACTTCGCAGTTGGTTACACCGACTTCGACGCGAATCCCCAGGGTGTGAAACAACTGATACTCACCAAGCGCTGGAGGCTGGAACCCAAAGCGGAAGATGTTGAAAAATACAAAAGAGGTGAACTGGTTGAACCACAGAAGCCTATTGTATTCTATATTGATCCCGCTACACCCGCAAAATGGGTGCCTTATCTGATTCAGGGTGTGAACGACTGGCAGAAAGCTTTTGAAAAAGCAGGTTTTAAAAATGCCGTGGTGGCCAAAGTAGCGCCTAAATCAACAGATGATCCCCAGTGGAGCCTGGACGATGCACGCCACTCCGCTATCGTGTACAAGCCATCTTCCGTTCCCAACGCCAGCGGTCCAAGCACCGCGGATCCACGTTCCGGAGAAATCCTGGAGAGCCACGTAAACTGGTACCACAACGTAATGCAACTGCTGCGCAACTGGTACCTGGTACAGGCTGCAGCCGTGGATCCACGCGCCCGCATGATGAAGTTCGATGATGAACTGATGGGACAACTGATCCGTTTCGTATCCTCTCACGAGGTGGGACATACGCTGGGACTCCGCCACAATTTCGGCTCCAGCTCTACTGTTCCGGTAGAAAAACTCCGCGACAAAAAATTCGTGGAAGAAAACGGCCACACACCTTCCATTATGGACTACGCCCGTTTCAACTACGTGGCGCAGCCTGAAGATAAAATCGGTGACGCAGGTATGTTCCCGCGCATCGGTGACTACGACATCTGGGCCATCGAATGGGGCTACAAATGGACTGAAAAATCTGTAGACGAAGAAACCAAAATGCTGAGCAAACTGACCGCTGAAAAGATGAAAAACAAGCGGTTGTGGTTCGGTACAGAAACCAACGGCGACGATCCACGTTCGCAGAACGAAGACCTGGGCGACAATGCCATGAAGGCCAGCGCTTATGGTATCAAGAACCTGCAACGCATTCTCCCCAACCTGCCAAAATGGACCTTTGAAGAGAATGAAGGTTATGTGAACCTGAAAAGCATGTATGGAGAAATCGCAGGTCAGTACGGCCGTTATATGGGCCACGTTGCCAAAAACATCGGAGGCATCATGGAAACACCTAAAATGGTAGAGCAAGGTGGTGTGATCTATGAATACGTTCCGAAGGCAACCCAGAAAGAAGCCATGGACTTCCTGAAAAAGCAACTGTTCACCACGCCTACCTGGCTCATCAACCAGGACATCTTCGCCAAAACCGGAGACAACGCGCTGAACATCATCAACGCACGTCAGGATGCCGTATTGAGCCGCCTGCTCAGTATGTTCACCATGAACAAGCTGATCGCTGCGGAAGCTGCCATCGGAGCCAACGCTTATACGGTTACCGAAATGCTGGCCGACCTGAAATCAGGTATCTGGAGCGAACTCACTACCCGTCAACCTATTGATGTTTACCGCAGAATGCTTCAGAAAACTTATATCGCCAAGATGAAGGGCCTGATCGCACCTCCGGCCGCGCCCGCTAATGCCGGCAATCCAATGCTGGGCATGATGCAGGGTGGTGGTAATTCAGCCGCTGATAAAAGCGACGCCATCTCCGTAGCGAAAGGATCACTGAAAGTACTGCGTTCCGAAGTGAAAGCAGCCATCCCTGTTACAACCGACAGGATGAGCCGCTACCACCTTGAAGATGTGGTGGACAGGATCAACGAAATACTCGATCCTAAATAACACAACGACGACTTTGATACAATAAAAAATGCCCTTCGTAATGAAGGGCATTTTTTATTGATTTATGGGAAAGCTTAGTTTCCGGCATCTTCAAAAACAGCCTTAAACTCATCATAAACCGGATGGCTACTCGAAGTCTCTTTGATCACCAGGTCATTATTGGCTTTGAAACAGTATTCCGACTTCTTCGCATTCGTGCTTCCGGTAATTGCATAATATTTTAAAGTTCCGCCCGTGCTGAACGCATACGTATAGTTCTTGCAATGCGTGGACACACCATACACAAAACTATCGGCAAAAGAAAACGCGGCGGTCAGGTCACTGCCGTCCGGATCGTACGTATCTAAATGGATATGGCATTTGATATCGGTATTCGATCCGCTGTTCTTTAAAGCCTGCAGCCGGTTAATGAGGTAATCGCCAAAAGGATCGGACGTTTTCAGGTTGTACATATTCATTTTCACATACCGGTCCTGCGCCGTGGCGAGGATCATTTCGTTCGTAATGGCCGCAACAGGATTAAATTCGGGTACCCAGCCATTGTGCGTACTGTCGTTCATGTTTCCGTTCGTAGAAGTAAGAGGAATGGGGTAGAAATAGGCACTGAATACGCCATCTGAATAATTGAGGTTGCCATTGGCATGGTTGTAAGTACCACCCGTTCTTACCGCGTCCCAGAAATCCTGCACGTCATCGTAGTTATCGAACACCTTATCGAAATAGCGGCTGTATGCCTGATAAAGTCCGGCATTGTTCCAAACCAGTGTTCCGCTCTGCGTCCAGTCTTTGGTAGTAATTGGCCGGCCCGAAGAAGTATGCAGGTCGATGTTATTGGTGGTCACATACAATGCATTGGTGTAGGAAGCATATTTGTTCACCAGTATGAATTTGTTGTGTTGCTGTACCAGTGTATCCTGGCCAGACAATGGCGCTTCCCAGTTCGCCACGCGGTGGTATTGGAGGTAATCGCTCACCCTTTCGGTAGTGGAACCATAACAATAATCGTTCAGGTAATCATCGATATAAGCGCTGATATTATCTGAAGTGGGGTTGTGAAAAACAAGTTTTACGTGCACTTTGTTCTTCGCGGCCTTGATCACCGACCAGATCAGTTTTCAGAATCATCTCCGGCAAAATCAGTGTTCTTCACGAAACCATAAGTGGCGGTAGCGGAAGGATTGAAGCCCACATACACCTCCTTTTCAAATTTATACATGGAGAATTTTACTTCCACGGTTTCCGAAGGATTTTCCACCTTGTAACTGGCGGCGCGGTTCAGCAGATCAGCATATTTAAAGGTAACATGATCCTCTGCTGTTCCCTCGGGATCATAAGAATACACCTTAACGGAGGTGGTCCCTAAAGTAATCGTGGAAGAAACCCTTTCCGCCATGCGCTCTTTTTTCTGCTCATCGGGATAAGCAGCGGAAGGTATAACAAGATTAGGCTCTTCGCGCTCACGTACAGTGGAAGGCTCGCTTTCCACCTGCGCTTTTTTGCAGGAAAGTACACCCAATACAGTGGCCATAGCCAAAACAGAAAGAAGTTTTGTCTTCATAACCTTTATTTGATTTGTTGTTTAAGCGGGAACTAAAGTGCGCTTGCCTCCACTCCTTTCAACACCCCGATCAGATGCCCCACGGTGGGAAGGATGCCATTGTTTGGAAGCGCCATCAATTCATCATAAGTATGTGTGCCATTCGACACACCGAGTGAAAGCCATACGCCGGCGCGGTTCCCGGATTCCAGATCGGAAGGCGTATCGCCAATGTTCACCACTTCTTCGGGAACAGCAATACCGAGTTTTTTCATGGCGAGAAAGATCATATCCGGTGCAGGACGTCCATCCGTTACATCCGAACTGGATATGGAGCAGTCGATAACGGCGGAATCATTTTCAGCAACGTAATCTTCATTCAGTCCAATATTCCAGCCCAATCTTGAAAGGATGATATCTGTTACTTCGCGGTAGAACCCGGTGGTGAGCGCTATTTTAATATTTTGCGTTCTGCAAAAACGAAACAGTTCCAAAGCCCCTTCTGTTGGTTCAACGGGCATGTTCAGGTAATGCTGTTCAAGAAGTTGTGTAAACAAACGATAAGACTGCTTTACATACTCCTGGTACTTCGCATCTGCCTTTCCGATCTGCTTTTCCCACAGCGCTTCAAACACTTTTATTTTCGACCAGCCCATCATGGCATTCACTTCGTGTGACTGTACCTGCAACCCGGTTTGGCGGATGGCCTCAAAAAACACCGCTTCCACTTCCCGGTTATCCTGCACCGTGGTACCGGCCATATCACATACTATTAGTTTAACTGGCAACATATTGTACACTTTTTTTTGAAGGTTGAACAAAAAGAATAGTGATGGAACTGAGGAGTGCGATCACGGCAACGGCCACAAATATCATGGAGGTATCGCCCCAAACATCGATCACTTTTCCCATCAGGGGTTCTCCCAGTGCCGCAAAAATGTAAGCGCTCATGTTCATGATGCCCACGCCGGTGCCTACAAACTGTTCTCCCAGCAATTCCGGACACAAAGGCCAGAAATTGGCCTGCGGACCATACACAAAGAAACCGGCCAGGAACATGAGGAATCCAGCTATTATTCCATGCTGAACGGGGAGCAGAAAAATAAGCAGGGCCACTGCCGCACAGATGCTCATGCCCGTGGCAATAGAAGCGGGACGGTTCCCCATAAATAGCTTATCGGAAATATGTCCGAACGAGAACGCGCCCACCGCCATGCCCACGGGCAACAACAAACTGATCCATAGCTGCTGTGGATCTGATTTGTAGTTGCCGCCCAGAAAATAAACCGGCACCCAGAATATCAATCCATAGCGGGCCATACTCTGGAAACCGATCCCCAGACAGGCGATCAGGAAACGCCAGTTGCTGAAAACCGCTTTGTAACGCTGCTTCCAATCCGATTCCTGCTGTCCGGGTTTTGCTACAATATCAGGGAACCCCATCTCCGAGGGTTTACCCCGCGCCACCAGGTAAAAGAGTACCAGCGCAACCAGCAGAAAAAGCACCGGGATCCTGAAAAGCAATTGCCATTGCTGCTCCTGCTGCACCAGGAGAATGGAAAGAAAATAAGTTACCACAGAAGAACTTCCTGCCGCCATCGTATAAAATCCGAACGCTATCCCGTGCTCGTTTTTTCCCCACCAGTTAGAGATGAGTTTACTACCCGGGGCCCATGCCATGGACTGGAAATAACCATTCAGCGTCCATAACACCAGAATCACTTCAAAAGAGGAAGAAAAGCTGATCGCGAAGTTTGTGGCCACAGAAAGCATTCCTCCTACCGGGATCATGAAACGGGGAGAATATTTATCCGCCAGGTTCCCGTTGA
>CAMLRX010000075.1 GCA_946482545.1 uncultured Flavihumibacter sp. | reverse complement strand
GGCGGTTGAAGGGAAGCCCGCCCACGCTGCCGATGGCCTGGTAAGCATTGTACTTTAGGTAGTCGTCGTTGTGCTGGTTTCCGTTGATGCCGTAGCTGCCACGGAGTTTAAAGAAATTGACGGTGTTTTTTACGCCATCAAAAAATGGTTCATCAGATACCACCCATCCTGCTGATACGGCAGGGAAATTGCCCCAGCGTGAATTTTTACCGAACCTGGAAGAGGCCTCGCGCCTGAAATTCAGGCTCAGGAGGTAACGGTTCTTATAATCATACCCGATACGCCCATAGTAGCTGATAAGGGAACTGATGGAAATATCGGAGCCCGCATTCAGGTTATCGCGCGAGAAGCCCTGGATCACCCTTACGGCATCATTCGGACCGTTTTCTGCGGAAGCGTATTCCAGTTCGGCCTGCCTGAAATTCACGGCATACCCCGCCATGGCGCTGAACTGGTGGTGGTTGAATTGCTGGCGGTACGATAAATAGGGCTGCGCGTTCAGCGAGTAGTTCAGGCTCCGGTTGAAAGCAGCGTAAGACTGCCCGATGGCCCGTATGGCTGCCGGTTGAAAGAGGTTCTGCCGGCTTAACCACATCTGGCCCGAAAGTTCCGCATTGAATTGAAAATGTTTCAGGAAATCCACCGTAAGGAAATCGTAAAGCGATAGTTCTGTGTTGCGGTTCGTATTGTAGAGATCGGTCAGTTGCCCGGTCAGTAAAGCAAGTTCCGCTTCTGTCTGATAAAATAAAGAACTGTTGAGGGAAAGCGGACTAACGGGGAAGGTTCTGCGCGGATCACGGGAATCAAGACCGGTTTGCCGGTTCATGTAAGCGCCGCGGAACCGGAGATCGTTCCGTACTCCTTTCTTGAAGATATTGCTGATGCTGGAGTTCAATGTGAAACGTTCGAATCCGGTAGCCGTTACGATTCCTTTTTCATTGTCGTAACCCATGCTGATGCGGTAGTTGGTATTTTCCGGACCACCCGAAACATCCATGAAATAGGATTGTGTTTTGCCGGTTCTGTAAAAAAGATCCTGGTAATCGTAATTGTTGTTGAACGCGGGATTCAGGCTATCGGTCAGTAACAATGGAACGATGTACGACAGCACCTCCAATCCGTTGCGCTGGTCGATCGGAGAGAGTACGGCGTTTTGCAGAATCTCCAGTTTTCTTCTTCTTTCAGCGGCACCGGTATAGATCCTGAAAGGATCGGGCTTGCTGTTGATGCCGGTATAACTGGTGAAATTGAACCTTGTTTTGCCCGATCTGCCTTTTTTTGTTTTGATCACGATCACACCATTGGCGCCTCTGGAGCCGTAAATAGCGGCGGCGGAAGCATCTTTCAGGATGTCGATGGATTCAATGTCTTCCATGTTCAGCGAAGCGAGGAAATCGATATTGGTCACGTCCACGCCACCAAGTTCTTCCAGACTGGTGGGCACGCCATCGATTACATACAAGGGATTGCTCAAGCCTTTGGCGTCATCCACATTGGTGGAAATGGAAGTTGTACCCCTGATCTGAATGCCGCCTGCGGCGCCGGGTGCGCCTGTTCTTACCACGGCTTGCAGTCCCGCGGCTTTGCCGGCAAGGGCGGAAACAAGGTTGGTGGTGGGAATGTCCAGCAGTTCGCTCACTTTCACGCTGGAAGCGGCGGAGGTCATGTCTCTTTTGCGCTTGGTGCCGTAGCCGATTACCACTGTTTCTTCAAAAGTGGAAGCGATGCGGGTGAGTACAATGTTCAGTCCGTTGGTGGCGCCTACAGTCACTTCTTTGGTTTCGAATCCAACGGAGGTGATGATGAGCTGGTCACCGGGATTGGCGTCGATGGTGAATTTTCCATCTTCTCCGGATACCGTTCCTTTTCGTGTACCCTTCACTGATATACTGGCCCCGGAAACGGGTTTGCCGTCATCGCCAAGTATGGTGCCGGAAATAGTGGCGGTTTCAGGCTTTCGTGGTAAATGATTACCCTTTTTGAATCCTGAAGAAATACTGTTGGCAGGAGGATGGACTTTTTCGTGCGCCATTGTGCCCGTACAATAAAATAACAGGAGCAGTCCCGGCAGCAGACTTTTGTACGCTCCGGGAGGGGCTGGATGCCCTTTACAGAAAACGTTGAGCAGCATAGTTGCGTTTTGGTTATGAATAATGGTAATTAGAGACCAGTTTCTGAAGTCGGTTACAATCGTTTGAGCATTTCCGTTAAAATGTAATTTGTCTTTGAATATTTACTTCTTTGGACAATAAGATTCCAACCGGGAGCCTGTCCGGGCTTCCGGAGAAATTTCCCAGCTCCATGGGCGTTTTGTTTTACGCTTCAGGATGTTAGGGGTTGATCTGAAAAAGGTAAAAACTACCGGCGTTTCAAAGCGCGCACTGGTTGGTCGTTCGCCGGATTGCTGATTTAAAATTAGCGGTATTGCAATGAAAACCAAGAACAGGCGGAGAGAACGTTGCCGGTAACGTTACCGAACGTTTCTTGAAAGGGAATTGGGTGTTTTTCTGTTACCTGCTGGACTGGCGCAACACAAGTTTTGTGCGCAACTCGTAGGTTTTGAAGGGAAGTCCTTCCGTGGCAAGTTGGTCTATGAGCACACCCATGGCCAGTTTCCCAACTTCATAGCCTGGTTGCATCACCGTTGTTAAGGAAGGGTCCACCACTTCGCTTACGGGATCATTGTTGAAACCCACCACGCGGATATCCTGTGGAATATTGTAACCTTTGTTGCGGAGGTATTTGATGCCTGCCACAGCGGAGAGATCGTTCACGAAGAAAATAGCATCAGGCTTTTTGGTGGAGGAGAGGATTTTACGGAGTGCGGTCATCGCGTTGTCTTCAAATGCAGAAGAATGAATGATCAGTTCTTCGTCTATGGGAAGTTTGTATTTCTTTAATGCATCGATATACCCTCTTTTACGGTTCTGCGAAACCGATAGTTCTTTCGGTCCCCCGAGGTGCGCGATCGTTCTGCAGCCTTTCTTAATCAGGTGTTCAACGGCCCTGAAGGCGCCTTCGTATTCGTCCACAATTACTTTGCTGCATTCGAAACCGGGAATAATCCTATCGAACATTACGACGGGAATACCGGCTTCGGTTACCGCGTCGAATATTGAAGGGTCCTTGCTTTCTTTTGAAACGGATACCAGCATGCCATCCACGTTGCAGGAGAGCAATTTTCTGATGTTTCTTTTTTCAATATCAGCGCGTTCGTTGCTTTGGCAGATCATCAGGTGGAGGTCTTGTTCCAGCGCGAGATCGGTCATGCCACTCAGCGCTTCTGAAAAGTAATTGGAGTGTATGGAAGGAACAATCACGCCGATCATGCTCGTTTTTTTCTTTACCAGGCTTTGTGCGAAATAGTTCGGTTGGTAATGAAGTTTTTCTGCGAGTTCCAGGATCTGTTTCTTGGTAACGGGGTTTACATCAGCCGCGTTGCGCAGGGCTCTCGATACAGTGGAAACGGAAATATTGAGTTGGTGCGCGAGGTCTTTTATTGTAACGGGTCGTTTCATATTTGATGGCACATTGTTCTGCAAACGTTACCGGTAACGTTATTTCGGCTGTTCTGCGCTTTTATCCGGCTGCGTTCTATTTTTATCTATCCGGGCCACTGCCAGCGTGGTTGGCCCAATGTACAATTTAAATCGGAGATAAAGCAAGTGTATGATTTTTAACAAACGTACAATGAGAAAAATTACATCGGTATTTTATGGGGGGCTGCTCACCTGTTCGGTGCAGGCGGCCAATGGTACGCCACAAAAGGCAGACTCGCTCCCTTACCTGCAGAACAGGGCCCCGTTAAAAGAAAAACCTTATCTGAATCTACCATTCGGCGCCATTAAACCGGCAGGATGGCTGATGGAGAACCTGCAGAAAATGAAGTCTGGTATGACCGGGCAACTGGACGAACTCTATCCTTCCGTACTGGGCAAGAGAAATGGATGGCTCGGTGGCGATGGCGATGTTTGGGAAAGAGGGCCATACTGGCTCGACGGACTCGCTCCGCTCGCCTTCATCCTGGACGATGAGGCGCTTCAACAGAAGTTGCAGCCCTGGGTAGAATGGTCCCTGGCCAACCAGATGGAAGATGGTTATTTCGGCCCCATTCCGCCGGAAAAAGATCCGGAACCCGAACCCGGTTTACAGCGCGACCGCGCCCGCGACTGGTGGCCCAAAATGGTAATGCTGAAAGTACTCCAGCAATACTATACAGGTACCGGCGATAAACGCGTGATCGACCTGATGCTGCGTTACGCACGTTACCAACTCAAAACGCTGCCGCAAACACCGCTGGGACATTATTCCTGGTGGGGCGCGCAAAG
The DNA here is from genome assembly GCA_946482545.1 of uncultured Flavihumibacter sp. Next base: position 20,360 of record CAMLRX010000075.1, on the reverse strand, counting down.
AGGTGCCGACAACCTGGAAGTGACCTACTGGCTCTACAACCTCACCGGCGAAAAATTCCTGCTCGAACTCGCTGAGCTGATGAACAAACAGGTGTTCGACTGGAAAAACACTTTCCTGCATACCAACCACCTCGCCACTACCTATAAATTTCATGGCGTGAACCTGGCACAGGGCATCAAATCACCAGTCATCTACTATCAGCAAAGCCAGGACCATACCCTGGTGGCTTCCGTTAAAAAAGCTTTCGCCGACATCCGCACCTACCAGGGGCAGGCGATGGGACTTTACGGTGCCGATGAACTCACCCGCGGAGGCGATCCCATCCTCGGGTCTGAATTGTGCTCCGCCGTGGAAATGATGTTCTCCCTAGAAAACATGATGACCATCACCGGTGATGCAGAAATGATGGACCACCTGGAACGTATCGCCTACAACGCTTTACCCACACAGATTACCGACGATTTTATGGCGCGCCAGTATTACCAGCAACCCAACCAGGTAATGGTAACCAGGCACCACCGCAATTTTGTGACCGCTTATGATGGTACCGATATCTGTTTCGGATTGCTGACCGGTTTCCCATGTTGTACCACCAATATGCACCAGGGCTGGCCCAAATTCGTGCAGAACCTCTGGCATGCTTCACACGATAAAGGCGCCGCCGCATTGATGTACGCGCCTTCTGAAGCAACCGTGGTGGTGAATGGCAATGTGCCGGTAACTTTTAAAGAAGAAACCGAATATCCTTTCAGGGAAAAAGTGAAGTTTACCCTGAACATGCCCAGGGGCGCGCTTTTCCCCTTTCACCTCCGCATTCCCGGCTGGTGCAAAAAGGCGCTGATTCGCGTAAACGGTAGCGTTTTTATGGAGCCCGATGGTGGCCAGGTGGTGAAAATGCACAGGGAATGGCGCAATGGTGATGTAGTGGAACTCGAGATGCCCATGAAAGTGGCCACATCACGCTGGTACGATCAATCGCTCGCTGTGGAACGCGGTCCGCTGGTGTACGCCCTTAAAATTGAAGAGCAATGGAAAGATGTGCCCGCAACGGACAGGTACGGAAGTTATCGTGAAGTGCGTCCCGGTTCACCCTGGAACTTCGGGATCAGTGAAGCGGCGTTGAAAGAACTGGATAAATCCTTTAAAGTGGAAGTGAAAGGGATGGCAGGAAAGAATCCATGGACATTGAAGCAGGCGCCGGTAGAGATCAGGACAAGAGGAAAGCGTATACCGGAATGGAAAATTTACAATGAGACGGCGGGGGCGGTTCCGTATAGTCCTATACGTTACCTGAAAGAAACGAAAGAAGAGGAAATTGTGCTGGTGCCTTATGGGTGTACAACTTTGCGGATAAGCCAGTTTCCGGTGGTGCAGTAGGTTTCACGCGATTGTTTAGTTCACGCAAAGACGCAAGGGAGCAAGGACGCAAGGCGTTGTTTGTGTTTGCAGGGGATGGTTTTTATGGATGGTGTTATTGCTCGCTACGGCGCTACGACGCAAAGGGCTGATGAGTGAGCGGTTTCGTGTAGAGGTGGCTTAGGGGTTACTTATTTTTATTGAAAGTATAGAGCAATGCCTTGTTAAGGGCGCATCAGTTTCGATGCGCCCTTTTTTTGTTTCTGGCCTGAGAAAATATTGCTCCCTCAACCTGTTACCAACACACAGGACTTTGCGTCCTTGCTCCCTTGCGTCTTTGCGTGAAAACCTTAATCACAAAGCCTTTCAGCAACTTCAACTCACGCATTTCCACCGAGAACGTTACCGCTTCCAAAACCCAAGAATTGTGCCTCTTTTTTTCATTCGCATGTGTGCCCCGTTTAATTTTGGTGTTATCAAAATCATTCTTCAACCAAAACAGCTTCTATGTACTTTAGAGATGCTTGCCGGAAGTTTTCAATTGTATGGATACTGATGGTGTGTTGTTGCGGCGCAGTAACAGCACAGCAGAAAAAACTGAGCGGACGTGTTACTGATGCGGCCGATGGAAGTCCGGTAACAGGCGCAAGTATTGTGCTTTCCTCCGGTCCTTCCGCTACTACCAATGCAGAGGGCCGGTTCCAGCTTTCTTACAATGCAACGGGTGATGTTCGGGTTACCGTGAGTTCTGTAGGATATGTTGAACAAACCATGGCTATAACCACTGAGTTTATCGAGATAAAGCTGGCGAAAGATGTAAAGATGTTGTCGGATGTGGTGGTGACAGGTGTGGGTGCCGCCACGTCGCAGCGAAAAGTTCCTTTCTCCATTGAAAAAATCGATGAGAAAGCCTTCAGGAATGTGCCCGCAACGGATGCCGCGGGCGTGTTGCAGGGGAAAGTGGCAGGACTTCGGCTCAATAAAACGGGAGAACCGGGCTCGGGAACAAATATCCAGTTGAGGGCCGCAAAACAGATCTTCGGATCGAACAATCCCCTTATCATCATCGATGGTATTCTTACAGAAGGAAACCTGCAGGACCTGAACGCGGAGGATATCGCTTCCATCGAAGTGGTGAAAGGCGCCGCAGGTTCTTCACTCTATGGTTCCCGCGCTGCTAATGGCGTAATCAACATCATCACCAAACGCGGACAACGTATGGAAGCCGGAAAAACACAGGTGAACTTCCGCACGGAAGTGGGCAAGAGCGCCGTGGCTTTTGTGCCGGAAAGATCGGGCGCCACCAATTATATGGTGGAAAACGGCGCAGTGAACTACACAAAGCCTGATCCGGACGGCATCATCGACAATCCATATCCCAATACCATCGATCAGATGGACCAGTTCTTCCGTGCAGGGCAGTACATCACCAACTACCTTTCTTTTACAGGGAAAAGCAAAGACGCAAAAGCTTCAGTGTACGCTTCTGTTCAGAATACGCGTGAAGCGGGTGTGGTATTGCTCACCGATGGGCAGGAGCGTACCAACGTGAAGGTGAACCTCGATTATACCATCAGCGATAAAATAAAGTTCCGTACATCCAACCTGTACGCCTACACGAATGTGGATACACGTGGCGGTGGCGTATGGAGCAACCTGATGCAAAGTGACCCCAACGCCGATCTCCTTCAGCCCAACAAAGATGGTACGCCTTACCTGGTAAACCCCAATAAGATCAATGCGCTTATCGGTAACCCGCTGTATGATATCGCCAATTCCAGGGCCGAACGCAAAAGGCAACGCTTCCTGGGCAACTATGCCTTGCAATACCAACCGCTGAAAAATACTACTGTCGACCTTTCTTATGGGTTGGATCAGGCCAATACACAAAGTTTCTTCCTTTCTCCGAGAGGAAAGTTGCAGGTGAGTGATCCTACGCTAACCAGCACAGGTTCCATTAGTCGCACCAATGCTTCCGAACTGGCGCAGACCATCCAGTTTGATGTAACGCAAACCTTCCGTTTGGGCGACTTCAACAACCGTATCCGCGGGCAGTACCTTTATGAATCGGCTACTTACGAGAGCTTGTCTGGTTCCGGGAATAACCTCGCCGTACTCGGCATGGATGTGACCAACCTGGCACAGGCTGCACAACAGAATACCAGTTCATTTATGAGCAAAACGGTAGCCAACAACTATTCCGGTATCTTCTCCACCGATTACAAAGGCAAATACATCCTGGATGCCCTCGTGCGCAGGGATGGTGTATCACTCTTCGGGGCGGATGTACGCTGGAAAACATTTTATCGTGTGGCAGGCGCATGGCGGGTAACGGAAGACTTCCGTATTCCCGGGATCGATGAACTGAAATTGCGTGGCGCTTATGGTACTTCCGGACTGCGTCCGCCATTCGAGGCGCAGTATGAAACCTTCAGTTTTGTGAACGGAAGTATTGGCGCGCAATCTACTTTGGGGAATAAATCACTCCGGCCATCGGTGAACCAGGAAGCGGAGATTGGAATGGACATCGCTTTCGCGAAGCGTTTCCAGTTCACCGTCAACTACGCACGTGGTACCAGTAAGGATCTCATTCTTCCCGTTCCTGTTTCCGCCATTACCGGCGCTTCTTTACAGTACCAGAACGCGGCTGAAATCAAGACTTCCGCACTGGAGTTTATTTTGCGCGGAACAGTGGTAGAAACCAAAAATACAATATGGGATGCCAGCATCACCTTCGACCGCAACAGGCAAACCGTTTCCAAACTCAACCGGTCCGGCTACGCCATCGTTTCAGCAGGGATATTTCGCATAGAAGAAGGACTTACTTTCGGAACATTGTATGGACGTGTGTGGGCCAGAACTCTGGAGGATGTGGCCAACCAGGTGCCTGCCGGTACCAATGCTGCTGATGTGTTCGTAGTCAACAACGAAGGTTATATCGTGCGCCGTGCACAGATCGGAACACCAGAAGAAGAACCCGTGTACATCATGACCGATAAAGGTGTGCCGGTGAACAGGTACATCGGGAACGTGAACCCAAATTTCAATATGAACTTCAGCAACAATGTTACTTATAAAGGGTTCAATCTTTTTGCTTTGCTGTCCTGGCAGAATGGCGGCCAGACTTACAACCACACGCGCCGCTATACCACGGCCAGTGAGGAAGTGGACCAGTCGGGTAAGCCTTACCACCAGCGCAAGCCGGAACGTTATTACACCAAATTCAAGGAATGGAACAACGAGTTTTTCGTGGAAGATGCTGATTTCCTCGCGCTGCGCGAACTTGGCCTGAACTACGATTTCAAAGGCTGGAAAATAGGCGCCTTGCAATTACAAAATGTGCGGGTAGGCCTGGTGGCAAGGAATGTGCTGATGCTGACCAAATACACCGGGTACAGTCCTGAAACAGGCAGTAACCAGGATGGTGTGGACGCTAACACGCTGAAGTTCGACGTGCATTCTTACCCCATGTTCCGTACCATCAGCGGAAATATTGCCATCACCTTCTAAGCCGTACCGTATGAAAAGTAAAATGAAAATCAGAAACAATCTAAAAACGGGGAACATGAAACATATATGGATGCTGCTGCTCGCCTGCGCCACGCTGCTGTGGGGATGTAGCAAAGACCTTGACGTGATGAATGAGAATGCGCCCGATTCCGATGGCGTACTCGCCGCCACCTCTACTTATCCCTCATTGCTCAGTGGCGCTTACAACGCTTTCTGGAATACAGCCGTATCTGCCAGTCCTACTTTTGCCCTCACCAACGCCGAAGTGATCACTTCTGGTTATGGAAGCTGGAGCTCCTTCGATTATTACAAACTGCCACGAACAGCGGTTCCCAACGATCTCGTAGATGATGTGGTGCTTTCTCCGCCCGCAGCAGCATGGTATGGCTTCTATGCCACTATCCCTACGGTAAACAAAATCATCAAGGCCATCGAAATTGATGGCAAGAAAGTGGTGGTAGGTACTACAGATTACACCAACAGTGTGCTGGCGCATGCTTACATTTTGCAGGGAATGCTGTACGGACACATCAGCCTGTTCTACGACCGTGCATTCCTCGCCGATGAATCCGTTGATTTCGAGAACTTCACCTTCGAACTGAAACCTTACAACGAGATACTCACTTTTGCGTTGGAAAGAATGGACAAAGGAATCGCCTTATGCAATACTGCTTTCACCGACCAGGTAGCGATGATGCCAGGCGTTACCTTCACCAATACTTCACTGAAAGCGTTCGCCAGTTCCATGGCTGCACGCATCCTTTCCGCCAGTGCGAGAACGCCGCAACTGGCGGCCCAACTGGATTGGAACAAGGTGTACAACTACGCCTCCAATGGAATTACCGCTGATTTTGGTATCCAGTGGAAAGATGGCTGGAACGGGAAAGTGATTTCCCGTGACCTGATGTCGCACCTCCAGTTAATGGCCTGGGACTGGATCCGTCCCCACCAGCGCATTATCAATATGATGGCGCCCACACATCCTAATGCGCAGTATCCCTGGCCGGAAGGTGTGGCATCTCTTGGACAGGTAACTTCCCCTGATGCACGGTTGAATACCTATTTCCGTTTCGTGGGCAGGCATACCGGCTGGAACCCGAATACGCGTGGTTACAACATGCTGAGCGAATACAAGTATGTACGCTATGAAACGGAAGCCAACGCGCTTACGGGTTTCTTTCCCCATATCCTGAAAGCGGAGAACAGTTTGCTGAAAGCTGAAGCGGCCTTGAGGAGTGGCAAGCCCGCAACGGAAGTGGCCGCGCTGGTGAACGAAACGCGTGTGGCCAAAGGGAACCTTGCCGCATTGTCGGGAAGCGAAACGCCCGATCAGTTGATGAGCGCCGTTTTTTATGAGCGTTACCTGGAATGTGATTTCGTTTATCCGCACCTCGGTTATTTCGACCGCAGAAGAAGGGGAGAACTGAGACCCGGTACCCTGTACCATTTCCCCGTTCCAGCGAACGAACTGATTCTTCACAAAATACCTTTCTACACTTTCGGTGGCGTAGGCAACGAAATGTAATCTTCAAAAATGTATATCATGAAAAAGTTCCGTTATATAAAAGGTTGGCTGTTCACTCTGGTTTGTAGTGTGTTTTTATTGTCCTGCGATCGTTCCTATAAAAGTATGGTTGAGTCGGAAACACCGCCAGGGCTTGAAATAAAAGTGACGAGTACAGGCGGTGCAGTAGCAGCGGAGGCCGCTGTGAAAGTATATGCTTCTCAAACCGATTGGACTGCAGAAGGAACACCAAAACTGCAGAAGCAAACCAGTGCGAATGGTTATGCAATATTTACCGCAGAAGAACTGGGCGCGCCAGGCATTTATTACCTCATCGTATCCAAAGGTGCGCAGAAGGTAAAGGCACAAACCAAATACCTGCTGCTGACCGATGGGCTTACACTTCAAACCGTTACCTTACCATAAAACCGGTTCATCTTACTCAAATCATCTGAAATCAATCGAAACAACAGGAATGTACAATAAGAAATGGATATGCCTGGCCGCTATGGCCTTTTCGTTGAATGCTGACGCGCAACAAATCCGCTCCTTCTCGCAAGAGAAGGACGGATGGCGCATCGCTTCCGCCACACTCGATAACAATGTAACGGTACCATTACAGCGCCCGCTATTTTCGGTAGTGATCAATGGAAAGCAATACCGTTCCGATGACCAGGCGTCTTTTAATGGAATGGTGTCGTTAGAACAACATATCAATGCCACCGGTAACCGGGGTATGAAAGGTACAATCACTTTGCGCAATGTGTCGCGCGATACACTTACAGTAGAGAATCTCGTTCCACTGGGAGAAGGGAAAGAAATCGTGTACATCACCGGGAAAGGAAAGCACGGACTCAGCAGAACACATCTTTTTCAGCCGGGGAAAAATCCCGTGAACGTAATTGTGCCCGATAATGCCTGGGAACTGGGCTTTTCAGCTGTTTCCGGAAACGGGTATACCATCGCGGCATTGGTCCGTCGCGATAAGGATAAGATAGAAAAAGGAAGCCGCCGCCGCTTCGAGACCGTTCTTTATCCCGGAGGTTCCGTGCAATACAGGTTCTACGCGGAAGGAACTGAAGGCGACTGGCATACGGGGCTGAAAAGGATTTTCCAGGACCGTATGTTGTACGATGTGGAAGATTTCAACAATGAACTCTTCGAAAGAGCCGACCTGAAATGGGTGCGCCACTCTTATGTACAGCACCTGATGATGAACTGGGATAAATTCTACTATGACTACGAAACCGGTAAATTTAACCTGAAGGAATTCCTGGAACGCGGGAAGCAATTATACGGTGGCGATGATATTGTAAGCATCTGGCCAACCTGGCCCACCTTAGGACTGGATCAGCGCAACCAGTTCGATCTTTTCCGTGACCTTCCGGGCGGTACCGCTAAAGTGCGCGAACTCTCCGCGATGGCGAATAAGATGGGCACCAGGATGTTCATCTGCTACAATCCCTGGGATGGAAGTACCCGGTCCGAGGACCACTTCGAAGGACTTTCCGACCTCATCAAAGAAACGGCCTCCGATGGTGTGGTGCTGGATACCAAAGGTGAATCGAGCCGGGAACTACAGGATGCAGCAGATCGTGTACGTCCCGGCGTGATCATGTACAGCGAAGGAATGGCTGTTCCAAAAGATATGTCCGGCATCGTGTCAGGACGTGTGCACAATGCGTTGTATTACGCGCCAATGCTCAACCTGAACAAACTTATCAAACCCGAATTCACCATCTACCGGGTGGCGGAGCTGTTTAAAGAGCCTATTCAACGAGAGTTCGCGACTTCCTTCTTTAATGGTTATGGTACCGAAATGAACATCATGGCACCCGGGCAACCGGATCGTGCGGAAGAACAATACAAATACCTCGGCCGCACCTCCATGATCCTGCGTGAGAATACCCACAACTTCGTTTCAAGAGGATACACACCTTTGGTGCCTGTTCTTGCAGAAAATATCTGGGCCAACAAATGGGAACTGCCGGAGAAAACGATCTACACCATTTACAGCCTGATTCCCGAAGGATACAACGATACACTGATGGAAATGCCCGTGCAACCTGGTTTCCATGTGGTGGACCTCTGGAACCACAGTGGCGAAGTGGCGAAAGCCAACGGCAATACCTGGCGCGTATATGTTTCCACCAATGCGTTTCATAAAAAGGACCTGGGCACCAACAATGAAGCGGAAGTGGGTTGTGTGGCCGTATTGCCGCAACTGATAAAAGCTTCGCTGAACGGAGATGACCTTGCTGTAGAAACAATCGCGGGAAAAGGCGATGAACTCCGCATCTGGGCCGGACATCCATCTTACCAGCATACACCTGAAAAGTTAAGGCCGGGCAAACACCAGTTGCGGGTACACGAGTTGTTCGGCAGGTTCGAAGGGAAACTCGTGGTCCAACTGATGGACAAAGGAATTTTGCTCGATGAAGCGGTATTGCACATCACACCCGGCGCTGCCCGGCGTATTTCGGCCGTTGCTCCAACCAGAAAACACACCAGTACACCTGAAGGAATGGTAAACATTCCCGCCGGAAATTTCCACTTCAAAGCCACGAACGGAGATGAATTCATTCCTTATCCCAAACAGGACCAGGACAGCATTTTTAAGATGTCCGCTTTCTATATGGATAAGTTCCCAGTAACCAATATTCAATTCTATGAATTTCTCAAATCCACCGGCTATCGGCCCACGGATACCGCCAACTTCCTGCGCCACTGGGTGAATGGAAACATACCAAAAGGAGAAGAGCAGTTTCCTGTGGTGTATGTGAGTTACGAGGATGCGAAAGCTTACGCCACCTGGGCCGGAAAGCGTTTGCCCACTGAAGTGGAATGGCAGTATGCCGCGCAGACTTCCGCCGGCAACGAATGGCCCTGGAAGCAGGTGAAGCCCGTTACGCGTAAACAGGAGACCATCACGGCCACACTCACGGTTTCAAGCCTGGAAGGCATCGATCCGCGCCATTGTAACCTCGGGAACGGAAAACCTTACAAGGTAGGTTCTTACCCCAAAGGCGCCAATCCTTTCGGATTGCAGGACCTCGTGGGCTGTGTATGGCAGATGACCAATGATTTATACATGAATGGCAGCTATCGTTATATCATGATGAAAGGCGGTTCCTACTTCAAACCATCCAGCAGTTGGTGGTATGTGCAGGGCGGTCCGCGTGAACTGCATTACCGCCAGTTCCTCCTGCGCGTGAGCCAGGGATTTGAAAGAAATGCCACCGTTGGATTCCGGTGCGTGGCCGATCGATAAACCAAAGAACAGGGTTAACATGCCAGATAAAATTATGGGCCGTGGCTGGTGCCGCGTGCTGCTTGCCGCCACGCTATGCCTGGTGATACAGGCCGCTTTTCCCCAACAAAAAAAAGTAACGGTAGTTGCTGAAAAAATAAGCGCCGCCGAATTGGATGGTGTAAAACGAACGCTCCGCGAACAGGGTTTTACAACAGAGGAAGTTACTTTGTCCGTATTGCCTTCCAGGCTTAAAAGCGGAAGCATTCAGCAACTGTGGTACCACCGCACGGATACCTTGCCTTTTACTTCAGTGGAAAAGGCACTTTCGGAACCGGTCAGGAAATTTGTTGCCAATGGGGGTAAATTGTTCCTGAGTATGGAAGCGTTCCCGCTCCTGCATCTGTGGGGTTTTGAAAAAGCTGCCCCTGAACTTAGGGTGGATACCATTAAAGATGAAGGCTTCGGCAGACCACTGGGATACCATGGTTTTAAACAGCATCCGTTGTTTGATGGATTGTCGGGTGGTGCTTATGTGAGCAAACAATCGAAAGACCATCTTGCGCGCAAGCATGGGTATTTTGAAGGAAATATTCCACAGGGAAAAGTAGCCGGGATACAATGGACGTATATTACTTTCTGGGAAGACCAGAAATTGTTGCTGGAATATGATTACCAGAAAGGTAAAGTGATTACGGCGGGGGCTTTTCTTGACTACGCCACGCCTAACCTCAACCGCAAACAGCTTGATCTGTTTACGGGGAATGTATTCCGTTACCTTAATAAAGCTACTGCTGAAAACGCAGGTTATTGGCGCTTTTCACCATCTTCCATCGCTTTTGGAAAAGAAAAGACAGGCATGCGCTCCCTTCCGGCAGCAGGTACATGGCAGTTGCCCTCAGCTACGCTGGAAGAAAAATCCGATTCCGCCGGAAATGCCTTCTATGACCTTGTGGGCAGGAAGATACTCTGGATGGGTAAGTTGAATGGCGGTACCGATGAAGTGTGGATGCATCCGTTCATGGCGCTGCGCGATTTGAGTTACGGCGTGAAAATGACCGGGAGCGATACCATTACCTGGCTGAACAGCGTAACTGCGGCGGTGCGCGTTACACCGGAATACCTGGTAAGAACCTACAAAATCGGGCAACATACAATCCGTGAAGTGATCACAGTCGCATTCGATGCGCCTGCCGGCGTTTCACACCTGGAATGGGATGGGGGCGTTGCGGAAGTGTCGGTCCGTTTCGCCTCTTCCCTTCGTTATATGTGGCCGTACAGTCATAGAGCAACGGGACATATTCAGTGTAACTATGATCCCGCTTTCAGGGCGCATCTGTTTTCGGCACAGGGTGGCGATCTCAATACTATAGTGGCTTACAGCGCAGCGCCTTCGGCTACTGAAACCAGGTCGGATACCGCGCTCAACCAGGCACAGGTGCAACTGCGTTTTGCCGCTCCGGGTACGAAAGCGCTGAACCTGTATGTGGCCGGTAGCGCCGCCTCCCAGAAAGAGGCACTTGCTTTACTCGATAAAGAGCGGGATAATATGAGTTCCCTGTTCCGGCAATCGAATGCCTATTATAACGATCTCCTGAACGACAACCTCAGTTTTGAAACACCGGATACCCTGTTCAATAAAGGGTACAAATGGGCGTTGGCACGTACCGATCAGTTCCTGCAAACCACGCCGGGCATCGGCACCTCGCTGATGGCGGGCTTTGGTACTACTGCCCGGGGGTGGAACGGCAGACACAAAGTGAGCGGCCGCCCGGGATATGCCTGGTACTTTGGCCGCGACGCGCAATGGAGCGCCATGGCCATCAATGGATATGGAGATTTTAACCAGGTGAAAGCTGTGTTGGAAACCTTCGTCCGCTTCCAGGACCTGGATGGAAAAATCTACCATGAATTAACAAGCAGCGGCGTGGCGCACTACGATGCTTCCGATGCCACACCCTTGTTTATTGTGCTGGCAGCGCACTACCTGCGCCACAGCGGAGATAAGGCTACGATCCGTAAGTTGTGGCCCGCACTGGAAAAAGCTTACACCTTCTGTAAAAGTACCGATACCGACGGCGATGGCTTAATAGAGAATACCAATGTGGGCCATGGATGGATAGAAGGTGGTCCGCTCTTTGGAACGCACACTGAATTTTACCTCGCCGGCTGCTGGGCTGCAGCCCTGGATGGGATGGATGCCTTGGCACGTTCTATTGGCATGCCCGTGCTGGATTATGCCGAACAGTCAAAGAAAGTCCGGAAACTGATTGATACTGATTTCTGGAACGAAGAAAAAGGCTATTTCTACAACGGAAAATTCGCCGACGGAACATACATGCAACAATCCACCGGTTTCGCTACGGTGCCCATGTACCTGGATGCGGTTACTGATACGGCGAAGACGGTAAAGGTGATCCGGCGCATTGCCGGAAGTAAGTTCTCCACTGATTGGGGTATCCGTATGCTGGAAGAGGACAATCCCATTTACCATGCGGGCAGCTACCACGCAGGCATGGTATGGCCGCTGTATACGGGTTGGGGAGCGTTGGCTGCTTTTCCGAACGGACTCTACAAAGCAGGCTTCCAGTACATCATGAATAATTTGCTGGTGTACCGGAGCTGGGCGCCTGGAAGTGTGGAGGAAACCCTGAATGGCAGCGTGTATAAGCCAAATGGTGTGTGCAGCCACCAGTGCTGGAGCGAGACCATGGTGCTACAGCCGGCCATTGAAGGGATGCTGGGCTTCAGGCCCGATGCGGTGAAGGGCAAAATGAAACTGGCACCGTACTTCCCCTGGCACTGGAATTTCACCCGGGTAAAAAATATCCGCATGGGGAAGGTGCTGACCCATCTTGAAATGAAACGAAAGGAAAAGATGACCGGTTTTTATTTTACCAGTTCAGGGCCCGCCAGCATACATTTTGAACCGGCGTTTCCATTGCACACAACATTTGAAAAAGTAACCGTGAATGGAAGGGAAGTTGCTTTTTCCTCCCGCAAAGAAGCTGACGGCATCAGGTTGATCCTGGAACTGGAACTTTCCGGGAAAGCTGGTGTGGAAGTATATACCAAAGGTGGCATTGGGGCATTGCCCGTGGTAACGCCTGCCGAAGTGGACCAGCCCAGCAAAGGATTGAAAATATTGTCCGAAGAAGTGAAGAGCAACCATGCGCAATGGCTGGTGGAAGGCCGCCCGGGTGTTGCTTATACCTTCAAGGTGTTTTCCGCGGTTCCAATCAAATCCGTTTCCAATGGCGCGGTGGTTGCTTCCGATAAAAGTATTTACACCATTTCAGTAAACATACCATCCGGAGCGCAGTTGTATGGACAACAGAACATCTCCGTATCTTTCTGAACCAAATCACCCTTGTAGTTATGATGAAAAGAATATTGATCTTATTGGCATTCGGTGGTAGTCTTCCATTTGCTGCGGCTGCTCAGCAGTCGTTGCAGAAACTGCACCCTGTTGGCTTTTCTTCTGTAAACATTACCGATGCTTTCTGGAAAGAAAGAATGAGCACGGTTTCAGGCGCCACACTGGATGCCTGTATTTTATACACGGAAAATAAAACGGGGCGCATCCGTAATTTCGAAAAGGCCGCGCAGGGTAAAGGTACGCACGAAGGCATCTATTACGATGATTCCGATGTGTACAAAGCCATTGAAGCAATGGCATACTCACTGAAGAACAACCCGGATGAACAAACCCAACGGAAAGCAGAAGAGTGGATAACGAAGATTGCCGCGGCACAACTGCCTGACGGCTACCTGAACACTTTCTATCAGCTTACGGATATCAATAAGCGCTGGACAGACATGGAAAAGCACGAAGATTATTGTGCCGGCCATCTTATTGAAGCAGCCATCGCCTGGTACAATACCACGGGTAAACGAACATTACTGGATGTGGCCATCCGCTTTGCGGATCATATTGATGCCACGTTCCGGCTGAAGAACAGACCCTGGGTGAGCGGTCACCAGGAAATAGAATTGGCGCTGATGAAGTTGTACCACCTTACACAGAACAGGAATTACCTGGATCTGGCTAAATGGTTCCTCGACCAACGGGGCCATGGCCATGGCAAAGGAAAGATATGGGATGAATGGAAAGATCCCGAATACTGCCAGGACCTCGTTCCCGTAAAGGATCAGCGCAATATTACCGGTCATGCCGTGCGGGCCATGTATATGTACACAGGCGCTGCCGATGTAGCCGCGGTTACCAATGATGCCGGTTACTCCGCCGCAATGAACGCTATCTGGGAAGATGTGGTGCACCGCAACATGTATATTACCGGAGGCATCGGCGCGCAGGGCACCAATGAAGGTTTCGGTAAAGATTATGACCTTCCCAACATGACCGCCTATTGCGAAACATGCGCATCGGTGGGCATGGTGTTCTGGAACCAGCGCATGAACATGCTCACGGGGCAATCCAAATACATTGATGTATTGGAAAGAAGTTTGTACAACGGCGCTTTGGACGGACTCTCTCTCTCCGGAGACCGGTTCTTCTATGGCAACCCCCTTGCTTCCACGGGGCAGCACAACCGTAAGGAGTGGTATGGTACTGCGTGCTGTCCTTCCAACATCGCAAGACTGGTATCTTCTCTTGGCGATTATGTGTATTCCACTGCGAACGGTCATGTTTGGGTCAACCTTTTTATCGGGAACAATGCTGAATTTAAGGTGAACGGTGAAACGGTGGCTTTGAAAATGGAAACGGGTTTTCCCTGGAAAGGGAATACGGAAATTATATTGGAGAAAGCGCCCCGGAAGGCGTTTGCGCTTCATATCCGTAAACCGGGCTGGTTGTCGCAACCTGCTCCTGGTGATCTTTACACTTATAAAGGCAGCAGCCTTCCGGAAATGAAGGTGTTGGTGAATGGCAAAGCGCTTCCTTATAAAGAAGAGAACGGGTACCTTGTTATTCAGCGTGCCTGGAAGAAAGGCGACAGGGTGCAAGTGGAAACGCCTATGGAGGTGAAACTCGTTACCAGCAAGCCTGAACTGAAGCAGAATAACGGAAAGGTAGCCATCCAGCATGGCCCGTTCGTGTATTGTGTGGAAGGCGCTGATAACGGTGGGCGCGGCTGGAATTTTATTGTGCCCCAACAGCCTTCCTTTACTGTTCAGTATGAGCCCGCGCTGCTGGGTGGTGTGAATGTAATTTCCTTCGATGCTAAGCGCCCCGTTGCTGCTTCCGATGGGCTTTCCGTCAGGATGGAAAGCATACGGGTGAAAGCTATCCCTTACTTTTCCTGGAACAACCGTGGAGCCGGCGATATGCAGGTTTGGTTGCCTGAAAAAATCAGTGAGATCAGGTTGGAGTAGCCTCACCCCGCCCCCTCTCCCCAGGGAGAGGGGCGTTGCTTTTCGTAATCGAAATGATTTGTGGAAGTAGGGGGGGCTATGGATGTTTCTGTAATGCGCTGTTTATCCAGAAAATGCTTCAATTAAGCCTTACGAATTTCTTGCTTTCCCCAACGCATCAATGCTTCGCGCCTTTGCGTCTCCGCGAGAGAATTATCCTCCACTATAACTTCCTGAATCATCTCTTCTAAAACAATCGTTTCAGAAAAAAACTTCCCATAAATCCACTCCCTACAAATCCATGCGTGGCATCTAAAATATCTTTTCTCAAAAATCCTTTATAGCAATCCAGGAAAATCATCTTCGTCAATAAGCTCTTCCTGTAAATCTACTCCCCACCAATCCATAAGCGGCATCTAAACCCCCTTCCTTGCCATTCTCCAAGCCTTCTCAGAAATCCTCTCTCCCCAAAAGTTCTGCACATAAACCTTCCTCCCAACGCGTGGCGTCGTCGCGCCGTATCGAGAAAAATGCCATACCTACTCCCTGAAGCACCACATGCTTAAACACAAACAACGCTGCGAGGTACGAAGCAGTGCGTCCCTGCTCCTTTGCGCTGCTTTACTGCAAAGCAGTAAAGCAGTTGCGTGAAAAAAAACTTTCCCTAAACCAATCAATAAAACTATCCGCCCATTCCACGCCACCCCCTGTGTTAATTTTTCATTAACTAAATGTTACCATTGGTTTAATTCAGTGTGACCAAATCATTACTTTAATGTTAAGTCCTGAATTTTGCCCCGCTACGAACGAACAGATTTTAGAAATTTAAAACTCTTTACTTTGACTATCAGGACCTTATGGCTGCTGATCGTAATGATCACGGCTGTTAGCCCCTTGAAAGCGGCTGCAATATTCCCGGACACACTTCAGTTGCCCGACCGTTGGCTCAAGCCAGCCCCGGCTTCCGAGCCTGAAAAGAAATGGTATGAGCGCATTAACCTGCGTGGCTATGCCCAGGTCCGTTACAACCGTTTGCTGGAAACCAATAGTAAACTCGGTTGTGAACAATGTGATAAATCCTGGGGAGAGAACGGAGGCTTTTTTATCCGCCGGTTACGCCTGATTTTTTCCGGGCAGATCACCAAGAACATTTCCTTTTACATCCAGCCGGATTTCGCCAGCAGTGCCGCCTCCGATAAACTTCATTTCGGCCAGATACGTGATGCTTACTTCGATATCGGCCTTGATTCCCTCAACGAATTCCGGCTCCGCATCGGGCAAAGTAAAGTGCCTTATGGTTTCGAAAATATGCAATCGAGTCAGAACCGCCTTCCCCTCGACCGCCATGATGCCCTCAACAGCGCCGTGGCCAACGAACGTGACCTCGGCCTCTTTTTCTACTGGGCACCCAAAGAGAAAAGGCAACTTTTCAGTGATCTAGTCAATTCCGGCCTGAAAGGCTCAGGTGATTACGGTGTGTTCGCTTTCGGCGCGTACAACGGGCAAACCGCGAACAGTCCGGAGATGAACAACTCCCCGCACATTGTAACGCGTTTTTCGTATCCGATGAAAGTAGGGAAACAGATCATTGAACCCGGTATTCAGGCATACACCGGCAACTATACCATGCCTCGTTCCAACGTAAGCGCAGAGGCTAAGGCACCCACGGAACTGCGTTTTAAAGATGAGCGGGTGGCAGGCACATTCGTGCTGTATCCCATGCCCTTCGGTATTCAGACCGAATACACATTTGGCCGTGGTCCGGAATACAATAAAGTAACCGACAGCATCGAAACACAGTCGTTGCAGGGCGGATACATTCAACTGATGTACCAGATCCGCGGGAAGAAGCACATCGCATTCCCCTTTGTACGTTACCAGTATTATGATGGCGGTAAAAAGCATGAACGTGACGCGAGAAGCTATACCGTCCGCGACCTGGAGATCGGCGTGGAATGGCAGCCTGTAAAATATTTCGAACTCGTGGCCATGTACGTGATCGCCAACAGGCGTTACGAAGACGCCGCACTTCCTGATAACCACCAGGTGGGCAACCTGCTGCGTTTGCAGGCGCAAGTGAATTTCTAGGTGTAAAAACGGGTACCCTGTGGCACCGCTATAGCGGCGCCACAGGGTACCGTTAAAAAACGGTATTTTTGGAGCATCTACGAACGGATAAGCTTTGGTAAGGCTATAAATGATGCAGAAATACCACGACGATAGTATTCTTTTGGACGCTTTGAATAAGGGGGAGGAACAGGCCGTGCGCCATCTTTTTCACTTGTATTACCCTTCTCTCCGGTATTTCGCTACGGGCATCGTGGCACATACTCAGGAAGCGGAAGACATCGCGATCAGGGTATTTCAGAAGTTTATCGAGAAAAAATCTGCCTTTCCCTCCATTCCCGCCATTCGTTCTTTCCTGTATACTTCCGTCAAAAATGCCGCCATCGACTTCCTCCGCAAAGAGCACACCCGCTTGAAAAAAACGGAAGAGATCGGATACCTAGCCACCGCTTCAGCAGAAACTGAAGATGAAAAAATGCTGGAAGCAAAGGTCCTTCAACTTATATACGAAGAGGTAGAACGCCTTCCCGCGCAATGTTCCATTATTTTCAAGGCTTATTTTTTTGAAGGAAAAGACACCGCTTCCATCGCTTCAGCAATGGGCCTCAGTCCGCAGACGGTGCTCAACCAAAAATCAAAAGCCATTGCGCACCTGCGCTCCTTTATCAGGAAACAGGGTGTTATTCCTGTGGTAGCCTATGGGTTTATCGTATCATTAGTTGAACACGGTGGGTGAAAATCTTTTGAGATGCCTAGTGTTTACACCGATGATAAGTTCCCGGGGAATAATTGTTTCGGAAGCGATAAACTTATCGTGACCGAAGAACCGGTGCCACCGACGTTGTTTTCCCCTCCGCTCCTCCGTTAAAATACTTGCACGCAACTGGTGTTTCTTATCTGCGGATTGAAGAAAAAACTGACCAACGTAGCATCGTCTGTCTTTCCTAATACCACACGCTAACAAACACCCCTCTCTCCGGAGAGGGGTGGGGCTTCTCCGGCAATAAATGCTGAAAAAAAACTTTCTCTTCCCAATGGTTAAACCTTCAATCTCTCCGTTCTAACCACAACACCTTGCCAGTAATACCAGTTTGTTATGCCAGAAATGATGGAATTGGATCGTTTGATCCTGAAATATTTATCGGGAACCCTTACTGAACCGGAGGAGCAATATCTTTTTCGTTGGAGGGATGCGTCGCCACGGAACCGGGAAACCTTCGCGCGCCTTACCAGCAAAGAGTGGCTGGCTGATGCTTTGGAAAAAATGAATGCCTCCGGAGCGGCCGCTGCCTGGGAGAGGTTGCGTGCATTGGAGCAGGGCGCTTCCACAAAAGTGGTTCCCCTTAGAAAGAGATTACTTTCTGTAGCCGCTGCCGCTGTGCTTTTCATCAGCATTGGCGCTGGTATCTGGTGGTTCACGCGTCCTGTGGAGAAACATGAACTGGCGCAGGAACAGCGGTTCCGCAACGATGTGCCACCTGGAAAGGAAGGCGCATACCTCACGCTGGCAAATGGGGCAAAAGTATTATTGGACAGCATGGGAAATGGTTTGTTGAGCGGCCAGTTGGAAGCAGGTATACGGAAAGAAGGTGGGCAATTAACGTACGAGGCGGTGGTGGGTGAAATTGTGCAGCATACCCTTTCCACACCAAAAGGAAGGAAGTTCCGGCTCGTGTTGGCCGATGGTACCGTGGTGTGGCTGAATGCCGAATCTTCGATTACTTTCCCAACGGCGTTTGTAGGAAAATCGAGGGAAGTCTCCATTACAGGAGAAGCATATTTCGAAGTGACCAAGACCGGCAAGCCGTTTTTCGCGCACATGGATGGCATGAAAGTAGAAGTATTGGGCACGCGTTTCAATATGGTGAATTACGGGAATGACGCGGTCAAAACCACGCTGGTGGAAGGCTCGGTACAAGTGGAAGCAAGGGAGGGGAATAATCTTATCGTAACCCAACTGGTTCCGGGAAGCGAAATGGTGCTTGAAAACGAAAAAGTGAATGTGCGGGATGCCGATATTGAAGGAACCCTGGCCTGGACCAACGACCTGTTCGCGTTCAATGATGCGGACATCAGGCAGGTGATGCGCCAGTTGGAGCGTTGGTATAATATTGAAGTGGTTTATGAAGAAAAGGTGGAAAAACACTTTACGGGAACCATTCCCATGAACGTGAACATCTCCACCGTGCTGAAAGTGCTGGAGCTGACGAAAGGCGTGAAATTTCTGGTGGAAGGAAGAAAAGTGACCGTGATGAGCAACTGAGTCTCTGAAATGCCGGACCGGTAAAAATGCCGGAAGTGGTGGAACACTTCCGGCGGCGTTTGAGCCGGTTTGATGCGTT
Organism: uncultured Flavihumibacter sp.; assembly: GCA_946482545.1. Next base: position 1,014 of record CAMLRX010000075.1, on the reverse strand, counting down.
CGATACATATCAACTAAAACCCAAACACTGCAAAAGTATGAAATTGACTTTGCACGGGGGCTTTTTGCGCCGCAAATATCGCCTCCTCAACCAAACACTGCTGATTTTGAGATCGAACTTCGTAAGATCCCATCGCACCATCAGCAAAACAACTGTTATCGCGATGAAACTGACCACCGCCCTCATTTTGTTCGCGTGCCTGGAACTGAGCGCTTCGGGAAATGCCCAAACAATCACGCTCTCCAGGGAAAAGAGTCCGCTCGAAAAAATCTTCCGCGACATCCGGAAGCAGACCGGGTACAATTTTGTGTACACCAGCGACATGCTCCGCAGAACAAAAAATGTTTCCGTTAATGTGAAAGACATGCAACTGGATGATTTCCTGAAAGCCATCTTCAGGGACCAGCCCGTTACTTACTATTCCATCGACGACAAAATCATCGTACTCCAGCCTAAAATGGAACTGGTGCCCACCGAAGGAGAAGTGCTCTCGCCCTATGTGGTGGTGGCAGGCCACATTTCAGGCGAAGAAGGCAGGCCGCTGCAAGGTGTTTCCATTCGTAACCAGCGTACAAAAGAAGTGAAAGTCTCCGATGTAAACGGCGATTTTGCCATGGATGTACAGGTGAACGATATGCTGGAATTTACTTTCGTAGGGTACAAAAAAGTTGAGCAGCGTGTAAAGTCTATCGGGAAAATAAACCTCCAGATGGAAATTGAAGCCACTGAACTGGCCAGCTCTGTTGTAATTGGTTATGGCTCCGTAAAAAGAAAGGACCTTACCGGTTCCGTTGCCTCCGTAAACCCCGATGAAATCCGTGATGTGCCCTTCATGACACTGGACGCGGCACTCGTGGGGAAAGCGCCTGGTTTGCAGGTGACAAAAGCCGACGGTTCTCCCGGTGGTGCCGTCCGCATCCGCATCAGAGGTGGTTCCTCACTGATCGGGGCCAACGACCCATTGTACATTATCGACGGCGTTCCTGTACTCGTGGAAAATAAATATGTAGGCGT
>CAMLRX010000074.1 GCA_946482545.1 uncultured Flavihumibacter sp. | reverse complement strand
ATCTCACTTTTCAACCACCCTCTCTTTCGATCGGGTTGCAAAGGTAAGTGGCTTTTTTAATTCAACCAAAATTAATTTTGAAAAATCTTCAGAACCAATTTGTTAGGTGAGTTTTTAAAACCAAAAGAGAAGAACTATTTGCTGTTTTTATCAGCGGGTTGCAAAGGTAACAATCTTTTTCAAACCGCCAAATCTTTTGAGAAGATTTTTTCGTTTGTGTGTTACCGTTGCTTTCAGAGAACTACCCGTTTTGTTTAACGGAGTGCAAAGGTAAGGGCAGATGTTATTGCTGCCAAATTCTGAGCGAAGTATTTTGAAATGTTTTTCTGAAAGCCACTACTGTAAAGGGTTTCAGCGTATATATTTTTTAAGGTCATGTATGAAGCGAAACGTATTGATAAATGCTTGCAGCAATTTGTTGCGAGATAGAAGCAGTTGCACTGACCAATAAATAGATATTGTGCCAGCCTAGTCGACATAATTATTGAGCAATCCCCACGCTCGTATTAATTAAGACTACTCGCTGCTTTTACAATAAATAATTGGTTGGTTAATTTTTACTGCTGCAGTAAGTGAAAATCTTGTTTTAAAGAAGGTGTTAACACGGGTGGAAAAAGCATTGGAAAGGAAGCCTTAAATGGACTATTCTTATCATGATTCGGAAATCGGTGCCACCGACGTTGTTTTCCGATACGTTTATCCGTTATAACACCGCACCATAAATGGTGGTTTGCCTCATTTGAATGAAGAAAAAACACCCTATAAATGTTCCGATTAAATTAAGCCCCCTACACAAAGTACAGGAGTATAGCCAGTAATATGTCCGGTTTGCGTACGAAGCCCAGGAAACACTCGCAATAAGAATAGGAGCAGGAAAGAAAAAGGATTGAAAATGGAACAGGCGAAGAGATGATGAAGGAAATCAGGCGTAAGAATAACGCGCCCGTTAAAGCGTAATATCAAAAGGAAACCTATAACTCCGAATCCCTGAACTTGATGGTACCTCCCCCGTTCAGAATATTCCATTCGGTAAAATTCTGTTTGGCGTTCATGCCCATGCCATCAATGATTTCAGTTAAAGTACGGATGCGCACCTTCTTATCGGTGTAAAAGGTTTCGGCTTTCTGGTCCCACCACAACTCATCACAATAGAGGGTATCACCTTTCAGCATATTGATCACCACCACGCTATCCCGGAGGAACACCTTCTGCACCCCTTCGTTGTATTTGCCGTAACGCGCATCCAGTTTGCTTTCGTGTACGGCGGAATCATTGTAGAAATCGACGTGCAGGCTTTTAGGGAATTCGTAATAAGGTGAGTCAACATCGTAGCGTTTCATCAGCGGGGACGTAAGCCTGGCCTGGACTTTTCCGTCCTGCGAAAGAAAGCTTTCAATCTTTTCGGCCACTTCCACCGAAACCACTTTATCGGTGAGTGCTTTTATTTCCGCGTCTGAGTTTCCGCAGGAAGCCGCAAAAAAACAGCCCGCCGAAAGGAGAGCTGCCGCAAAGTATTTGTTGAAGAATGGCCTATTCATACTGGCGTTTTCTGAACCAGATATCGCTGAGGTTAAGTCCAAGAGATACCCTGAAATAGCTTTCTTTCAATGAGTTGTCGTTGTTGCCCCTTCTGCCGATCTCGAAGTTTGTATTGATGATGGTGAACTGGGTAGAGTAAGCGCCGCGACGGACGGGCAGGCCCATACCAAAGGTGAATCCGTAGTTGGGAATGTCTTTTCCTTCCGCGATAATATAATCAGGACCGGTATAAAATCCGGCGCGGTAGTTCACCCTGCCCCAGTATTTTTTGGCTTCCAGGTTGGGCAGTATCTGCGCACCCACGCGGAGGGTCCAGTTGTCCTGTGTGGCATCTGTCGCGCCAAAGTAGCGGTAGTTGCTCCACTGTGCCTGCTCATAATCCACGCCCACCAGGAATTTCTCGGCCTTCTGGTAAAGCACACCGAAGCCCACTTTCATGGGATAAACCACATCGCCTTTTACTTCTTCGCTGAAATAAATACTGTCAATGGTCTGGTCTGCACCTGTTTGGGTATAGTTGAACGTCTCGTTTCTGGTAGAACGTTTGGCGCTGAGGTTCTGCTCTAGGTTGCCGTAAGCGCCAAGGCGGAGCCAGTTCTTCTCTGCCAGCTTGATGGAATATTGCACACCGGCATCAATGAAAGGACTCCCAATATTGGTTTGTGTGGAGAATTTGGATTGGTAATAGAACACGGAATCATTTACTGGTGTGGTTCTCGTAGTATATTCCTTTCTGCCGAAGAAATATCCGAAGTTCACGCCCACACTGAAGTTCTTAATAGCTACCCCTGTTCCGGCGAAAGCCTGGTAGGTACCGCCTGAACCTTCATACAGGGAGCGGATACTGTCCACACCTTCGATCCTGCTGTTCCTTTCAATTTTGTAATTGATCCTGGAGATGGGCCTCAAACCCAGGTTCAACCCCCATTTTCCCGCTTTCAGCGGTACGCCTATGTTCAGGTAGTTCACCAGCATGTTGGCGGCGCTGAATTTATCGGTCTGATTGGTATTGCGGAGTGTCCTGCTTTCTATATCCAAACCAATATCAAAAGTGGTGAGGAGTGAGAATTTAGCATAAGAGGCCGGGTTCACCGTGTTAATGGACTGCCCGTCGAAATAAGCTGCCGATATTCCTCCCATGGCCCTGTTCACCACGTTTTGTGAGGGTACCAGGTTTCCCAGTCCATACCTTGAATAAGGCGAATTTTCCTGGGCAACGGCCGGTCCGGCTGTCAGCAGCAGTAAAGCGAGGGCGGTTCCGTTATTTTTCCTGTTGAAAATTGTGCTCACAAATCGCATACAATCCTTTATATATTAGTTGAGGGTCTGCAAATATCTTATTTTTCAGATGCCGTGCAAAAAAGGGTGTATCACCCCCGGTTAAAAGCACGTTAAAGTTCCTGTATTTTTCAGCGTATAAATCGATGAAACCATCGATTTCACGGGCCATTCCGAAGAGTACCCCACTCAGAATATTTGTTTTTGTATCATACCCGGTGAGCGGGAAATCCCAGTTCTTTTCGATCAAAGGGAGCTTGGCGGTCTGTTCTTTCAGTGACCGGAAGCGCATTTCCATACCGGGAGAAATTCCCCCACCCATGAATGCCCCGTACTTGTTGATGAAGTTGTAGGTAATGCATGTTCCGAGTCCTACCACTAGTGTATTTGCCCCTGGAAACAGGTGAACAGCGGCGCTCATCATGGCGAGACGGTCGGCCCCGATGGTTTCCGGTTTGCCTACCGGGGTAAGGAAATTCAGTTTGCTGAGGTGGTTGAGTTTATGGAACCAGCCGTTTGCCGCGAGTAAAGTTTCCAGCTCCGGATGGTGGTGCACCACGGAGGAAAGAATGGTGCGTGCCGGCCGCCATTTTTCGAGTAATGTTTTTATGGTAGCGGGGTTATCATCTTCCAGAAATACTTCTTCCATAAATGTTCCATCGGTGAATACCGCTACTTTTTTCCGGGTGTTCCCGAAGTCGAAACACAGGGTTACAACCATGTCAGGCGTATTATTTGTCGGCTTTCCATTCAAAATCGAGTCCTTCGAGGTTGCGGAAATGCCCGTTGAGTTTGATCTTTTCTTTCAGCGATTCCATCTGGGAAAGGAATGGCACCACTTTATTCAGGTGCCTTTTCAGGTATTCCAGCCGCTGGTCTTCGCGCAGCAAGGTAAGCAATTCATATTCTTCGTTCAGTGAAAGTGCCACATGGTGGGCCACATCGTAACTGCTCAGTTCTTCATCTTTCTTTTTAAAAGACTTCGATACATTCAGCAGCTTATGGAGTTCGCGTATCACAGGCAGGATGCGCGGCATCAGTTGCGGTGGGGCGGAAAATACGTTGGCGGGGTAATCAACAATCGCGGCCTCGTAAAGCTTTTCGGGCACCTCTCTGATTACTTCGAGGATACGGAAAACATCTTCGCCACGGGTCGTGATGTCCAATTCACCATTATCATATTCCTTCACAATCTCTGTCACAAACACCCTTGTGCCGTATTCTTCCAGTTTATGATCAATCACAGTGGGGATGCCGAAAGGTTTCTTTTCCAGCACACATTCACGGATCAATTGTTTGTACCGGGGTTCAAAAATGTGGAGATTCAACTGTTCGCCGGGATACACTACGATGTTGAGCGGAAATATGGGAATGAAATTGATCAAAGCTATTTTTTTAGCAGAATATAGTTTTTGTACTCTCCTATGCGGATACCGAGGAAGTCCTCAATGGGTTGAAGGTATTTATCTTTTTTCTTTTCCCAATATGCTTTTGCGGGATCGAATTCAAAATGCCAGTCCATGTTTTCGACCAGGTGTTTCATTACAGCGGGATGCTCCCCGTTGAATTTTTCCAGACGGTCTACTTTCTGGTAGTCAAACTCCTTTTCTTTATTTTCTATGTTCCAATGTATCAGGAAATTGTCTCTTTTTTTATTCAATAGTTTCGCCGGACGAACAGCATTGTAATGATAAACCGGGGCATCAATTTTCTTTACCCGAAGTTTTTTGCCTTTTTCTCCCGCCCTGTAAGTGTCTGCATTTTTGTATATTCTGAAACCTTGTGAATCGTTATAAGCGCGGATGTATTTATTGTTTCTGAATACGCGAATCTCATGTTTATGCACCTTCCTGGAGGTTCTTATGTAATCATAAGTTCCCCAGAAATGAAGAAATGGCTGTATAAAACCATCCAGTTTTTCATTACGCTCATTATTATGGATAGCTTCCAGCAGAAGGGGAAGATCCTTTTCATGCATCACTTCATCCGCCTGAATATGTATCGCCCATTCTCCTGTTATGGCATCCAGTGCCGCATTTGATTGCTGGGCAAATACTTTTCCTCCTTTTCTGAGTTGCATGTCCCAGACAGTATCCACAATTTTTATTTTTCGTGGATCAATGGCTTCCACTGCCTCACGTGTTCCATCATGGGAGTCGCCAACGGCCACCACTATTTCATCGCATATCGGAAGAATGGAACGAATAGATTCAATGAATGGGTAACCCAGTTCTAGTCCATTCCGCACATAAGTAAATCCTGAAATTCGCATATCGTATAACGTAGCAATTTTTTAAGATCATTTACCGGTGATCGTTAACTAAAGTGTTCTTCACCCAAAATTAATTTCATTGTCTGGAAGATGATGCATATTTTTAGAAAAACCTTATTATTATGAAATTAAGACGCACGGCCGCTCTGGCCATTGGTGTATTGTTTGCACTTTCCTCCTGTAAAAAATCAAGTTCCGTAATTTCCGAAGAGATCCGTTCGCAAGATGCTCCCATTGCTGTTGACCAGGGGAGGTTGGTCTTTAAGAATGTAACCACGTTTAATGAAGCGCTTACAGCCCTGAATAAAACAGGATCACTTAAAGGCATTCCAGGTAAAGAGACTGGTTTTCTCTCACTTAATGCCGCCTTAGAAGCTTTTTATCTTCAAGATGATGCGCAGAACAAGCAGCTTGAAGCGCTGGCGGATTTTAATTTTACCCCAGGCCACCTTTCCCTCTTAAACAGCAAAGGGGAAATACAGATTGGTAATGAAATCATCTGGTACCATAATAACATGAAATATTACATTTCTGCTGAAAAGCGAAGTGAACTGGCTTACTTTAAAGCAAATCCCGACAAAGTAGAGAAAAAACTCAAGGCCGGCAGTAAAGTATTACCGGTTTATGAGAATGGCTCCAGGGAAATAGCAGCAGATTATTTTAATATGGGATTCAACGCCGGCGATGCCCGCCACCAATATGAGTTTGTTCAGCAAACGCCTATTGTTGGAAACCGGAAATATGTGCATGAAGTAATATCTTTCTTTGAAGGTTATTCTGATGGCTTCTTTTACTATTGGGCCACCTACCTGACGCTGAGGATTAAACTCGAATGGAAGGGCAAAAAGTGGAGACCCGCTTCCGAACTTCGCAATATCTCAACTAATCTTGCCGGTACCGCTACTGTAAATGTTCCCGGACAGGGTGCTTATTTCGCGGGCCCCAACATCAGTTTTAATACTTCAGTACAGGCCAACAGTGATTATGTGTTGCTTTTAGGGCAATTCAACGGAAGCGGCACCCTGGGTACCGCTTACTGGACGCTCAACTTGTATGGTTCTATTACGCATCATATTGTAGGTGATGTAATCCAGAACCAATGGACAAACGCAGGAACAGCGCAAGCGCCTTTGTGGTAACTGTTTTTACAGGAGGAAAAAATAACCGGCTCTGGAATACCAGGGCCGGTTATTTTTTAGGTAGAAATCCTCAATGAAAGAGATACGTGTTGGTTTATGCCACTAAATTGCAGTGTGCAAATTATGAACAGCTCCAGCCCAGTATCAAATATGAAGCGGATATTGATCGACTTAGAAAAGCTGAAAGACCCGTATGTAGGACTCGGAGAAGTTTCTTTCCGTTACGCCACCGTACTCGCTGAAAAAGCTCCCGCATTAAAAAAAGAAGGAATTGCACTCTGCGCATTGGTACCCCCATCCTTCGTTGGGCATTGGGGAAACGCGTTCACCTATTTCCAAACAGGTTTCCGTTCCAGGTATTTCCCGGGCACCATGCCGGCTTTCGATATATGGCACTCCCTGCACCAAACCACCGGTTATGATCCCGCGCATTCCACCAAAAAAGTGCTGCTCACCATTCACGACCTGAACTTACTCTATGAAAAAACAGGTTGGAAAGCCGAAAAATACAAGCGCATAATCCAGCAAAAAACCAATCGCGCATCCGTTATTTCCACCATTTCTAATTTCTCTGCAGAAGAAGTAAGGCATCACCTTAACCTCAACGGAAAAGCAATTCATGTGATCAGGAACGGCGTCGCCAATCCACTCAACCAGCCATCGCAAGCGCCAAAACAATTACCGCCGGAAGATTTTCTTTTTCACATTTCCAGCCTTACCGCTAAGAAAAATACACACACGTTGGTGGAAATGATGCGCTTCCTTCCCGAAAAAACATTGGTTATCGCAGGAAACTGGCAAACGTCTTATGCGCAACAGATGGAAAAAAGAATAGTAGCGCTAGACTTGCAAAACATCATACGCCTGCACCAGCCTTCTGCTGAAGAGAAAAACTGGTTGTACGCGCACTGCTCCGCTTTTCTTTTCCCATCTCTGTTTGAAGGATTCGGACTCCCGGTAATTGAAGCGTTTTATGCAGGGAAGCCCGTTTTTTCTTCTCCCCTCACCAGTTTACTGGAAATAGGAGGCGACCAGGCAATTTTCTGGGAAAATTTCGATCCCGAATACATGGCACATACAATAAGAAATGCGCCAGACTCCAACCAGTCGGATGCTGCAGTACAGGCACGAAAAAACTACGCGGCTCAATTTAATTGGGAAAAAGCAGCGGAAGAATACATTTCTTTGTACAAAGCAATGCTCGCAGAAATATAAATCGGAGCAGGATACGCCATGAAGGAAGCAACACTTACCATACAAGATATTCAAAAGGGCAATATCCGCACACTCTCCCGGGCCATCTCCTTCATCGAAAATGAAGCGCCCGGTTATGATGCCCTGCTCGCCGCACTTCCCCAGAACAATTCCACCCGCATCATCGGCATTACCGGCCCTCCGGGCGCAGGAAAAAGTACTTTAACCGATGCACTCACCGAATCACTCCTCCAACTGGATAAAAAGATCGCCATCCTTTGCATCGACCCCTCCTCCCCCTTCAGCAAAGGCGCGGTATTGGGCGACCGCATAAGAATGGGCAGATGGTACGATGAACCAAAAGTGTATATCAGGTCCCTCGCCACCCGCGGCTGGCTCGGCGGACTTCACCCCAAAGTGCTGGAAATAACCGAACTGCTCAAGTTCGCAGCATACGATTATATTCTAGTGGAAACAGTAGGCGTAGGACAAAGCGAAGTGGAAATCGCAGGACTCGCGGACCTTACCCTCGTAGTGCTCGTGCCCGAAGCTGGCGACGACATCCAGACCATGAAAGCTGGCCTCATGGAAATCGCGGATATTTTCGTGGTCAACAAAGCCGATCGCCCCGAAGCCAACCGCTTCGTAAAAAACCTGCAGCAACACCTGTACCCATCCCTCAAACATACGGCGGAACACAAGCCCATCTTAAAAACCGTCGCCAGCACACAGGAAGGAATTCAGGAATTGTCACTCGCAATACAAGCGTATTTCACCCAATCCTTTTCCCTGGAGGACCGTGCGGGATTACTCACCGAAAAAGCATGGCAACTCATTCAGCAGAAGAGAATGAAAAACATGAGCCGTTCCGTATTACGCGAAGAAATCACACAACTATTAGAGAAAGGAAATTTTAACCTGTACAGACTGGTAGAAGAAAAAGTATAAGGCTTTAGCGGTTGCTCTGGTACCAGCGGTAACCAATGTAGCCCATAATGGCCAGCGGTGTCAGCATCAGGTAGATGATGCCGGAGTTCATGCCTTTCGCGGGCTTCTCTCCCATTTGCTGCGCTGTTTTGGTACAGATGGAACATTGGGCGGAAGCCCTGTTCCCCCAGAAACCCGCTGTAAGCAGGCAAATGCCCAGCACCAATACACCTCTTTTCATTACAAATGAATTTCTGCAAAAATACGGCAATCGGTGGCGCGAAGTGCGCCAGGCCCGTTCAGTACCATTAAAACCCTGAAAAGTAAAAGGCCGCCCCAAAAGAGGCGGCCGTGAACATTTACGAGAGAAATATGGTGAAAAGAAGTTAGGCTTCCGCTTTCATTGATTTCTGCTGCCTCAAACGCTCGTTTTCATCCAGGTGGATTTTACGCATCCGGATGAAGTTGGGCGTAACCTCGATGCACTCGTCCTGTTGAATGTATTCCATACATTCTTCCAGCGTCATCAGGGTTTTGGGGGCAATATTGGTAGCCGCGTCGCTTCCGCTCGCGCGCATGTTGGTCAGTTTTTTTCCTTCGATCGCGTTCACCACCAGGTCGCCTGGTTTAATGTGTTCGGCGATGATCTGTCCGGCATACACTTCTTCTCCCGGATCCACAAAGAAAGTACCGCGGTCGTTCAGTTTATCGATGGAGTAGCCTGTGGTGGTGCCGGTTTGTTTGGCCAGCAGCACGCCATTGCTTCTTCCGGGAATCACCCCTTTCCAGGGCTTGTATTCGGTGAAACGGTGCGCCATTACAGCTTCGCCGGTAGTGGCGGTCAGCATTTGGGTACGCAGCCCTATCAGTCCGCGGGAGGGGATTTCGAATTCAAGGTGTTGCATTTCACCTTTAGTTTCCATTACCAGCATCTCCCCTTTACGGCGGGTAACCAGGTCGATTACTTTAGAGGCGAACTCCTGTGGCACGTCCACCACCAGGTTTTCGTAAGGTTCCATTTTTTTCCCGTCAATATGCTTCACGATTACCTGGGGCTGACCCACGGTAAGTTCGTAGCCTTCGCGGCGCATGGTTTCTATCAGTACGCCCAGGTGCAGGATACCACGGCCATATACCAGGAAGGTATCGCCGCTGTCGGTGTCCACCACACGGAGGGCGAGGTTCTTTTCTGTTTCTTTGATCAGCCTGTCGCGGAGGTGGCGGCTGGTAACGAATTTACCATCGCGTCCGAAGAAAGGCGAGTTGTTAATGGAGAAAGTCATGTTCATGGTAGGCTCATCCACGCTGATTACTGGCAGCGCTTCAGGTGTTTCAGCATCGGCGATGGTGTCACCAATGTTGAAATCTTCCAGACCAACCACGGCGCAAAGGTCACCCGCGATTACTTCAGTGGCCCTTTTCTTGCCCATGCCTTCAAACACGTACAGTTCTTTTACGCGTTGCTTTTTGATGGTACCGTCGGCCTGCATCAATGCGATGGGCTGACCTTCTTTCACGCTGCCGCGGGTTACTTTCCCGATGGCAATACGGCCCAGGAAGGAAGAGTAATCCAGTGAAGTGATCTGCAACTGGAGCGGACCTTCATTCACTTTGGGAGCGGGTACATATTTCAGGATACCGTCCAGCAGGGGATCGATACCTTCTATTTCAGTAAGGGAGTCGTTGAACCAGTTGTTCTTACCACTTCCGTAGAAAGTGGGGAAGTTCAGTTGTTCTTCGGTAGCGTCCAGGTTGAAGAACAGTTCAAAAACAGCGTCGTGCACTTCATCGGGACGGCAGTTCGGCTTATCTACCTTGTTGATCACCACGAGCGGTTTCAGGTTCAGTTGAAGCGCTTTCTGCAGTACGAAACGGGTTTGGGGCATAGGGCCCTCGAACGCATCTACCAGCAGGATCACACCATCGGCCATTTTGAGTACCCTTTCCACCTCACCGCCAAAGTCGGCGTGGCCCGGGGTATCAATAACGTTGATTTTCACGTCTTTGTATTTAACGGCGGCGTTCTTACTGAAGATGGTGATCCCTCTTTCACGCTCCAGGTCGTTGTTATCCATGATCAACTCTCCGGTGTCCTGGTTATCACGGAAAACCTTGGTGGCGTGTAAAATGCGGTCAACCAGTGTAGTTTTACCGTGGTCAACGTGTGCAATGATGGCGATGTTTCTGATGTCCATAAAGTGACTAAAGCTAAAAATTTAAGGGTGCAAAGGTACGGTAAATAGCGGGAACAGGCTATTTTAATTGGTTATGCCAATGTTATGTGTGGGGGCGGCAGCGTAATGTGTTCGTTTTTAAGGTATTGGTGGTTTTGGCCGTGTCCCTTCGGGCCGGGCTATCCGCTGCAAGTCCTCCCGCTTCGCCTGCGGCTTGCGTTGCGGGCTTTCCGCTGCTATCCCTCACGGGAGTTCCGGGTAAAAAGTGGTTTACCTACGCTTAGAAGGTTCAGGGCAAAGGGTGCTTTGAGCAGCAAAAGCAATACTCCTGCTCAGTAAACGAAGCCGCTCCTTTTTTCTTCTTTTATTACTCGTCTTACTTTCTTTGCTGCTCGGCTCTTTCCTATCTACTAAGGGTTCATTTCAAGTATTTTCACCGATAAACCCCGGGGTAAGCCCACACCAGCAGCCAGGGAAAACAACGTCGGTGGCACCGGGTTCCTCCGTCTCCGCAACATGCTAACCATCCTGAAGCGCACTCCGAACGAGCGATATGTTCATTTTTTACCCGGAAAATCCTTAAAAATGTTTTTTCACTTATCAAAAGAAGAGATTTCACCCAAACAAGCCATAGAAATTCACCATTGCAGGCACCACTCGGCCTTCCCAACCTTGCGTCTGCGGGGTACGAGGCAGTGCACCCATGCTCCTTCGCGTTGCGACTGCGAGGGACGAAGCAGTAAGCAATCGCGTGAAACGAAGCAAAAGCAATTCCGTGAAACCCCTAACTTGCACCACCATGCGACACCTCCTTTTCCTCATTAATCCCATTGCGGGAACGAAAAACAAAACCTCCCTCCCCGAGGAGATCACCGGTTTCTGCACAAAAAACAACCTTTCCTTTCGTATAGAACACACCAACCGCGAAGGTGAATACGCATACCTCGAAGAAATCATCCTCGCAGAAAAAATCACTGATATCGTCATTGCCGGAGGCGATGGCACCATCAACCAGGTGGTGGGTGCACTCCGTAATTGCCCGGTTAACTTCGCGATCATTCCCTTTGGTTCGGGGAACGGACTCGCTTTTTCTGCCGGTATTCCCACCGATATCCAGAAAGCATTGCAACTCATAGTAACCGGCAACGCCTTGCCCACTGACGCGTTCACCGTCAACGGAAAATTCGCCTGCATGCTCAGCGGCATCGGCTTCGATGCCGAAGTAGCGCACGCGTTCGCGCAGCAGAAAACCCGCGGACTCATCACCTACACCATGGAAACCGTAAAACATTTCCTGGCGGCAAAAGCGTATCCCTTCCATATTACCGCCGACGGACAAACCATCGAAACCGAAGCTTTCTTCATTTCCATCGCCAACAGCAACCAGTTTGGAAACCAGTTCACCATCGCCCCCAAAGCCAGTTTACACGACGGATTACTGGATATAGTTGTGGTAAAAAAGATGAACAAACTCCTGCTCCCATTCACCGTTTTCAGCCAGGTAACCGGCCAGAACGAAATGAAACGCGTGGAACAACTGGAAGATGCCGATCATATTCTGTATTTCCAGGCGAAGCGGCTTTCCATTCAAAATACAGGCGCAGCCATGCTACACATAGATGGTGATCCCGCCGAAACAGCCACAGGTTTCAATATTGAAATACTGGAACAGGCGTTCCGCTTACTGGTTCCTGCTGGAACAGGTAGCTAAGTATGTACTAATCGGCAGCCAACCGGAACCCAAGGCTGGATACAAATTTGTTATTGTACATCGTGGTATACTTCTGATATTCTACAATACTTGTACTTACACTGCCGCCTTTAAAAACCACGCCGCCATCGTTGTGGCAGATTTCACTTACGTTGCCGCTCATATCATATAAGCCCAGTTCGTTCGGCTTCTTTTGTCCGCAATGCTTCACCTGGCCGCTGTAGATAACCTGTGTAATATTTAAAGTTTTTCGTGTATACCTGTCTGCATCCGTAATGCTTCCGCCTGAATTGCCATAGTACCAGCCCACTTCAGTAAAGTCGTTACTGCCCGCATAAGTATACCCCTGGCTCTTCACCCCGCCGGAGGCTGCAAACTCCCATTCCGCAGCGGTGGGAAACCGGTAGTTCCTGCCCGTAAGCGTGTTCAGCGCCTTTACAAAACGTACGGCATCTTCGTAAGGTGTGCGGGACGAAATGGCATGCGCCCTGTTTTTGTATTCGGGCGCGCAATTATAGAAGATGCTGTCCTGCATCACAATACCCCATTGGTATTCGTTTACCTCAAACCTGTTGATGCGAAAGCGCTTTACTGTTTTCGTGCCGGCATTTGAAAACCCTTTTGCCATAGTGAATGTGCCACCTTCCACTTCCACCATATTGCGCTCAATATCCAAAACAGCTTTCAGGGCTGCTTCCCGTTCTGCTTCAGGAATGTAATGCAGTTTCTCCCGGATGCTGTTGTGGTAATTGGCTATGACTTCCTTCCTTGCCCGTAGTGCTTCTTCGCGGCGTTCCTTTTCTTTCAGCCAGGCAGTTTTTTCAGCAGGGTACGCCGCCAGGCTTTCGCTGATCTTATATACCTCACGGTATTTGTCTTCAATGCCTTCGGTTTCACTGTATTGCTGTAAGAACCTGGCGGTGTTCTTTTTCAGTTCAGTGGCCAGCAACAAGTGTTTCTCATCTTCAAAAAAATCATTCACCTTTTCCAGTTGTTTGAGCTGACATACAATTTTCAGGTGCAGTATTGGTGGATTGGTTTTGCCGAACAGTTTTTCAGCATCTGCAAGTTTGCTCAACGCTTCCGTTAAGTTGCCGTTGTTATACGCCACCTCGGCGTCTTCAAATTTCAATTTGGCCAATGCCGTTTGCGCAAAGGTTTTGCCGAAACAACAAAGCAGCAATAACAGCAATAATAGTGAACTCTTTTTCATCAGTTGTACGGTTGAAAATTTATTAATCCCACAAGCCTTTCTTTTTAGAGGTAGAATCAGTTTTTACTGATGTCTTCTTCGTTTCCTCCCAAAAATCTGAGGATTGTTTCTCTTTGGCAGATGCGGTTCCGGTTGCTGGTTTTGGATTACTGAAGCCCGCAGCCTGTTTATCGGAACCGGAGTTCCAGAAGTTTGTGGCAGCACCGGTTTTGGAAGGTTTTCCTTTGTAATGAATCTCTTTTATAACAACCCCTTCGTTCAATGAAAACAATTCCCTGAACGACTGCCGCATCTTCTCTGCGTCAGCAACGTTGTAGTAATACCCATGCATAACTTCCCGGTAAGGCGAAAGGGCTTTCACCTCCTCCTGAATGGTGCTGCGGTACGGCCATGTACCATCCGGGTATTTCCCGATCTCAAATACATTGGAAAGGTATAGCACGGTGTTTTCTCTTGTTAAAGAACTGGAGTCGTAGGCATAAATGAAATAGTATATACTGGTTGCTTTTTCCGGAGACGAACTCAGTGGAATTTCTTTGGGTTTGAATTCGGCGATAATCTTTTTACGCATGGCAATTTTCTGAGCAAAAGCCTCTTCCTTTGCAGCTTTCTCTCTTGCGCGCTGGTCTTCTTCTTCCCGCCTTCTGTCTTCTTCATCTCTTTTCCTTTGCCTTTCAGCCGCAAGTTGGTTGTTAATTGCAATGAGTCCATTTGAAATCCCATCCACTATCTGGTTGGTCTTTTGTATACTTTCCTGCCGCTTTTGCTCATAGGCCATTACCCTGTTATAATTTTCCTGCTCCTGCTGTTTGCGCAGCATTTCCTGCTGGGCCTTCATTGTGTTCACCCTGTTCATCTGTTCCGTCTGGGCTTTTAGTTGCGGGTTGGAAACTGTGCCTGCACTATTCGTTGGTATCGTGGAGTTGTTGATAGACGAACTTCCGGAATTGGTTTTGTTATTGGTGGTACTTCCCCAGGAATCCGTGCCGGAACCGGGTTTGCTTGTACTGCCGGTTGAAGGAGCGGATTCCTTTTTTTGTTCCACTGCCGAGAAGCTGGTAAGACGTGCCGACTGAACACCATTTTTACAATCTTTCACTTCCGGTATACCTATGGTTCGCACACCCACACCGCCATACGGACTCACACCACCCGGCTTGAGCGAGAACTTATCAGAATAGGTTTTTGTTCCGCCGCATTTCAGGGTGAATTCCACGGTGTACGAAATATCATACACATTACTGGTATGTTCGTTCCGGGTAAAGATGTACGCGGTCCAGCCAACATCTTCGTATTCCATATCAATGGAAATATGATCGGTATCAAGTGATTTTTTCTGGGAGAATGCAGGGCCGGAAGAGAATACTTCCGTCAGCAGCATACAGCACATGCCAATAAATGGTAGTTTCTTACAACGTAAAAAAGGAACAGGCATAGGCGTTCAGAATAGGGTATAGAAAAAGATGCAGCCACAAAAGTAGGGCTGGTGGAATAGCCGGTAAATACCCATATATAGGTATTTGCTGCCACTCTTCCTGATTCGGGCTACTCCTTTGCCTGTATCAATTCCTGTACGGAGGAGAAAGATTTCGAATTGAACGGATTATCCAACGCATCAGCGATATCCTGTTTTTCACGCCGGGTAAGGTGGAAATTGAGCGCTGCCCCGTTGTCTTGCTGACGGGGCACATACTGGAAAGATATTTTCTGAAGTTTTCCCGGAACAATTGTTTGCGCGTAACTGAGCTGATCATTCTGGTAATAATCCTGGAGTTTGTGCCAGTTGTGCTGGATCAGCAATACCGGTTTCGTGAGCAGTTCGCTGATATCCGTGGCCACATAAGGATGCTCCCACCCACCTGTTTGCCGGTCGCGGATCGAGATCATCACTACGCCTGCAGTATTTTCATTGACCCAATCGCGGAAATGGCGGATAAAACGCAGTGTTGTTTCCTGGCCGAAATTATCACGCAATCCCGCGTCCATCACATCTATCACCGGGGTCGTGGGCAACCATACATTGGGCAATACATAAGGAAAGGTGGCGTTCATGCGCATGGCCGTGAGTATGCGTAAACCCTGGGGATCGTGGTGCTTCAGTAAGGCACCGAAATCCACCGCATCAGGATCAGATTGTCGGATGAGTGCGGTATCCATATCAGACACCATCATAAAACTCACGGGTTGTGTGCTGGCCACCATTTTTTTTCCGTCGCGGGTGATCACGGAGTTGAACATCATCAATGGAATCCGGGCCTCGCTTTCTTCGATCCGGTAATCGCCGAGGGTTTTATTGAGGTAACCACGGGTGTTCTCACCCAAACGTTGTTCAAGGGCATAGGCCCGGTCCTTAACATAAGCCTGACCATTCACTTTGAATCTTTGCGTGGGCGATACCAGGTCGCGCGCCACGAAAGAAGAGAAAATTGAGTTCAGCAAATCCTTTGAAATATCATCTACATAACGGTGGTCATGCAGGTTGATAGAAGAATCGGTCTGGCTCCTGCGGTATAGTTCCCTGAAATAGGTGGCCCCCAGCATTCCGCCCGATGCGCCGGAGATCAGGAAAGTCTGGTGCATCAGTTGTCCGTTGGTGATGCTGTCCAGTCTTTGCAATACATTCATGGTAAACGTGGCGCTCCGGTTCCCGCCGCCACTTACGTTGATGAGGTACATCACCGGTTTCTCCGCACGTTGCTTTGCTTTCCAGGCATTGAGAATCCGGATCATGTTCTGCTTATCGGCTTCCATTTGCTGGGGTGTGCACAACGCCATCAGCGCCTCACGGTTATAAGGCGCACGTTCTGTTTTCGTGTATACTATTCCGTAAGCCTTATTTCTGGTATCAATAATATTGTTTGTATAAAGCGTGTTCAGCAATAAGTATATCAATACTACGGCGGGAATACTCCAGCTTTGGAGGAACAGAGAAAAAGCGCCGCTCACGGCAATCAGGATAGAAAAGAACAGCGCTATACTGGCGCCTGCGGGCAACTGAAATACCGGAAGATCAAGCAGGAAGCCGATGATCAGTAAGAAGATGAATGCGATGAAGATGGAAAACACCGCCGCCACGTGGTGCTGTTTGAATACATTTTCAATGAAGCCTGAACTGTAATGCGATACGTTCCGTGTTTTGCGCGGATGAATGGGACCGGCCATGTACCAGTCCACTTTCACCAGACTTTTCTCCTCGCCCCCGTTCCGGTGTTTGCCATAGGTGGAAAGGAATTTAATGGGGTTACTCATAATGGGTGCCATCCGTTTCATAATGGTTCTGTCTGCACCAAAAAAATACAACAACGATATGGCGAGCAGCAATACAAGCCCTGCGATAAAACCGCCTACCAGCGCGAACACTTCGAATCCCGGCATCAGTTCACGGTTCAGGTTATAACGGATAGCGCTTACCAGGTAAAACACCAGGAACACCAGGGGAATAACACTGTTGTTGAGGCAGTATTTCAGGAAAGGCTGCGAGGTGGTGGCCAAAAAACGGAACTGTCTGGAATGCAGGATGAATGTGGTGATGTTCCAGCTCATGATGAAGATACCAATGGATATTCCGACAAAAGAAGCGCTGACCGGACTTACATTATCCAGATACTCCGGAGCCAGGAACAGGGAGTCCGCGCCGAAAGCATGCATGAAATCTCCGTTCACCGTACTGAAAAGTATTACCCAGAATAGCAGCAGCACCTGGTATTTCCTGAAATGAAGAAAAACCAGTTGCACGGGAAAGGAATACAAAAAATTCTTCAGGCCCTGGGGTACTTTCATATGGATGGTATCTCCCGACAAGATACAATAATAGGTGTAAGGTGAAAGGGTTTCACCTACAAATTAAAAGGTAAAATTATGGTTTACAGGTTCCTGGATGGTGTTTGCAGCAGGAAAAGCAGGCGCAGTAAACTTCCCAGCAACAACATGCCCACCACCTGGTGCAATTGTGCCATCCATTCGAATACACCCCACAGATTAGGGATAATTTTTGTGCTGGTGAGTACGGCAAATATGCCCAGCAATGCCTGTAACAACGTGAGCGCCAACGGCCATTTGGCCCAGCGTTTAAAGGTGGCCGTTACCGATGGTGTTTTAAACGTTTTCAGTGTGAACAGCAGCACCATCACGAGCAATATATAGGCGAGTCCCCGGTGTACGAAATGCACCGTGAGTTTATTTTCGATGAAATTCAGCAACCACGGGGTTTCACTGAACAATGCCTCCGGTATCCATTCGCCGTTGATGGTGGGCCAGGTGGCGGCGGAAGTGGCGGCTTTATGACCCGCCATCAAAGCGCCGTACATGAGTTGCGGCACCAGTATTACCACCAGCCAGATGACCCGTTTTTTTAACGCAGGCTGCACTGTTTTTTCACCCGGCTTTACCGTAAGTTGAAGATAGAACCAGTAGGCATAAGCGATCAGTCCCAGGGCAAAAATAAAATGTAACGCCAGCCTGGTGGGTTTAACATAAACGGCATCACCGGTTAATCCGCTGGCCACCATGATCCAGCCCACGGCACCCTGGAGGGCGCCCAGCAGGAAAAGTATCAGTAGTGGTCGCTGCATTTCCGGCTTTAGTTTCTTTTTAGCCACCAGGTATATGAATCCGATCACGAACACCACACCGATGAGCCTTGCCCAGAAGCGGTGGAACCATTCCCAGAAAAAGATGAATTTAAAATCGCCCAGGGTGAAGTCTGCGTTCAGGATCCGGTACTGGGGGGTAGCCTGGTATTTCTCAAATTCCACCAGCCAGCCCTGTTCGCTCAACGGGGGAATGGCCCCGGTAACCACGTTCCATTCTGTAATGGACAGCCCCGACCCGGTAAGGCGCGTAATGCCACCCAGTATCACCTGTACAATAAGCATGAATATGCCGATCAGTATCCAGTTCGATACCGCAGTTCCGCGGGATCCGTTCAAATTGCTGTCCATAATGCTGCAAAATTAGGATGCGTTACAGATTGAAAGTGGAACGGAACATGCTTTGTATGGACTACAACAAAGGTGAGAACAACCGGCAGATGGAGTCGGCCAGTTTCACCCGGCGCGGACGCGCTTTCCAGTTCTGAAGGAATATCTGTTCGCAGGAGCGGAGGTCTTCTTCAAAAACGGACATCAGTTGGGTACCCAGTTCCCTGCTGTACAATACCGCGTTCACTTCAAAGTTGAGGTCGAAGCTCCGGATGTCCATATTGGAAGAACCTACCATACACAATCTTCCGTCACAAACCATTGTTTTAGCGTGCACGAAGCCTTTCTGGTACAGGTAAATCTGCACACCGGCCTCCAGCAGTTCTTCATAATATGAACGGGCGGCGGCGTTCACCACACGCGAATCAGAAACTCCCGGCACAATAAGTTTCACTTCCACCCCGCTGAAAGCTGCTTTTTTGAGCGCATTCAGGATACTTTCATTCGGGATAAAATAAGGTGTGGTAATACAGATGGATTCCTGTGCATTGCTGATGGCCGCGAAGTAAGAAAGCATCACCGTGGCACGGTCCGAATCGGGTCCGCTGTACACGATCTGGGTGAGTTCTTCTGAAACAACGCAGGTATCGGGGAAAAATTCCTGGGTCACCCCAAGTTCCTCGTCGGCGCAGAAGTTCCAGTTCACCAGGAAAAGCGCCTGCATCATTTTAACGGCATCTCCTTTGATCATCAGGTGCGTGTCGCGCCAGAAAAGCTCGTTGCCCGGCCTGGAATTGTCGTACCGGTCGGAGATGTTGATGCCACCTACGAAACCTGTTTCACCATCCACAATAATGATCTTCCGGTGGTTCCGGTAGTTGTGCCGGTTGGAAAGCACCGGGATATAAATTTTATAGAAAGGCAGCGCTTCCACGCCCGCTTCGTGCAATGAATGAAGGAACTTCCGGCTCAGACTACTGCCAAAATCATCGTAGATCAGGCGCACTTTCACCCCTTCGCGCGCCTTCTGTTTCAGGATGGCGCAGATTTCTTCCGCTACGGCACTCTCTTCAAAAATGTAATATTCCAGGTGAATATGGTGCCTGGCTGCTTTCAACGCTTGCATCACCGCCGGGAACTTCTCTTCCCCGTTCACCAGCAATTTCACTTCATTATATACGGTAAGTGTTACACGGCTTTCGCGCAGCAACATCCGCACCAGTGGAGCATTGTGGGCAATCTCCTCCTGGTAGGCCGCCAACGCTTCCCGTGTAAGGCGCACCAGGTAAGCATTGTACTTTTCCATGGTTCTTTCATCCCTGATCAGCTTACGTTTGTAAAGTTTACGCTTGCGGTAATTCTCTCCAAAAACAAAATAAATGAGTACACCCAGGTAGGGCAGCACAAACAGCAGCAGCAAATACCCCAGTGTTTTACTGGGATTTCTGTTTTCTGAAATAATCAGTACCGCCACGATGGCGCTCAGTATGTAGGAAATACCCAGCAAAATCGTGGCCCAGCCCAGATCGGTCAGCCAGTCAATCAACAGTAAGGGGAATGAAAACATAACCGTAAGTTAGGGCGAGAACCCGTTCATTCGCCACTATATTACATAAAACTTACAATACGGGCAGTAAAAGCGGAAAGCCGTTTCATTCCAAATCACCTAAATTTGTCTCCCAATACAAAACAAAACTATGAGCGCACAAAAGTATCAGTTTGCCATGATTGGCATTGGCGTAATGGGAAAGAACTTCCTGTACAATATGGCCGATAATGGTTTCGCGGTTCTCGGATTCAACAAGAGCGCGGAAAAAACAGGGGTGATGGAAGCCGAAGCCACCCCCGGAACAAAGGTGAAAGGCGTGAACACATTGGAAGAAATGGTGGAACTGCTGGAAGTTCCCCGTAAGGTAATGCTGCTGGTGCCCGCAGGACAACCCGTGGACGATGTGATTGAATCGCTGATCCCGCTGCTTTCTCCCGGAGACATTATTATAGATGGAGGCAACTCCCATTTTACCGATACTGTTCGCCGCAACGCATACCTGAAAGGAAAAAACCTGCACTTCCTGGGCATGGGTGTTTCCGGCGGAGAACAAGGCGCACGCCGCGGACCGAGCATTATGCCCGGTGGCGACAGAGAAGCTTACAACTTCGCGAAACCCATGCTGGAAGCCGTGGCCGCCAAAGTGAACGGTGTTCCCTGTGTGGCGCACCTCGGAAATGGCGCTGCCGGTCACTACGTGAAAATGGTGCACAACGGCATCGAATACGCCATCATGCAACTGATCACAGAATGTTATGACCTCCTCCACCGTGGTGCGGGACTTACCAACGAAGAACTGCACGAAGTATTTAAAGCATGGAACGATGGCGACCTCCAATCTTTCCTCATCGAGATCACCCGCGATATATTCCTGCAGAAAGATGATGTGACCAATAACCATCTCGTGGACATGATCCT
This sequence comes from uncultured Flavihumibacter sp., assembly GCA_946482545.1. Next base: position 4,118 of record CAMLRX010000074.1, on the reverse strand, counting down.
CGATAAGGCCGGCGCTAAAGGAACCGGTAAATGGACCTCACAGGACGCCCTGGAACTCGGCTCCCCCATCCCGATGATCGACGGTGCCGTTGCGATGAGAAATATCTCATCCCAAAAAAGCCTGCGCGTGGAAGCCGCCAAACTGTACAACGCTGAACCGGCGAAGCTTTCCGTTGACAAAGCCGCTTTCATCCAGGAAGTACACGACGCTTTGTTCCTCGGTGTAATGATCAGCTATGCACAAGGTCTTGCCATGCTGCAGGTAGCCTCTACCGATCACGATATGCAAATCCCGATGAAGGAAGTGGTGAACGTATGGAAAGGCGGCTGTATCATCCGCTCCCTGCTGCTCCAGGATTTCGACAAGGCTTTTGAAAAGAATCCTTCGCTCAGCAATATCCTCCTCGACGAGGCCATTGCCGGTATGCTGAAAGATAAGATCGCCAACACCCGCAAAGTGGCTTCCGCAGCCGTACTCAACGGATACGCCGCCACCTGCCTCTGCAGCGCCCTGAATTATTTTGACGCGTTCACGAGTGCGCAACTGCCCACCAACCTGCTGCAGGCACAACGCGATTTCTTCGGCGCGCATACGTACGAAAGAATTGATCAGCCAGGTAAATTCCACACGAGCTGGACCACTATCTAAATCCCAACATCAACCACCCGTTATGCAAAATCATAAAAGACCGCCGGCTTCACTGCTGTTCATCTTCGGAGGAAGCGGCGATCTTAATTACAGGAAACTCTCTCCCGCCCTGTTCAACCTGTTCATCGACGACTGGATGCCGGAGAAATTCGATATCGTAGGTATAGGAAGAACAGAATACAGCAACGACAACTACCGGGCACACCTGCTGAAAGGCATTCAGCAATTCAGCCGCCGGAAAGGGGAAGAAAACGGTAAATGGAGTAAATTCTCTGAGCACGTGGCCTATCTCCAGATGGATGCCGGTAATGAAGCCGATTACCAGAAGATCGCCGATATCGTAAAGGAGAAAGAAAAAGAATACGGCGAACACCCCAATGTGATCTTTTACCTCGCCGTAGCGCCGCAACTGGTGCCGGGCATCGCGCAGAAACTCGGTCCGCTCAATATCTGCGCCGATACCAAATGTACAAGGATCGTGGTGGAAAAGCCTTTCGGTCACGACCTGAAAAGCGCGCAGGAACTGAATTCACTCCTGCTCACCATGTTCGATGAAAAACAGATTTACCGCATCGACCATTATCTTGGGAAAGAAACCGTTCAGAACATCATCGCGCTCCGCTTCGCGAACGCTTTGTTCGAACCCATCTGGAACAGGAATTATATCGACCATGTGCAGATCACCGCATCGGAAACCGTAGGCGCGGAAGGAAGAGGCGGTTACTATGAACAGTCCGGCGCGCTCCGCGATATGGTGCAGAACCATATCCTGCAACTGTTGTGCATGATTGGCATGGAAGCGCCCGTTTCCTTCGATGCCAATGAGATCCGCAACAAAACGGTGGATGTACTCCACGCCATGCGCAAGATCACGAAAGACGATGTAAAAGATTTCGCCGCCCGCGGCCAGTACAGCAGCGGATGGATGAAAGGAGAAAAAGTACCGGGCTACCGCGAAGAAAGCAGCGTGGATCAGCATTCCAACGTGGAAACCTTCGCCGCAGTGAAGTTCTATATCGACAACTGGCGCTGGCAGGGCGTTCCATTTTATGTAAGAACGGGTAAAAGGATGAAGGAGAAATCCACCATCATTACCGTTCAGTTCAAAAAAGCCCCCAACTACGCGTTTCCACCGGAAGCCGCAGAAACATGGCGCTCTAACCGGCTCACCATTTCCATTCAACCTGAAATGGACATCAGGCTCAGGTTCCAGGCCAAGCGCCCGGGGCAGGAAATGTCGCTCAATCCCGTGGACATGATCTTTAACTATAAAGACGCTTACGAAGAGAGCCAGCCGGAAGCTTACGAAACGCTTTTACTGGACGTGATGGAAGGCAACGCAACATTGTTCATGCGTGCCGACCAGGTGGAAGCCGCGTGGAAAGTGATCATGCCGATACAGGAAGCGTGGGAAGCCCGTCCGCCGCTTGATTTTCCGAATTATGCTCCCGATAGCTGGGGTCCGGAAGATGCGGAGGCGCTGATTGCGCGGGAGGGGCATAATTGGATATCGGTGCCGGCGCATCATTAGTGGTGGAGCTGGTTCACGCAATTGCTTCCTGCTTCGTGCCTCGCAGTCGCAACGCAAAGGAGCAAGGACGCAAAGCGTTGCCGGACTTTTTAAACTCTGAGTAATTTGTAAGTAAGGCACTGTTGGTAATCATAGAATAATTGATCATAGGGGCGTGTTGTTGGATGCGCCCCTTTCATTTACATTAGTTAATATATGCAGATACATATTCATCCTGATATCAATGAACTCGCGCAACATGTGGCCCGCTGGATGGCCGTTGTTATCAAACAAACTTTGGCGGAGCAAGACCGGTTTACACTGGCATTGTCAGGTGGGAGTACGCCGCAGAAACTGCACCGGATACTGACGCAGGAACCACTCCGCTCCGAAATAGACTGGACCAAACTGCATATTTTCTGGGGCGATGAACGCGCCGTTCCTTTTGAGGATGAGCGTAACAACGCGAAAATGGCTTTCGATACTTTATTGAATTTCGTGCCCGTTCCAAAAGAACAGATTCATGTGATGAGAACGGATATTCCCGCGGAAGAAGCAGCGCAGGAGTATGAAAAATTACTTCATAACTATTTCGACGCAAAGCCGTTCAGCTTCGACCTGGTATTGCTGGGCATGGGCGACGATGGGCATACGCTGTCCCTTTTCCCCGGAAAACCCATTGTACACGAAACAAATAAATGGGCGGACGCGTTTTTCCTGGAGGCACAGGATATGTTCCGCATCACCATTACGGCGCCGGTCACTAACTTGTCAAAGCGCGTTGCTTTTATGGCTGCGGGTGCAGGCAAGGCCGCTACACTGAAAGGAGTACTGGAAGGGCCGTACCAACCTGACATTTATCCTTCGCAACAAATCAAACCCGCGGGAGAACTGTATTGGTTCGTGGATGAAGCCGCCGCACAACAATTAAATCGTTAAACCATGTTCATACACCATGTATTTTTCTGGCTCATCAAAGGAGCCGGCACAGAAAACAGGGACCAACTGATCAAAGGCCTGAAAGACCTTTCCAAAGTGAAGTCCATCAAAAGTTTCCATATTGGCGTTCCGGCCAATACAAACAGGCCCGTAATTGAAAGGTCATACTCCGTTTCGTGGATGCTCACGTTCGATACACCGGAAGCACAGGCATCCTATCAGGAGGATCCTTTGCACCTGAAGTTCATCGCCGATTGTGCGCATTTATGGGAGAAAGTGGTGGTATACGATAGTGTTAATGCGGGATGATAGAAAATTACTCCTTGAAATGATAATTCTTTACGGGGCTGTTTTTTCCTCTTCGCGGAGAAGCAGGAACACCTGTTTACCTTGAGGTATTTTAACGGACGCACGTGCGGGAAAACAACGTCGGTGGCACCGATTTACAAATCATGATAAGATTGCAGCATCCAGAACGCTCATCTCAAAGAATCTTTCTTGGGTGTAAACACCTGCCCTGGGAAGGAGATTTTCACTCAGAAATAATATTCAGAATGAATATGATCTGTGATTTTCTTCCAGCCAAAAATGAAACAGCGCTCTCCCAAAAATCATTTTGAAAAGAAACAACATATTGTGATGCCCCTCTCCGTGCCGGAGAGGGGTTGGGGTGAGGCTATAACGGATACTTCCCTTCTGCAATCAATTTCTCCGCGATATTTCTTTTTGCCGCCTTGCTGTTGAAAGGCTCTGCTTTGGTGAAGCGTTTGAGCCCGAGCAGCATCATGCGCAATTCATCTCCTTCCGCAAATGCGTTCACAGCATCTTTGCCAGCTTTGTTGATCTTATCAGCGGCATCGTAGAGGTAAGTATGAACAATGTCCAGTTCGTAAGCACAGGCCGCTTCACCTTTCTGCTGCACCAGCCTTTCGGCACGGAGCAGGGCGCTTTCCGCGTTGAAGGTGAGGATCGCCATATCGGCTATGTTCATCAGGATTTCCTGCTCCTGTTCAATTTTCA
>CAMLRX010000073.1 GCA_946482545.1 uncultured Flavihumibacter sp. | reverse complement strand
ACCATGTCGCTGGGGCGGGAATAGAACTTGTTCTTATACAATTCAGTGATGGCCATGCTGATCTTATCGGTGCGTGGATTGTATAGCGGTGCCGTATAAACGATTTCGAGGTCTCTGTATTCAGGTTTGTTCAGTTCACGGTAGCCGTCCCATGTGGGCATGCCAATAAGTTTGGACCGGTATTCCTTTGTGAACGGGGCAATAGCGGCTGCCAGTTGTTTGGAGAACGCCTCGTCCATGGTTCCGGCGATACATACATTCGTTGTATTGCTGTCCAAAAAAGGAAGGATGTCTTCTGCTGTAAAATCCGCATCGAGTTCCACGAACTTCGTTTTAACCGGTGTTCCGGTAGCGGTATTCCCGGTTTCCGTATACAGGTCCTTCAGCCAGGCATCCTGGGCAGATTTCCTTCTGAAATAAACCACGTTGTGCAACGCATGTGTTTTTTGAAGGAATTGGTAGATGGTTCGGAAATGCGCGGGCAAAGTGGAATTCAGCACAACGAAATAAGGGTTGTTCACCACGCCCGCATCATTGGGGAAGCTGGAGGAAATGAACGGAATCTTTCTTTCGAGTGCAACGTTGGCGAGTATGCGTACTTCATCAGCCGATGCCGCACCGATGATCATTTCCACTTCAGGCATTTCGCGCACCTGTGTGGTAAATGGTTTCGATTTTGATTTGGTATCGTACACAAATACTTCCAGCGGAACGCCTTCCAGGTTCATGGAATCAAGCGCCAATTGTACGCCCTGGTAAAATTCAAGTCCGGGTATAATGTAACGTGGGAGGGTGTTCCCGTGTTTATACTGAAAACCATTGTAAGCCGAATCGAGGTACAAAGGAGCGAATACCGCCAGTTTATGCCTGAAAGGGGTTTGCGCCAAAAGTTGAACACTGCAGAGCAGCGCCAGTATAAAAAACGGGAAGCGTTTGTTCATCCGTCCGGGTTTATATGAAAAATCGGTTACTCCCACTCAATGGTTGCGGGAGGCTTACTGCTGATATCGTACACCACCCGGTTGATGCCCCTTACGTTGTTGATGATGTCGTTCGACATCTGCGCGAGGAACTGGTAGGGGAGATGCGCCCAATCGGCGGTCATGCCATCTACTGAAGTCACGGCGCGCAGTGCGATCGTGTATTCGTAAGTCCTTTCATCACCCATTACGCCTACACTTTTCACTGGGAGGAGGATGGCTCCCGCCTGCCATACTTTATCGTACAACTGGTGCTCTTTCAACCCTTTGGTATAGATATGATCAGCTTCCTGCAATAACTGTACCTTTTCTTCCGTCACTTCTCCGAGTATGCGGATCGCGAGACCTGGTCCGGGGAAGGGATGACGGTACAAAAGGTCGTAGGGGATGCCGAGTTCAAGTCCCACCCTGCGTACTTCGTCTTTGAACAGGAAACGCAGTGGCTCCACGAGTCCCATTTTCATGGTATCAGGGAGACCGCCCACATTGTGGTGTGATTTGATGGTAACCGATGGGCCGTGTACGGAAACACTTTCAATCACATCAGGATAAATGGTGCCTTGTCCAAGCATTTCAACACCGTCCACATGCTGGGCTTCATCCTGGAACACTTCTATAAAGAGTCTGCCGATGGTCTTTCTTTTTTCTTCCGGATCGCTTTTACCGGCGAGTTCGCCATAGAATTTCTCCCGCGCATCCACGCCTTTTACGTTGAGGCCGAGTTGCGCGTAAATATCCAGTACCTGCTGGAACTCGTTTTTGCGGAGTACGCCATTATCTACGAAAATGCCGTACAGGTTGTCGCCTATGGCGCGGTGGATCAATGTGGCGGCCACGGTACTATCTACGCCACCGCTCAATGCCATGATCACTTTTTTGTCGCCGATCTGTTTTTTCAGCGCTTCCACAGTATCGGAAATAAAGTGGGCTGGTGTCCAGTCCTGGGTACATCCGCATGTTTTCACGAGGAAATTGCTGATGATCTTTTTTCCTTCGGTAGAGTGGTACACTTCCGGATGGAACTGAAGGCCGTATAATGGATTCGTGTCGCTGCCGTTCTTTCTGAAGGCGGCCACGGGGATACTATCTGTGGTAGCGAGTATTTCAAAACCTTGCGGCAGTTCGAGGATGGAGTCGCCGTGGCTCATCCAAACTTGTGATTCTTCTGAAATGCCCTGTAACAGCGCATCGTCCAGTTCTTTGCGCAGTAATGCGCGGCCATATTCTCTTTTATTTGATTTTTCTACCCTGCCACCGAAGTTCTTCGCCGTAAGCTGGGCGCCGTAGCAGATGCCGAGCACCGGTTTCCGGGCGATCATGTCGGCGATGTCCACCACCGGCGCGTTGGGATCGTTCACGGAGAACGGGGAGCCGGATAGGATGATGCCTTTCAGGGTGTCATCGAATTCTATGGTATGATGATAAGGGACGATCTCACAATAAACATTTGCCTCGCGCACAACACGTGCTATCAATTGAGTGTACTGAGATCCGAAATCGAGAATGAGTATTTTTTCCGTCATGGTGGTGCGAAGGTAAAGAAAAAAATCGCTGTCCGTCCGCCAAAAAATCAGTAAAATTGGGTGAAAACCGGCAGCAATAATGGGACTGCTTTTGAAGGGGGTTCTTTAAAGCGCTTCTATTCAACTGTTTGGTAATCAGCCTGAAAACAACCTAAAAATAATCCATGAACAAGTATTTTTCCCTCCTGCTGGCAGGTGTTTTTCTACTCGCGTCCTGTCGTTTTTCTTCCCGGGACCGGGTAAACGGAAACAAGGTGTATACCAGTGAAGAGCGTAATGTTGGCCCATTCACTAAGGTGTCCGTTTATGGTTCGATGAATGTATATGTATCACAGGAACCTTATGCCCCGGTAAAGATTGAGGGTGAAGAAAATATTCTTCCATTCGTAGAGTTGGTGGAAGAAGGAGATGAATTGAAGATTCGTTTCCGGAGGAACACCAATATCACCACGCACAGAGATGTAAAGGTTTACCTGCGGGCGCCGCAATACGATGGCTTTAAAGTGTACGGCTCGGGCGATATATTCGGGGAGAACCTGCTTACCAATCCCAACAAATTTGATCTTGGGTTAACCGGCTCCGGTAACCTTCGCCTGGAACTGGATGCGCCGGAAGTGGAGGCTAAAACCACCGGTTCCGGTGATATTTACCTGAAAGGAAATACCAGGAGTGTGGACGCGCAAACCACCGGTTCAGGCGATCTCCACCTCGAGGAGTTGCGTGCTGAAAATGTAAGCGTGCGTTCCCATGGTTCCGGCGACGCCTGGGTGTACGCCAGTGTTAAGCTGGAGGCCAGGTCCCATGGCAGCGGTGATATTTCCTATCGCGGCGAAGCCGCTGTGGAGAGTCGTACCGCCGGCAGCGGGAGTTTGCGCAAATTTTAGGGTTACGTAACAAAATAATAACTTCTTTTTTCCACCCGGATGTTTTCCCTTTGCAACCTTACACTTGTTTCCAGCCTTTAGCAGGCTGGTGTTTTCGGAATAAAAATATGTACAAATGAGAGTTGCGATTGTTCTTTTCCTGTTCTTCTTTGCCCTTCAAACCAATGCGCAGGCCCCGGTGGTGGATGACCTGGGTTACAATAAGGATTCTATCAAAGGATTGGCTAAACCTTCTAATGCATTGAATTTCCTGGTGCTGGGCGACTGGGGCAGGAATGGTGAAAATTACCAGAAGGAGGTTGCGGAAGGCATGGGAAAAGCAGCGCATGATATCGGTGCGCGGTTCATCATCGCCACAGGCGATAATTTCTATCCGAATGGCGTGGCCAGCACCCGCGACCATCATTGGCTGGTCTCTTTCGAAAATATTTATACTGCGCAATCACTGCATTTTCCCTGGTACCCCGTATTGGGCAACCACGATTACCTCACCAACGCACAGGCCCAGGTAGACTACTCCGAACTCAGTTCGCGCTGGCGCATGACTTCCAGGTACTATGCCCACACTTTTAACGTGCCCGGCCAAAAGAAGCTGAAGGCCAAATTCATTTTTATAGATACCGACCCCATTGAAAAGCAGATGCGGGGAGAAAAGAATCCTGCCCGCTACCCCGAGGGTGGCGTTGAAAAACAAATGACCTGGCTCAAAGAACAACTGGCCGATACCACCTGTCATTATAAGATCGTGGTGGGGCACCACCCACTCTACACCGGAGGATGGCGCCGCAATACCGATGATACGCGCCGCATGAGGGAGCTGCTGGAACCCCTGTTCCTGAAACATAAAGTAAACGCCTACATCGCAGGACACGAGCATCACCTGGAGCACACCAAACCCGCGGGCTTCACCCACCATTTCATTTCCGGGGCTGGTTCTGAAGCACGCTCGGTGGAAAAACACCCCGAAGGCGGTGTTTTCGCCGCAGGCCAACAGGGTTTTGCGGTATTCTCCCTAAGTGAAAAAACAATGACGGTGCAGTTTATTAACCATAAGGAAGAAGTGATTTATAAGAACGAAATCAGGTGGTAAATTTATTAAATCGGTAAACCCGGTGCCACCGACGTGGTTTTCCCCTTAACGGAAGTGATTTTTACTGAAGTCGCTTCCGTTTTCTCTAACTTTTAGCATAGTGAAAAAACTTGTGCTGATGGAGTCTGTAGTTGCATGGGTAATTGACTCAGGTAATGCACCCCTTCTCCGAAACTCCGTTCATTTACCTACCTTGCAACCCTGAATTACCACGCATGATTAAAGTTGCAGATTACAATACGCTCACCATCTCCCGCGCCCTCGATTTCGGGGTGTACCTGGAGGATGGTGCAGAAGGCATTCTATTGCCCAGAAAATACATCCCGGAGGGAAAAAATATCGGAGACGAAATCACCGTATTTATCTACCATGATTCGGAGGACAGGCTCATCGCCACCACCGAAACACCCAAAGCAAAAGTGGGAGAGTTCGCCTACCTAGAAGTGGTTTCCGTAACCCAACAAGGCGCGTTCCTCGATTGGGGCCTTATGAAAGACCTCTTCGTACCCAAATCCAAGCAGATCACCGGAATGCGGGTAGGCGGCCACTATATGGTGTACCTCTATATCGATGAGCAGACCGGTCGCGTGGCGGCAACGGAGAAAGTGGACTATTTTCTTTCAAATGAAGACCTTTCGGTGAAAGTGCACGACCCCGTACAATTACTCGTGCTACGGAGAACAGATATCGGCTACGTATGCATCATCAACCACCGGCATACCGGGGTATTGCACCACAACGAAATTTACCGCAACATTAAGGTGGGCGATACTTTCAACGGATTCATCAAAGCCATCAGGGAAGATAAAATCGACCTCGCCGCAGGCAAAAAGGGCATGGAAAGGGTAGAAGATGAAGCCGGTAAAATCCTCCGTTTGCTGGAAGAAAACAATGGGTATCTCCCGTATTATGATAAGTCGGATCCCGAAGAAATTTACGACTTCTTCGGCATGAGCAAGAAGACTTTCAAGATGACCATCGGCACACTGTACAAACAACGGAAAATAGAACTCACGCAAACGGGTATCCGTCTTATCCCTTAATTTTAAAAACAAAAAATGCTTCCATATACTCCTGCTTCCGGGCGGTATCAATCCATGCAATACAATCGTTCCGGGAAAAGCGGACTTAAATTGTCTGCGATTTCATTGGGACTATGGCACAATTTCGGCTCCGTAGATGTTTTCGACAACGGCAGGGCCATCGTACGGAGGGCCTTTGACCGCGGGATCACCCATTTCGACCTGGCAAATAACTATGGCCCTGAGCCCGGTTCAGCCGAAGAAAATTTCGGAAAAATCCTGCAGAAAGATTTCGGCGGATACCTCCGCGATGAACTCATCATTTCCACGAAAGCCGGTTATACCATGTGGGAAGGGCCTTATGGCGACTGGGGCTCCCGTAAATACCTTTTGTCGAGCCTGGACCAGAGCCTGAAAAGAATGCAGCTCGATTATGTGGACATCTTCTATTCTCATCGCCCCGACCCTGAAACGCCCATCGAAGAAACGATGCAGGCGTTGGATACAGCCGTTCGCCAAGGTAAAGCGCTCTATGCAGGTATTTCCAACTATAAACCCGAACAGGCGGAAAAAGCATTCACTATATTAAAACAACTGGGAACACCCTGTGTGATTCACCAGCCCAAATACTCGATGTTCGAAAGATGGGTGGAAGGCGGTTTGCTGGACGTGCTGGAAAAACATGGGGTAGGCTGTATTCCGTTCTCTCCGCTGGCCCAGGGCATGCTCACCGATCGTTACCTGAAAGGTGTTCCCGAAGGATCCAGGGCCTCCAAGCAACATGGGTTTCTGAAATCTAAAGACATCACGGAAGAAAGACTGAACACCATCCGTGCCCTGAACGAGGTGGCGGTTCAAAGAGGACAATCACTCGCGCAAATGGCCCTGTGGTGGCTGCTGAAAGACCAGCGTATCACCTCTGTATTGATCGGTGCAAGTTCTGTAGCACAACTGGATGCCAACATCGATGCCCTGAACGGCGCGCCTTTTACAAACGACGAACTACAACTGATCGAAAAGATACTGCAATAAGCTATTTACATTCTATTAACAATCTGTTTGAAATGTATTGACAATACCGGGCAAACGATCTGCCTACTTTTAGGCCCACATTTAATTCATTAAATGCCTGCTGTTTTGTTTTGAAATGGAGAGGGTGTATCACGGAACGGTACACCCTCCTGTTATTTAAGCCAGTACCCAACGCATCAGGGGATATTCATAAGAACAATGTTCCAAATGAAGCCAGCCCTGCGTTGCGCCGTTGCGTTGCGAAGTATGAAGCAATCGCGTGAAATTTAATTGCTTCTTTGAAAGAAACAATCTCTCGCAACGACACTACGACGCAACGTTGGAAAGAAAAAGTTTGTATGGAAAAGCTCATTTGTTTGCATTTTCATATTAAAGCAACCGGATTTCCACCGATTGGCTAATTTTACCCGTAAACCCTCATATTGCACAAAGAACAGGCATATACGGAAGCTACATTGCTGCATCAGCTATCACAGGGAAGTGAGCAGGCTTTTGCTGAATTGTTCGCTTTGTACAAGCACAGGTTGTTTGGGTTCATGTATAAATTGACCGATTCCGCCGAATTGGCGGAAGATGTGGTACAAGAAGTTTTTTTAAAACTCTGGCAGAACAGGGCCGCTTTGTCTGGCGTGGAAAATGCGGGCGGCTATATTTTCCGGATGGCACAGAACCAGGCCGTTACAGCGTTTCGAAAAATGGCAAGGGAAACGCTGGTGCTGGCGGAGCTGAAGGACACGGTGGTAAAACCACTGGTGAACGCGGAAGATGCGCTGGCGGCCAGGGAACTGGAAACCAAGGTGCGGCAGGTGATTGAAACCCTTCCGCCGCAACAAAAGCTGGTGTACACCCTGAGCCGGGAACAGGGATTGAAATACGATGAGATCGCTGAAAAATTAAAGATATCGCCCGGAACCGTTAAAAATCACATGATCCAGGCGCTCCGTACTTTAAGAAACGCATTGTTCAAAGACCCGGGGAATGCCGCGCTGCTGCTGTGTTTCCTTGCCGCGGGAACTTCGTTCGCAAAATAATTGTTATTTTTTTTCAAGAGGACTATGCCTCTTTTTTCCGACGATCGTCTTGCTGTATGGTACAACCATACCAACTTATGCCCGAAGAAAGAATTTATAGGCTCGCGACCCTGTTTTTCCAGGGAACCATCACGGAAGCGGAACATGCTGAACTGGCGGAATGGATTTCCCGTTCAGAAAATGATGCCGCGCTAACCGCCGTATTGTCCCGTGCATGGGACGAATACCAACCCGGCACCGATGTGGTGGAGCTGGCCACTGACCGACTTCGCCTGCCCGAAATCTTACATGAAAGTTATCCCTTGCAAAACTCAGGGGCAGGCGAAGACGAGCAGGTACCTGTTAAAAACGGGTTCTTCCGCAATTCCTGGCTGCGTGTGGCCGCCATACTGGTGTTGTTCGTTTCCGCCGCCGCGGCTTTTTTCCTTCTTTCTGAAAAAGATAAGCCTGCAGACAAGATCGCTGTTGTGGAAACACCTGTGATTGAGCCCGGGGGCAATAAAGCGTTACTTACCCTTGCCGATGGCTCGGTGATTGTGCTGGATTCCGCCAACAACGGTGACCTCGCAGCACAAGGTGGCGTCAAGATCGTAAAGCAGGATGGTGTGGTGACGTATATTTTTGAACCTTCACAGGAACTTCCCGCATCGGAAAACCTGCTCAATACCATTTCCACGCCACGCAAAGGCGAATACCATATCATTTTACCGGATGGCTCCAAAGTCTGGCTGAATGCGGAATCATCTATTACTTTCCCCGTCAAGTTTGCCGCAAATGAAAGGAAAGTGTCGGTTACCGGTGAAGTTTATTTTGAAGTACGCACCATTGCTTCAGCCAATGGAAAAATGCCTTTCCTTGTTGACATCAAAACAGCAGGTGGAAAGAATGATGCGCAGGTGCAGGTACTCGGCACGCATTTCAACATCAATGCCTACCACGATGAGACTTTTGTAAGAACGACCTTACTGGAAGGTAGCGTAGCCGTGGCAAGAGAGGGGAATAGCACGCTGCTTAAACCGGGACAACAGGCAAGAATAAACGAAAGTGGAAAAGTGGACCTCCAATCAAATGTGGATACAGATGAAGTGATGGCCTGGCGCAAAGGGATGTTCTATTTCAGCAATGCGGATATCCGCACCGTGATGCGCCAGATCGCCAGGTGGTACGATGTGGATGTGGCATTTGAAGGAAAACTGCCCGATGAAAGATTTGAAGGAACCATACCCCGGCAAACAACTTTGCAGGAGGTAGTGGAAATTTTAAAACAGAGTAACCTGCATATAAAACTGGAAGGCCGTAAGGCGACAGTATTGCCCTGATCCTATGGTGTTTGTATTTCTATTTATCAACCAAAACAACCAAACAACTGACATGCGCAACACAACACCAACCTGATCCGTTTCACCGCGCTCATAAAAAAAGCCGAAAGCGTTGCAGCGCTTCCGGCCAAAGATGGGCTTTGTACAGCTTCGCAACTGAATTTATTTACCCAACAAGTTAAAAGTATGATTTTTCCCATTCTTCGCAAACTTGTGTCCCAAACACAACAAGCGAGAACCAAAACCATTCTGGTTATGAAATGGACGGCCATTTTTTTATTGGCAGGCTGTTTACAGGTAGCTGCTTCGGGCAATGCGCAGCACATTCAGCTTAAATTCTCCAATGCTGCGCTGAAGACTGTCTTTAAAGACATCAGCAGGCAAACAGGGTACTCTTTCTTCTACAACGCCAAATTGCTGCAGGGCATGGAAAAGGTGGATGTGGACCTGAAGAACGCGACCCTGAAAGAAGCGCTGGAAGCAGCTTTGAAGGACCTGCCACTCACATTTTCCATAGTGAATACCACCATCGTGGTAAAGCCTAAGCCAGGTTCCGGTGTTGCCGTTACCATGGAAGATGCCGAAATACTTGTGGTGGGAAAGGTGTTGGATGAAACCGGTAAACCATTGGAAGGCGCCAGCATTTCCGTTAAAGGGTCCGACAAAGGAACTTCTTCCGCTTTTGATGGAGGCTTCTCCGTTACCGTAGAAAAAGGTGCTGAAATTGTTGTTACTTATCTTGGCTACGAACCATTCCGTTTTACGGCCAGAAAAGAAGGGGTGCAGGTGATCCGCATGAAACTTTCCCAACAGAAAGATACCATGCAGAATGTAGTGGTTACGGGCTATCAGAACATCCGGAAAGATAACTTTACAGGAACCGCTGTTACTGTTTCAGGAGATGACCTTAAAATGGTGAACCCGCAGAATATGCTGCGTAGTTTACAGGTGTTTGATCCTTCCTTCAGAATTGTGGAAAACAATATTCTCGGCTCAAACCCGAACAGGCTGCCCAATATTACGGTACGTGGTTCTACTGCGCTTCCAACAGGCAACAGCACAGAACTGATCAGCCGCGATAACCTATCCGGAAATATGAACCTGCCCGCTTTTATCCTGGATGGATATGAGGTGAGTCTGCAGAAAATATATGACCTTGACATCAACCGTGTTCAGTCGATCACTTTGCTGAAAGATGCCGCAGCTACTGCCATCTATGGTTCACGTGCTGCCAATGGCGTAGTGGTGATCACCACTAAAGCGCCCAAGCCCGGAAAGCTACAGGTGTCGTATAACTATGAACTGAACGTAACCACACCGGACCTTACGCCTTACGAAGTGTTGGATGCCAAACAGAAATTGCAATATGAGCAGGCTGCACAACTGTATGATGCCGATGCCAACCAGGCGATGAGTCAGGATCAACTGGATGAACTGTTTTACCATAAAATGAAACTTGTGGTTGGCGGCGTAAACACCTACTGGCTTTCCCAGCCCGTGCGCACGGCATTCGGGAACAAACATTCTCTTTTTCTGGAAGGCGGTGAAAATGCCATCCGCTATGGGCTGGAACTGCGGTACCAGACCATGCCGGGTGTAATGCAGGGCTCAACCCGCGACAGGCTTAGCACGGGACTGCATTTCACGTATTCCCCCAGTTCAAAATTCCTCTTCAGAAACGTAATTACTGTTACGCAGATGAAGGCTTCCGAATCACCTTTCGGCAACTTCTCCGATTATGTACGCATGAACCCGTATTATCCCAAAACGGATTCCACGGGAAGAATCATCCAGGTGATCGACAGTTGGACCGACCGTAGTCGCGGTAATGGCGTGGAAACCTATCCGGTATTGAACCCGATGTACAATTCCACCCTGGGCAGTTTCAACAAATCAGATTACCTCGAAGTGATCGATGCCATCACCGCTGAATGGAACATTACCCGTGGCCTGAGACTGAGGGGGTTGATGAGCGTGAACAAAACAAAAACCACCGGCAACAATTTCGTGTCGCCTTTCTCCAACGAGTTTTATGATTATGGCGCAGACAGGCTCGATGAAAGAGGACGTTACGAATACAACATCAACGAAGAGACCCGGTTCGACGGGAACATCACCCTCAACTACAACAAAATGATGGGCGGGCATTTCCTGAACGCCATGCTGGGTTCCAACCTGCAATCTTATCTTTCTGAATACAAGGCGATCACCGCTACCGGGTTTACCAACGACCGCTTCCGTGATATCGGTTTCGCCAGCGGATACGCTGCCAAATCCACGCCTTACAGCAACGTAAACGAAGAACGTTTGGTGGGCGCCTTTCTTTCCGTGAACTACTCTTACGACAACAAATACCTGATGGACCTTACCTTCCGTCAGGACGGTTCTTCCAAATTCGGTAAAGAGAAAAGATTCGCCCCCTTCGGCGCGGTGGGCATCGGCTGGAACCTGCACAGGGAGGAATTCATGAAGGACATGCCTTTCAGTCGCTTCAAGGTGAGGGCCAGCACCGGTGTAACTGGTTCTGTTTCTTTCTCTCCCTATATGTCGCAAACAACGTACAGCTACTATACCGGTAACTGGTATTCCACCGGTATCGGCGCGATCGTGAATAATTTCGGCAATGCCGAACTGCAATGGCAACGTACGAAGAACTATGATCTCGGACTGGAGATCGGCTTGCTGAACGACCGTATCGTCATCTCTCCCCGCTATTATTATAAACTCACGAAAGGCTTGCTGGCGGATATCTTCCTGCCACCTTCCACCGGCTTCGGCTCTTATAAAGACAACGTAGGAGATATGGAAAACGTTGGTGCGGAGATTAACATCCAGGCCAATGTACTGCGTACCAAAAACTGGAACCTGAACCTGATGGGGAACTTTGTGCGCAACAAGAATACGATCGTACGTATTTCCAACGCGCTGAAAGCTTACAACGATAAAGTGGAGGACGAACAGGACAATCCGGAATTCAAAGGCGTACCGTTGCTGCGTTATGAAGAAGGCCGTTCCCTGGATGCATGGTATGCGGTCCGCTCCCTGGGCATCGATCCGGAGAATGGCCGCGAGATGTACATGAAACGTGATGGCACACTTACTTACGATTGGGACGCACGTGACATTACGGTAGTGGGCAACAAGGCACCAAAGGGAGAAGGATTTTTCGGTGCGAACGCAAGGTTCAAACAATTCAACCTCAACCTGAATTTCTACACCAGGTTCGGCGGCGAGCAATACAACCAGACCCTGGTGGACCGTGTGGAGAATGCCAACCCCCGATGGAACGTGGATGCACGCGTATTTGAAGAGAAATGGAAGCAAAGAGGTGACCGTACCTTCTATAAGAACATCGCAGATCTGGGTAATACGGACGTGACCTCCAGGTTCATTCAGAAGGACAATGTAATTGAACTGCAATCCCTCTATCTCTCTTACGATGTGGCAGATGTGCGCAGGTTTAAGATCGGCATGCAATCCCTGCGTTTCGCTTTCACCATGAACGATATCTGGAGAACATCTTCCATCAAACAGGAAAGAGGTATCGATTATCCTTATGCGCGAAGCCTTACGTTCTCTTTACAGGCAGGATTCTAAAAAAGAAAATGTGACACACATGAAAAAATACTTCATCATCATTATAGCGGCTTTCGCACTTACCTCCTGCAAAAAATGGCTGGATGTGCAACCGCAATCGGAAATTCCGGGATCGGAAGTTTTTAATACCGAAGAAGGGTTCCAGGAAAGTTTGAATGGCATTTACACCCGTTGCGGTATGGGCGATGTGTATGGAGGCGAACTCAGTTTCGGTTTACCCGAGGTGCTGGCGCAGAATTACAGCTTCGCCGCCAACAATGCTTATGATTACCGCGAAACGGCCAAATACAATTACAAGGATGCCAGCTTTATGTCGAAAAAAGACGGCATCTGGAAAGGCTTGTACAGTGGTATTGTGAACGCCAACCTCATTCTTGAGGCAGTAGATGGGAAAAAGGATGTTTTCACCGGTAACAATTATGCGCTGGTGAAAGCTGAAGCCCTCGCGCTGCGTGCCTACCTGCATTTTGATGTATTCCGCCTTTTCGGTTCCTATGGCGCCGGCGGTGATCCCGTTGGTATTCCTTATGTAACCACTTATTCCAAATCGGTTACACCAATATCTCCGGCAGAGGAGGCCCTCAATAAAATGATTACAGACCTGAACGCGGCAAAGGACCTGTTGAAAAATGCAGACTCTATCCGTTCTCCCAAGTACATCGTGAATTACCCGGATTCCTCTACTGAAACATCTTCAAAAGTACTCTTCAACCAGAACAGAAGGCATCGTTTGAATTACTATGCTGTGTGCGGAACACTGGCGAGAGTGTACCTCTACAAGGGGGATAAGGGCAATGCGTTGCAGAATGCGGAAGAAGTAATCAATTCAAACAAATTTCCCTGGACAAACGCACCGGATTTCAACCAGACGGATCCTAAACTGAAAGACAGGATTCTTTATAAAGAACTGGTGTTCGGCTGGTATATTCCGCAAAGGCAGCAGGCCTTGCTGGAGTTGTTTGAAAGAAATACGAGCAGTCTGCACATCGACCAGGGCTCACTCGATGGTATTTATGATATCAACGGGGTGGGTGCGAGCGATCGCCGTTACCGCAACTGGTTCGACTTCTCCAACAATATTGCCGTTACACTCACCAAATTCAAGCGCAATCCGAATGCCAGGGAAGATGATCTTACTGCAGACAGGCACCCGTTAATGGCACCCGGTATCAGGCTCAGCGAAATGTATTACATCGCCGCGGAATGCGTTTTCCCCACCAATCCAACACTTGCGCGCCAGTACCTGAATACGGTGCGTACCGTAAGGAACATTGGAACGCCTGTTAGCGCCACAACACAGGAAGAGTTCACGGCCGAACTGGTGAAGGAAATGAGGAAGGAACTGTATGGGGAAGGCCAGATATTTTATGCGTACAAACGCCTGAACCGCGCCATACAGGGTTTACAGGGCGCCGTGATCACACCGCGCAGGGCCATCTTCATCCTGCCTTTACCAAATGATGAAATTGAATTCGGAGGACGCTGATCCTTTCCATAAAAAAGATCGACAATGAAAAAACTCATTCTCCTTATAACCATCGCGGCAACTTGCTTCACCGCCTGTCAGAAGGCTGAAGAAATGCGATATGGCAGCAACGATAATATTTATTTTGATTTCATAGGAGGTCAACGCGATAGCCTTATTTACACGTTCGCAAACTTCCCGGGAAAAGGGAAGGATACGGTTTATATTCCCGTCCGCATATCAGGTATCCGCACCGACCAGGACAGGAAGTTCACTGTTGTGGCAGAGCCGGATTCCTCCACAGCCGTGGCCAACCTGCACTATGAGCCGTTCGCCGCGGAATACACCATTCCCGCAGGGCAGGGTTTTGTATATGTGCCATTGGTGGTGCTCAACAAAGATCCGATGCTGCAGGAGAAATCAGTGAGCCTGAAGTTTAAGCTCACGCCTTCAAAAGATTTTGGGGTCAATTTACCTACACTCATCAAAGGCAAGCTTGTGTTCTCCAGCAAACTGGAGCATCCGGGCCAATGGTGGAGCATGTGGATGGGCGGCTACTACTCACAGACCAAACACCAGTTCTTTATCATCGTAACCGGATTAACTGAGTTGTCAACCGCAGGGTTGGATGCCCCCAAAAATCAGTACATCGCCGGATTGGTGAGCGCTTTTCAGCGTGATCCATTCAAGTGGGTGGAAAAAAATCCTTCTAAAGGATTCGTGATCGAAGAAAAGGCTGGCACGAATCCCTTACAATATGAGTTCTACAGCAAGGACAATCCTGCTAAGAAAACGTTGTACAGAAAAAGCCCCAACGACGGACTCTATTATTTTATTGATGAATTCGGTCAGGAAGTACGCTGATCTTCAATTTTTAAATGCTGAACAATATGAAGCAATTCATTCGAAACATATCGATCCTTGCGGCTTTCGCAGCGTTTGTTACGCTGGCGGGATGCTATAAAGACAAAGGCAATTACTCCTACAATGAGCCGGAAACGCCGTTGGTAACCAATCTGGATACGCTTTATAAGGTATTGGTGGGCGATAGCCTGATCATTGCACCTGAAATTAAGATGGACACGGCCGCCGACCTGATGCTTACCTGGAAAATAACCGTGATATCCGGAACAGGCGATGTGAGCAGGGATGTAGTGGATACTGGCGCTTCTTTCCGCATTATGTTCGGTCTGGAGCCCAAAACATACACGGGCAGACTTACCATTCACAACAACACGAACGGGATGAAGTACTTCCATAATTTCAAAGTACAAAGCAGTACCCAGTTCGCGACCGGAACCACCATTCTCACAGAAGAAAATGGCAGGGCGCAATTGTCTTTTGTTCGTCCCGACGGCACCCTGCAATCCCGTTTGTTCCAGGCCGTTAACCCCGACGTGCTGATGCCGGAAAACCCTACCCAACTGGTAGCTGCGCCCATCTGGACACAACCCAATACCGTGGAGACTTACTGGGTATTCGGTAAAGGTGGTGTGAATACGGGCGTACAGGTGGATGCCAATACTTTCCTTTTCAAAAAAACACTGGCCGACAACTTCTTCGACAAACCTGAAGAAGCCATTCCCGGAAAAATGTTCGCTGCACATACAGGCATTCTAACGGGTATCATTAATGGAAGATTATACGCAGGCAGCACCAATACCTGGAACCTGGCACCTGTTTATGGCATGTTCTCTTCCGAAGCAGTAGGTGATTACGACCTTTCACCCCATATCGCTTATGTGCTGAACGATAACCCACACATGCCCGGAAACCCTTACCTGGGCTACGATAAAACGAAGAAACGTTTTATCTGGTTCATGCAAACAGGTGCCGGACCGAATTATATGGGCACCAATTATGGCGTTTCAGGAGATGCCTTCGATCCCACCAATGTAGGGTTGGAACTGATCCATATCCAGCAGGTCGCTCAACGTTCCGGCATCTGCTTCGCTTACGGAAAAGATGCATCCGGCGCTATATGGGAATTGAAAATGGACGTGAAACTTTCTCCCGGCGACATCAGCGCCATCCAGGTGATCCACAAAAGGAAATTCGTGGACCAGTCGCTGATTACCGCTTCCACAACCTGGCAGGCCACAGAGGACCAGATTCTTTTCCTCACCAAAGGAGATAAAATCTACAAATACAATCCCATCAACCAGGAAATCGTTCCCCTCCAGACCAGTTTTGCCGGACAGGAAGTGAGCATCATCAAAACCCTGGATAATGGCAATACGCTGATCGCAGGCACCATCGGGAAAGTATATTACCTCGATGTAAGCACTGGTAAACTGGGCGATATCAAAAAAACGATCGACAATCTGCCCGGGAAGCCCATTGGCCTGGTGCAACGCTAAAATTCTCTTATACCTAACCTTCTGGCGGCAGGGAACGCATAAACGTGCGAACGGGCGTTCCCTGCCTTTAATAAACCCTTCATTTATAAAGAACCTTGTTGTGAAAAAGAACCTTATTGTGCGGGCGCTCGTTCTAGCCGCAACCATTACTCCTTTCGTATCCTGTAAAAAAGACGGTGGAAAAGGCGATGGCGCCAACAAACCAGTGGCTGATTTTGAATTTACCATTACTGATCCCAACGCATCGCCTATTGAAGTGGTGTTCACCAACAAATCTGAAAACGCCACTACTTTCCGCTGGGATATGGGAGATGGCGCAGAATCATTATCGGAGCACCCCAAACACCTTTATGTGAACGGGGGAACCAAAAAAGTGCAGTTGATTGCAGGAAACGCTTTTGGAAGAGACACCATCATTAAAACCATCAATGTTGGGGTGGAAGAAACTTCTCCGTTAACCTGGCAGGAAGACTGGAAGAACCACACAGACCTTGTTACCCGCGTGTATTACAGCAGGAACACCGTGGTGTACTACGACCGGCACATGAATAAGAACCTCGTATGGCCGTTTGCGTTCCTGGATACTGTATGGGGATATGTAAAAGCAAAATATGGGGAATTTGGAAAGAATATAGGTCAGGACGACCGCCTGTATGCAGTGTTTCATACCGCCAACCCCGCTTATGGCGGGGGACACCCGGCAGCATATTTTGACAACAGTCACCACTACAGGAATGTAGTGGATTGCGGACTGGGGAATGGACTGGACGGCTGGGCCGAAGATTGGGGCGAACGCACCGGCCTGCTGGTACATGAGATAGGGCACATTGTGGAAGGTGGTTCCAAAGGAATAAAAGAATCTCCTGCCTTCGATATATGGGGCGACAGTAAATGGGCTGAAATATTCGCTTACGATGTGTTTAAAGGGATAGGGCGTACCCGTGATATGCGCGATACTTATAACGATTGTATCGATAAAGCCGATCCTTTTCCTACGGTGGGAAGCTGGTGGTTCAGAGATTGGTATTTTCCAATTTATGAGCAGTATGGCGGTGTGCGGGTGTTGAACAAGTTTTTCGATCTTCTCGCAGAAAATTTCCCGAAAGCGCCTTATCAGAACCTGAAAGTATATACCCGTCGCATGACCATGGGTGAATACATTCACTTCATGAGCGCAGCCGCAGGGGCCAACCTGCAACCGCTGGTAACAAAGGCTTTCGGTTGGAAAACGGAATGGACCACCATGTTGTCCAACGCGAAAATGAGCTATCCCGGTCTGACTTACCCTGGTAGCAACGATGCCCTGGTGAATACTGATCCCGATATCGATATTACAACACATATCAGCGCTGTGGCCGTTTCGAAAGAAAATGAACAAGGGGCGGGAAGCTCTTACGGTTCTTCCAGACTTACCGATAAGAATGTAAAGTCCTGGTTTGCCTCAGAAGGATTCACACCAGGATATACGATTACGCTCACACTTCCTGCCGCGCAAACCGTAAATTCTTACACGCTCGGTACAGGAGACAATGGTGGGAAAGATCTTAAGGAATGGAAGTTTCAGGGTTCCAATGATGGGAGTACCTGGCAAACACTGGATGAACAGGAGAACCGTAATTTCTACGACAGAGAAAGAGAATACCGTTTCCGTTTCCAGAACAACACAGGATATAAACACTACCGCCTGCTCATTCAATCCATAGATGGGAATACCGAATTGCAACTCAGTGAGATCGGGCTGTGGAAAACAAAATAGAACATCAAAACAATTAAAATGAAAAAAGAACTCTTCCTGCTTTCCGCTGTTCTGCCGGCTTTCGCCATCGCACAGCAAACGAATTTCTCCATCAGCGGAAAGATCGGTAAGCTGAATCCGCCTGCCAAAGTGTACATCGATTATTCCAGCATGGAAGGTGGTGGCGGAACCGATTCGGCGGATGTTGTAAACGGCGTTTTCTCCATCAAAGGAAAGATTACCGGTTATGGCTATGCGCGGATGGGACTGGATCATGAGGGGAAAGGAAAACAGCATACCGTGTACATGGGCGATACGCATTACTTTTATTTCGGAGCAGGGGAAAACCTGAAGATCACTTCTAAAGATTCACTGCTCAACGCCAGCTACAAAGGTTCTAAAGTGTACGATGCTTACATGGCCTATAACAAGTTTATCGGTGGCTCCATCATGGAACTGACCAAAGCCGTGAACGCCGCTTTCAATGCCGGTACCGAGGAGCAGAAAAAAGATTCCAACTTCCTCAAAATGGTAGACCAGCGTTTCCGCCAGAACCTGAGTAACCGGAACGAAAAACAAATCCTGTTCGCGGAGCAGAACCCCGGTTCCTATTTCAGCGTGGTGGCCCTCTCCGAAGCTGCGGGCACCAAACTGGACGTGGCACGCATTGAACCCATCTTCAACGCGATTGACGAAAAATGGCGCAATACGGATGCCGGGAAGGAACTGGTGCAACGCATGGCCTCCGTTAGTTTAACGGCTGTAGGTTCAGCAGCCCCCGATTTCACACAGGCAAATGTGGAAGGCAAGCCTGTTGCCCTGAAAGACTATAAAGGCAAATACGTGCTGGTGGAATTCTGGGCAAGCTGGTGCGGTCCCTGCCGGGCCGAGAACCCCAACCTGGTGAAACAATATGCGCAGTACAAAGAGAAGGGCTTCGAGATACTGAGCGTATCCCTCGATAGTGAAAAAGACAAATGGGTAGACGCGATCCAGAAAGATGGTCTGCCCTGGACGCATGTGTCCGATCTCAAAGGTTGGAACAATACCGTAGGTCGTTTATACGGCGTTCGTGCTGTACCTGCCAGTTTCCTCGTTGGTCCCGATGGCAAGATTGTTGGTAAGGACCTTCGTGGTGAAAGTCTGAATAAGAAACTCGAAGAAGTAATGGGCGAATAAATAAGTTTGTTTGGTGCTGTTAAACCTTGTCCTGGTAAAGGTGGTTTCCTGTGGAGGCCACCTTTTTTTGATGTATTTCTGAACGTCGGGCAGGTGTTTTAATCAGTACTTGCCTGGTGTTTTTCTTTTTTAGAGTATTGCGGCGCTAAAAACTCTTGAAGTTGTTGGCTGGAGAAGGTTTGAGGTTATGGGGTGGGAAGAACCGGTGCCACCGACGTTGTTTTCCGCCTGCCGGAACCGTGTTCTTCCCCTAATGTCACCCGTTAAAAAACGCTTATCCTGTTACGACCCTCCTGGGTTATTTATTCAAACGAAAAGTTGCTCCTGCAGAAAGCATCCGTTCCCAATTTCCGCAAGCGTTTTTTCCCCCTATCTTTGCCCCCGAATCAAAGAATTTGTGATGAACCAGTCTTTTGCAACTTTTGAGCATATTGTCAGAAAACGCCGTACCACCAAGCCGCCCATGATGAACGGGCAGAAAATCCCCGACGAGCAGGTGAAAGACCTCCTGAAACTGGCCAACTGGGCGCCAACCCACGGCAGAACCGAACCTTGGAGGTTTTATGTGTATACCGGTGAATCCATGACGAAATTCTGCCAGGAACATGCGGATATGTACAAGGCCAATACCCCTGAAGATAAATTCGTTGCAGCTACTTACGAGAACCTGCGCAATATGGGCAGCAAGGCTTCCCACCTTATCATCGCCATCATGAAACGCGGTAACCTGCCAAAAATTCCCGCCTGGGAAGAACTGGCAGCAACATCTGCTGCAGTAGAGCATATCCTGCTGGGGGCTACCGCGCTGGGCATCGCTTCCTACTGGGGATCGGGTGGAATGATTACGCACGAGGCAATGAAGGATCATTATCAGTTGAGAGAAGAAGATATGGTGCTGGGCGCTGTATACCTCGGCTACGCCGATGTGGAGATGCCTGCAGTAAGAAATACCTGGATTGAAGAAAAAGCAGTTTGGTTGTAAGAGATACTATTTAATGAAACTTTTCGGCAACAAGTAATAAGGCCCGCTTTCCAACGAAAGCGGGCCTTCCCATTCTTAAAACATAGCCATCCTTAATCGAGCAAATCCGTTAAAACACTTTACCCGGTGGCGCCGCTATAGCGGTGCCACCGGGTAAAGTGAAAACTACACTACGTGTATCGGTGTAAAACCGTCCTCACTGGCTGTAGGCACATAGTCTTCCACCATCAGTTCTTCAATGGATTTTTTGTTTTTTCTTTTGTTCGCCTTTTCGATCCAGTGGTCGAAGATGGCGTAGATCACGGGCACCACGATGAGTGTCAGGAACAACGAACTGATCAGTCCGCCGATGATTACCCAGGCGAGTCCGTTCTTCCATTCAGCGCCGGGACCTGAGGCGATGGCGATAGGCAACATCCCGAACACCATGGCGATGGTGGTCATCAGGATGGGGCGCAAACGCGCGTGGTTGGCCTGTATCAGCGCCTGTTTGGTATTTTCTCCGGCTTTTTTCCGCTGGTTGGCGAAGTCAACAATCATAATCGCGTTCTTACAAACCAGTCCGATCAGCATGATCACACCCAGGATGGTAAAGATGTTCAGCGAGTTGTTCGTTAAGCCCAGGGCCAGCAAGGCTCCGATGAAGGATAGCGGCACCGAGAAGAGTACCACGAATGGATACACGAAGCTGTCGTACAGCGTCACCATTACGAGGTACACCAGCAGGATAGCGGCCAGCAAGGCGATACCGAGTGTACCGAAACCTTCACTCTGGTTCTCCATATCTCCACTCCACACGTAGTTCACGCCTGTTGGTTTCCTGATCTTTTCAAAAGCGGTCTGCCATTCAGCCGCGATGGTTCCCGTTGGGCGACCCACTGTTTGTCCTTGTACGGTTACTGACGGACTTTTATCCCTTCTTTCCAACTGGCTCGGACCGGATGTTTCCACGATGTTGGCGAACTGTGCGAGCTTCACGGTCATGCCCGCATCGTTCACGAATTCCAGGTTGCGCACGTCATCTATATTGGAGCGGTTGAAGCTGTTGTAGCGGATATTGATATCGTATTCATATTCGCCAGCGCGGAACTTTCCATCCGTATTGCCATTGAAGGCGGTTTGCATGGTGGTGCCCACTGTTTGCAGGTTCAGGCCCAGACTTGCCATCTTATCCCGGTCCACCTGCACATTGATCTCGGGGTTACCGGATTCCACGGTGAGTTTGGTTTCGGTGGCGCCTTTTATCTTTTTCAGTTCTTCGTGCGCGGCGTTGGCGAATACCATGGCACTGTCAAGGTCGGAGGCGGTAACAACAAGTGCCAGCGGCGCCTGGTCGGCCGTACCTAGCATACCTACGGGTGTGGTTTTTACTTTCGCGCCTACCAGTATGGGTTCCAACTCACGTTTAATTTTTGCCGCGTATACATAGGAGTCATCTGCGCGCAATGCTTTGCTAACAAGCTTTACATCGATTTCTGATTTGTACGCTGTACTCTGCGTGGCGCCAAGCCCTTCACTGGTTTGGCCAACAGAAGTGATCAGGTCCACGATCTCTGGTTTCTTTCTTAAATAATCTTCCGCTTTCTGCGTCAACTGGTTGGTTTGTTCAATAGACGCATCTTTAGGAAGTTCAAGCTGAACAAGGAACTCACCACGGTCACTTTTGGCGAAGAATTCACCGCCAATGTAGCCGCCACCCAGCATATAAAGGGAGCTGAAGAAAAGCGCCACGATAATGGCGATGGTGATCCTTTTGTGGCCCAGGGACCATTTCAGGATGCCAGTGATCCAGTGGGTGAATTTATCCAGTTGTTTTTCGAAACCGAGAATGATTCTTCCGAAAATTGTTTTGCCCGTAAGATGTTCCAGTTTACCGAAGCGGGAAGAGAGCAGGGGAACGATGGTGAAAGAAGACAACAAAGACAGCATGGTGGCGATGATCACCGTTACGCAGAACTGCTTGATGATGTTGGAAACGAGTCCTGTACTCAGCGCGATGGGAAGGAACACCACTACAATCACGAGAGTGATGGCGGTAACCGTGAAGCCGATCTCTTTGGTGCCGTCCAGCGAAGCGCGTACACGGTTCTTGCCCATTTCCATGTGGCGGTAGATGTTCTCCAGTACCACAATGGCATCGTCCACAAGAATACCTACCACCAGCGAGAGGCCCAGCAAACTCATCAGGTTCAGTGTGTAACCGAACAGCGCCATGCCGATAAAGGTCGCGATCAGCGAAGCGGGAATAGAAACCATTACGATGACCGCGTTCCTGAAACTATGCAGGAAGAACAACATTACAACAGCCACCAGCACTACGGCCAGCAGAAGATCGTGCACCACCGAATCCGCGGCTTCCAGTGTGAAAACGGTACTGTCGTTGGCGATCTCCAGTTTCAGCGCATTGGAAGCATAATCTTTTTCGAGTACCGCGATCTGCTTTTGAATTTCTTCACTCACGGCCACCGCGTTCGCATCCGATTGTTTGATGATCTGTATCGCAATGGAGTTTTTCTGGTTCACCCTTGAAATCTTCTCTACTTCTTTCAAGCCATCCTGCACATCGGCCACATCACCCAGGCGTACCTGAATGCCATTCCTGGAACTGAGTACAAGGTTGCGCAGTTCATCCACGGATTTGTATTTACCCGACAGGCGGATCAGTATACTTTGCTCTCTCGTTTGTACGTTACCGGTAGGGAAGTCGAGGTTGGAAGTGAGGATCATCTGCTGCACCTGGGGAACGGACAGTCCGTAGCCCTTTAGTTTTTCGGCGTCCAGTTCCACCTGTATCTCTCTTTCCTGACCGCCAATCAGGTTTACCTGCGCCACGCCGTTTACACGGGAGAGCACGGGGCTTACCCTTTTATCGATCAGGTCGAAGAACTTTGATTCATCAAGGTTGGCGGAAGCCGCGAGGGTCATGATGGGCAGGTCACTCAACGAGAATTTGGTGAGTGAAGGCGGATCCACATCATCGGGCAGGTCCTTTAATATCGCGTTGATCTTCCGTTGCGCGTCGTTCAGCGCATAGTCGGCATCGGCATCGCTGTTCAACTGAATGGTTACGAGCGACACACTTTCCAGCGATTTGGATTCCAGTTTTTTAATATTCTCCAATGATGCCACGGCATCTTCAATTTTTTTCGTCACCGTGTTTTCCACTTCACTCGGAGAGGCCCCGGGATAGATAGTAGAAACGGTGATGGCATTGGTATCGAACTTTGGAATAAGTTCATAACCAAGCGTGGAATAGGCGAGTAGACCGCCCAGGGTCAGGATCGTAAACAGCACGATCACGATCGATGGGCGTTTGATGGAAATTTCAGCCAGTTTCATGTACTAGAATTTTATATGGAAAAATGTTCCTGCTTATTTGATCACGCTGATGGCGCTTCCATTGGCGAGGTTGATCTGGCCGCTGGTGACCACGAGGTCTCCCTCGTTTAACCCGGACACGATCTCCACCTGGTCGCCGATTATTCTTCCGGCGGTTACTGTTTTCAGCACGGCTTTGTTGTTTTCCACCACAAATACCTGGTTGCTGTTCACACTACCCACAAATGCTGTACGCGGAACAATGGTAACGGGCGCCTGGTTCGGGAAATCGAAGATGGCTGTACCATACATACCGGCTTTCAACTGGTTGCCGGCGTTGTTGCTGATTTCTATTTCGATGGGAAAGTTAAGGGCAGCATCGGCTTTGGGGGCGATGAACGTGATTTTACCGGAGAATTCCTTGTCGGGGAAAACACTTGCTTTCACTTTTACAGGCTTACCCACCTGTAGGTTGGCCACCTGTGCCTCATTCACCGTAACGTTCAGCTTCAGCTTGGATACATTCACGATATCGAATAATGGTGTGCCGGGTGAAACCACGGAGCCAGGTTCAATATGGCGTTTGTTGACGATCCCGGAAATCGTGGCTTTGATGTTCGCGTCTCCGAGATTGATTTTCGATTGCTGCAATTTAGCCTTCGCGTTGGAAAGGTTCAGCAGTGCCTGGTCCAGTTGTTGTTGGGTAACGCCGCCGGTTTTGAAGGCGTTCTCGTAACGTTCTTTATCAGTGAGTGCGTTCTGATAAGCAGCTTCAGCGCTTTGCACATCTACTGAAAGTTGGTCCACACGAATAGTGGCCAGTGTTTGCCCGGCTTGTACATAAGCGCCTTCTTTTACGAGGACGTTCACCACCCGACCAGCTTTTTCAGCGGAGAAACTCAGTTCCTGGGAGGGTGCGAAATTGCCGTTGGCGATCACATCGAGGTTGGGAAGTTCTTTGGAAACGGTATCTACACGAACCGCGATAGTGGCGTTGGTCTGGGCCACAACGGCGGTCTTTTCCTCCGCTTCTTTTTTGTTGTTGGAAAGTACGAAGGCGATGGCGCCGATAGAACCTATAATAAGCACGATCACGATAATGATCCTGAAAGCCTTGTTCATATAATGTTAGTTTAAGAGTGTTTTTAAATTGCCCTGGGCTTTGATGAGTTGGATTTCCGCGAGCCTGTAATCGAGCAGCGCGGTGGAGTAATTATTTTGTGCGGTGGTAAGGGAGTTTTCGGCATCCAGCAGGTCGGTCAAAGGCGCCAGTCCCTGGTTGTAGTTGTTGTTGGTATTCTGGTACACTTCTTCCGCGAGCGCCACGTTCTCTTTCTGGTTGTTGAGGGTAATGATGCTATTGGTGAGTTGTGTTTTCGCGTTCTGGAAATTAAGATCAAGAGAAAGTTCTTTGTCTTTGAGGTCCGCTCTTAATTTCTGCACATCAATATCGGCCTGTCTTACGCGGGATCTTGTAGCAAACCCGTTGAAGATGGGGATTTTCAGGTTCAGTCCAACGGAAGCATAATCGAACCAGTTCACGCCCTGTGCGCT
>CAMLRX010000072.1 GCA_946482545.1 uncultured Flavihumibacter sp. | reverse complement strand
CCTTAACCCACAGGTAACATTCCCTTCCTACCTTGCTCCCATGCAATACTTACTCATCATCGGTGCTTTCCAGGCGCTCATCGCCCTGGGAATGCTGGCCGCGGGCCACAAAAGAAGACCCGCCGACAGCCTGCTGGGATGGATGCTGGCCTGTATGTGCGCCCATCTTTCCATCAAATTCGTGATATACGGGTTCTCCGGGAGCATGGAGCTGAAGGCCGGATTCAATACATTTATCGACCTGGCCTACGGTCCCCTGCTGTGGATGTACGCGCAGAAAGTGCACAACGATAAATACGTTCCCGCAAAACAATGGTTCCTGTTGCTGCCCACCTTACTGGCCGCGGGCGCCTACCTGGGCATCACCTATGGCATCGTAAATGAAGGGGTGAAAAGTATGAGCAGGTACATTGAAATGTACAACCGCTCCACCGATCATTTTATTATAGCGTCCTTCCTTATCTATCCCTTACTGGTACTGAAAAAGAGTCGGACGTTACCCCAGTTCTGGGCATCGGAGCGGAAACTCATCCGGCGGATGGCGAAATTGTTCCTGGTGGTGCCCGTCATCTGGGTACTGAACCATATCGCCGATAATGCGGGATTGCTCTCGCTTGAAACCCGCGTCATCATCATCCGGGTGATTGCCTATTCCAACATTATCGTGATCTGTATTTCGATCCTGAAGTTCCGGCTGTTGAAGGAGCAGGTGGAATGGATGGCGGAAGAACCCGTTCAGCCAACGGAACAAGTACCGGAGACCTTACTGATGCCGGAAGAAAAAGAATTGCAGATTGCCAGAAAGTCGGCCGCGGTAGATATGGAACTGAGGCGGCAGGTGGCGGATAAGCTATTGCAGTCGATGGAAAGGTCGAAACGATATACCGATCCTGATCTTACTTTGGAGAGACTCGCCGCTGCTCTGCAGGTGCCCCGGAACCTGGTTTCAGAAGTATTGAACCAGCACCTGGAAAAAACGTTCTACCAGTTTGTGAACGAGTTCAGGGTCAAAGAAGTGATCCGTTTGCTCAACCGGTGCCGTAAGCAGGGCATCACACCCAATATATTGTCGCTGGCTTTCGAGGCGGGCTTCAATTCCAAATCGTCTTTCAACCAGTATTTCAAGAAACACACCGGACAAACACCTTCTGAATACCTGAAACTGGAGCGTCGCGCCACCGCCGAAACAAGCCTGGCGGCGTACGGGTGAGGAATGGTAATATTTCCATAATCTCCACAAGTAGTTGATAATCAAAGTATATAAGTGCGTATCCGTCCAAAATGTTCAGGGCTACCCGTTCGGACGATCAGCCAGCTTCCTTCTTTCAGTTTTGTGGCAAATATTTTTTGTATGTGGAAGAATCAACTGCTGCGGAATTGGCTTTTACTGGTACTCGCCACAGGAGCGGTCACCAGTTTGAAAGCCCAGGTTATTAAAGGGACCGTGACCAATAAAGATGGTCAGCTACCAGGCGCCACCGTTACCCTGGAGGGCCGTAAAGAAACCGCCTCCTCCTCCCTGGACGGAAGTTTTACCTTAAAATGTGCCGTTACCGGAAAAGTTACATTGGTCGTTTCCTACATCGGCCACGAAACATTTTCCCGGGAAATAACTGTGAAAGAAGGGGTGAACGATGCCGGCGTGCTGGAACTGAAACCCGCGGGCAGCAACCTCGGGGAAGTAGTGGTAAAAGGAACCATGGCCCCCTCTCAGATGAAGGCTTACAACATCAAAAAGAACTCCCTCGCGATCATGGATGTGATCGCCGCCGACGCAATCGGAAAACTGCCCGATCGTAACGCCGCTGAAGCCGTACAACGCATGCAGGGTGTGGCCGTAGCCCGCTACCACGGGGAAGCCGACGCTGCCACGGTGCGGGGCACTCCTTTCGCCTGGACCTCCACCATGTTCAACGGCAGCCGCCTGCCCAGCTCCAATGTACTCGGCAACCGTTCCTCCGTATTGGATGCCGTTCCCTCCGAAATCATCCAGTATGTGCAGGTCGCCAAAGCGCTCACACCCGATTGGGAAGGTGACGCCATCGGCGGTTCCGTCAACTTTATTACGCGCACCGCTCCGCTGAAAAGGCAACTCAACGCGAGTGTCGCCGGGGGCTACAACAACTTCTCACAGAACGGCACCTACAATGCCTCCCTGGTGTATGGGGACCGTTTCTTTAAGGATAAATTCGGGGTAATTATCGCCGGGGCTATCTGGGACCGCCAATGGGGAACAGACAGCTACGACGTGAGCTACAATACCAGACTGGCCGACCCCGTTCAGCAAAAGTCCATCAACAACGTAATGTTCAAACGATACATGGGCAAACGCCAGACTTATGGCGCCAACCTCGGACTCGAATACAAGTTCAACGCTTCGAACAAGTTGTTCTTCCGCGGATTGATGGATAAGTTCAACGATATCCGTCCCGTATACGAATCCTACATCGATTATACCGCCAGCCGTTACCAGTACAACTACCGCTACTCGCATTACCAGACCAGGCTCAATGGCGCTGAATTGGGCGGTGAGCACCAACTTTCAGCCCGGGTAAAAATGGATTGGTCGGCCAGCAACTACCTGTCCCAGTATTTCCTCGAAACCCCGCCCACCAGTGGTGTGAAAGGCTTGCCCATTGCTACTTTCCGCCAACGCATCACCGGGGGATTCAATAACCTCTCTTCTGACGGAAAAAGATACTGGAGTTTTGATTCCCCTGACGGCGTAGGCGGCGATCCGCTGTCTTTCGATGCAGGATTGAAGAACCCCGCTGAAACGATGGACGCGTCTAAGCTTACCCTGCAACAACTGGTGATCGCGCAGCTCGATACGAAGGAGCAGGATAAGACCGCTCAGTTCAATTTCAAAGTTAACGCGTCTGCAAAGGTGAATATGAAGTTCGGGGGAAAATACCGGCACAAATACCGTGAAAGCACCTTCGGTTCCAACCTTGTTTTTCTCCCTGGCGCAGCGCTCGGCATACCCAATGCTCCCGCACTGCTTTCGTTGTCCCAACTCGAAAGAGCGGACTTCCCTAAAGGCAACGGTTACTTCAAAGGTATGAACGGGAACTACGACCGGTATATGGTTGATCCGATCTCAAAACAGCAGTTGTTTAACTTCTTCGATACTTCTTTCCAGAA
Source organism: uncultured Flavihumibacter sp. (assembly GCA_946482545.1). Next base: position 22,013 of record CAMLRX010000072.1, on the reverse strand, counting down.
AGAAAATGGATTCGGAAACTACACCTCCAAAACCAACGCCACCAACTATTATTCGGGAACGGAAGATGTTTTCGCAGGCTACGCCATGGCGGAAATAGATGCTACGGAAAAACTCAAGATAGTGGCTGGTTTCAGGAACGAATACACCGCGCTGGAGCTGGATGGTTCCAAAGCTTCCACCAACGCGGGATCACAAGTGGTGATCACACCGGTTACCGTTAAAAGCAACTACAACGCGTTGTTGCCGATGGCACACCTGAAATACAACCTGAACCCGCAGGCCAATATCCGCGCGGCTTATACTAAAACATTCGTGCGCGCGAATTTCAACGACCTCACCCCGGGTGAATCGGTCGACAATACTAAAAATCCGATCACCATCACTAAAGGAAATCCTGACCTGAAGCCCACTTTCGCCCATAATTACGACCTGATGGGAGAATACTATTTCTCCAACATCGGACTGCTTTCCGGAGGCGTGTTCTATAAGGACATCAAAAACGTGATCTTCAGCGATAAAACATTCTACAACGAAGGCGGCAACAATTATGTCCTCACTTCCGCCGCCAACCTGGATAACGCTTCCCTGTATGGGTTTGAAGCGGGCATCAATAAACGTTTCAACTTCCTGAAAGGCTTCTGGAGCGGGTTCGGCGTAGAGTTCAACTATACTTTCATCAACAGTAAAGTAAAGGTTCCGCGCACCATCGGCACAAATAAAGTGATGGATGAAACCAGTCTGCCCAACCAATCGAAGAACCTGTTCAACGCCATAGTTTTTTATGAAAGAAATGGCGTAATGGTAAGGCTGGCCGGTAACTACCGCGGCAAATCAGTGGAAACCATCAATCAGCAACTCGGCCCCGATTTCTACATCTGGACCGACAAGAACTTCACGATCGACGCTTCCGCCACCGTTGGCATCACGCCCCGCATCAAAGCCTTCGTGGAACTCAATAACCTGACCGACGAACCTCTCCGCACCTATATGGGCGATAAACGCAGGGTAACCATGACCGAATGGTACGGCGCCCGCGGACAGGCCGGTATCCGCTGGGACATCATCAAGTAGTAAGTTTTTCTCTCTTTCATCTAAATTATTCACCTTCCTCTCCCGGTATGCCCACTTCATGGATGCATACGCCGGGGGAGGAATTCTAACACAATTCTCCATGAAAAAAATCATCTTTTCTATCGCTATGAGTATTCCCCTGATTGCCGCCGCGCAATTAACAGACAGTGCCACCCGTGTAATCCGTATGCAGGGAACCGTTAATTTCCGGGATGCCGGTGGGTATAAAACTGCAGATGGCAAAAGGGTTATCACGGGTAAGGTTTTCCGCAGCGCGGACATCAGCAAACTGACCGACACCGATATGCAGGTGATGGCCGGTCACCATATTTATACCGTGATTGATTTTCGGGGTAAGAAAGAATCCGCCGCCGCGGAAGACCGGCTGCTTCCTAATACAGATTATACGTTAAGTCCGGCCGGCAGCGACAGCTTGCCCGATCCCAAACAAATGGCGCAAATGATTAAACAAAAAGGATTCCTCATGGACATGTATGGCCAGCGCAGCGTACAATATTACGGAGAAAGGTACCGCCCGCTTTTCCAGAAACTGCTCTCCCTTCCCGACACCTCTTCCATCCTCTACCACTGCAGTGGCGGCAGAGACCGTACCGGAATGGCTTCCGCCCTCTTCCTCTATGTGCTGGGCGTTCCGCAGCAAACCATTGAAGAAGATTTCGTCGCTTCTAACATCTACCTGCAACCGATGATGGGCAAATGGTACAAACCCATGCAACAGGCTTTCGGCATGAGTGAAGCGGAGATCAGGGCCGAAATGGACCTGCGCCCCGAACATATCCGTAATTTCTTCAGCGCCATCAATGCTGAATATGGATCGGTAGAAAAATTTATGCAACAGGAAATGGGCGTTGGCCAAAAAGAGATTAAACTATTAAAGCAGAAGTACACATTGTAATAATGTGTTGATTCCACTGGTGCATAACGACTTTCTCTTTAAAATAATAGATAGGGTGTATCAAAATACGATACACCCTATTTTTATTCGGGTCTCTAATGGAGATAATTTTTCGTTTACGCTATTCTCAAAGGTTTCATTCAATTTTTGAGAAAGGCGCTCTTTTTTTAGGCTGTTAATCAATAACAGGATTTTTAATTCACCAATTTCTCGAGAGTGCAGCATCCTCAGCAACCCGTTGCGTCTGCGAGGCACGAAGCAGTGCGTCGTTGCGAGAAACATTCTCCCTCAACCCGCAGCACCTTAACCGCCCCTTGCGTCCTAGCTCCCTTGCGTTGCGAACTGCGAGGAACGAAGCAGGAAGCAATCGCGTGAAAAAAACAATTCCACCCCACCCCCAAAATCCCCCCGCAAGTATCTACGACAACCATCGTCTAAAACTTCCGGAAAGCGCCGTTGCTATCCGGAAAACACCCATTAGTCGAAAATCAAATCAGTAAACCCTGGTCTTATCCTACATTCATTTGTAACAAAATCAACATGCTAAAAGCACTACACACCTTCGTTTTATCTACATTGCTCCTGCTCGGCGCACAGTTTGCGGTGGCGCAAAGTACCGGCTCCCTGAAAGGCGTTATTTCGGACACCTCCTCCAAACAGCCCCTCATAGGCGCTACAATTAACGTTCAAAATGCCAAAGACTCCAACGCCATTCCTGCTTTCGCCGTTTCCGACAACAAGGGCGGTTTCGAAGTGAAAGGCCTCGCCTGGGGTGAATACGATGTTACGATCTCCTATTCAGGATACAAGGACTTTGTAAAGAAACTGACCCTTGCTTCCGATAAAGCATTGATAGACCTCGGTTCTGTGATCCTGGAAAGAAGCGCCGATATGCTGGACGAAGTGGTGGTGACCGATAATGTGCCGATCCGGGTAAAAGGTGATACCATTCAGTATAAAGCAGATATGTTCAAAACCAAGCCCAACGCCACGGCGGAAGATCTGTTGAAGAAACTTCCCGGCGTGCAGGTAGACAAAGAAGGAAACGTGCAATCCCAGGGCGAATCGGTGAACCGTATTCTCGTGGATGGAAAGGAATTCTTCGGCAACGACCCCAAACTGGCCACTAAAAACCTTACGGCTGAAATGATTGAGTCGATACAGGTTTTTGATGATATGAGCGACCAGGCCAAGTTCACCAGAATTGATGATGGTAACCGCCAGAAAACCATCAACATCCGTTTGAAAGACAACCGCCGGAAAGGTTATTTCGGCCGGGCACTGGCGGGTTATGGAACGGACGACAGGTATGAAACAAGTCTGAGCCTGAATAAATTCAACGGCGATCAGCAGATATCACTCGTGGCCGGATCGAATAACATCAACAAGCAAACTTTCTCCTTCAGCGATATCGTGAGCAATATGGGCGGTTTCGGCAGCGGTGGCGGAGGCGGCGGCATGGGTGGTGGTGGATTTGGTGGCGGCGGCGGAAACTTCGGCGGAGGCCGTGGCGGAGGTGGCATGGGCGGCGGTATGCGCATGATGGGCATGGGCGGCGGAGGCTTCGGCGGCGGAAACAACTCCAATGGTATTACCCGTGCTACCAATATAGGTCTGAACTACCGCGATAAATGGAGTCCCAAACTGGATGTGAACGGCAGCTACTTCTTTTCCGACAGCAAAACCAACGCGGCAAGCGAAGGAATAGAGCAGATACTCATTACACAGCGGCCCGATTCTACTTCCAACCGTACCTTCAACTCCAACAGGATCAACCTGAACCAGAACCACCGGTTTAACTTCAGGATGGAATACTTCATCGATTCGATGAACTCCTTACTGATCACGCCCAGGCTCACGCTGCAACACTCAGAGACCAACTCCTTCGATACCAGCTATACCTATTCCGATATTCCCGGTAACAAATTTCTTTCCCAGGAAGCTTCCGCAAGAAGTATGAACGAAAGAGATGGCGTAAACTTTAACAACGAATTGCTCTTCAGGCACCGCTTCGGCAAGATAGGCAGAACGCTTACCCTCGGCTGGCAAACGGCCATCAACAACAGTGATGGTGAAGGCACCTATTATTCCCCGCTTACGTATTATGGTTCCGACGGTTCCGTGGCGGAATACGGTATCCAGAACATTTACAATGCACAGAAAACCCGCTCCAACAACAATACCTGGACCACGTCCTATACTGAACCCATTGGCCTCAACAAGTTGCTGGAACTGAACTACGCTTATACCAACAACCAAAGCACTTCCGACAGAAAGGCTTACGATTTCAACAGCAGCACCGGCGAATACGACCTGGTGAACAAAGTACAAACCAACTATTTCGAAAACAGTTATATCACCCACCGTGGCGGACTGAACTTCCGCGTGAAACAAACCAAATACGATTACCAACTGGGTGGCGGCGTACAATGGTCCGACCTGTCCAGCAAAAGTCTGCGCGCACTCACAGGGAAGGATACTACTACAAGTCAGAAGTTCGTGAACTTCTTCCCCACGGCCAATTTCAATTATAATTTCGCCCGCTCTAAAACACTCCGCATCAATTACCGCGGACGTACCAACCAACCTTCCATCTCTCAACTGCAGGATGTGCTGGATGAAAGCAGCATCTCCCAGGGACAACTGAGAAGCGGTAACCCGCTCCTCGACCAGGAATTTACGAACGATATCTCCCTGAACTATAATACTTTCAACGCAACCACTTTCCGGTTCTTCTCGGCAAGACTGAACTATTCGAATACCCTGAACAAGATCAGCAACAAAATATTCAGCTCCCTGCCCGCCAGTGTTACGCCAAGCACACCTGTTAACCCGGATGCCATTCAATACATCATCCCCGTTAACGTAGATGGCGTATTCAACACATCCAGTTTCCTTACCCTCGGCATTCCGTTAAAAGGGAAAATGCAGGGTAGCAACCTGAACTTCAATAATTCTGTCCGGTATTCACGCGACGTGAACGTGTTCGAGAACCCGAAAACCACCGGCGAATTGGAAAGTCAGACCAACACCTGGACCGTTAGTCAAACCGCAGGCATCAACCTGAACTTCACCGATGTGATTGATGTTAGTCTGAACGGAACGGTTTCGTACAATGATGTTCGTTATACCGGCCAGCAAATTTCCGCTGCGCAAACCAACCAGAAGTATGTTTCTCAAACCTACTCAACTGACATCACAGGGTACCTGCCCGCCAATTTCCTGATCAGCACAGATTTTGATTTTATCATCAACAGCGGAAGGGCTGCGGGATTCAACCAGAACATTCCGCTTTGGAACGCCAGTGTATCCAAGCTGCTCTTCAAGAAAAAGCAGGGTGAACTGAAACTTTCGGTGAACGACATCCTGAACCAGAACCAAAGCATCAGCAGAAATGTGAATTTTAACTCTATTACCGATACGCGCACTATGGTGCTGCAACGTTATTTCACGCTGAGTTTCCTGTACAGCCTGAACAAGTTTGGCGGCGGGCAGCAACAACAACGCGGGGCACCTGGTGGCGCACCACGCGGCATGCCGAGGTTTATGGAAAGGCAGATGCAGCGGAGCACGCAGCAGTAGAGAAATTTTCACGCGACTCCTTTGTGCTTCGCTCTGCGCAGCGCACTGCTTCATTCCTTGCAGAACGGTTGAGTAGCTGGTTGATGGATTTTTGCTCGCAACGACGCGGCGACGCAACGTCAGCGTACGTATTAATTTTCGGCTGATTTATTAGAAAGGTGGGAATTTATTACGTACTGACAGAAAAGATTTCGGAGCGCGTTCAGTGTGAGGTACACAAAAGAAAATAAGTTCTTCCAAAGGAAATCAACCACCCCTTACCAAACAGTCCGTTGCGTCGCCGCGTCGTTGCGAGAAAGAAAAATACCTATAAGCTTCAAAGAAAAACCCCGCATCACTGCGGGGTTTTCAGCACAATGTGGTTTCAGAGGTTTGTGCTGCGTTATTGGTCAGACGCAATAACTATTTCAGAAGTTGCTTCTTTCTTTCTATATACGATGGCCTGCCATAAGGCGCTTCCCCGCTAAGAAAAACACAGAGCAACGATTTCAGTAAATAAATGGGATTGGTGTTGGGACGGTAATAACGGCGATACATGCGCGCCTCGTCGTGTGCATATTGCACCTGGTTCTTTTTCATTGATATTGGTTTTATGGATGAGGGGTCAGTAACAGGCTAAAACGTAGCGATGCGCTGGTTATTGTGCAACAACTTCTTTTTTTAAAATTAAGGAGCAGGGCATTGTGAAGAACTTGTGAATGTAATAACTTGTGCCAAATCCCCTTCCAATGAAAACAACTATACTCGTGCTGGGCCTTGCCCTCGGAGGAACCCTTACAGCAGAAGCTCAAAGTATGTTGCGTACCGTTAGTCATGTGGCCGGTCCAACACTAAAATCATCCGTGGAACATATTCTTAAGGATTATCCCAACGCATTCCGTAATGTGATGGGCGCTGAAACAGTATCCAATCCAGAGTTTACGGAGTTCGAATGTACCACACCCCCAACAGGCGCTATCAGCGCGCATTTCTCGAAGTTTAATACCCCGAATGGTAACGTGGTGAGTTTCGAGGCACTGATGTTTCGGTCGGAAGACTTTAAGGCTGCTTCCGCAAAGTACAAAGCCATTTGCAATGAATTGAAAAGAGGCATCATCAATATGGGAAAGCACCGCCCGTATATTATGGATGGTACCTACAACCAGCCTTCGGAAGAAAAGGGGTTCAGTGAAACATTGTATGCGCTGATGCCTTCAGACGATGTGGTGGAGAAACTGAAGATCGTGGTCACCATGGAATTCGTGTTTCCCGAATGGGACGTGTGTATTAAGATGTACGACAAAGGTGCAGATACAGAGATGATGTTAGAGGACGACGATGACGATATGTAACTAAAAGCTAAGCCCCGCAAATGCGGGGCTTTTGCTAAGCACCAAAACCAAAATTATTTACTGCTGGCTGCGGTTGCCGCCGCCGTTACCACCACCGCCGCGTTGTGGACGCTGCGCTTCTTCGATTTCTTTCAATTTTTTGAATTGCTCTTCAGTGATGAGTTTTTTTACTTTCTCATCGCGCTCGGTGGTCATTTTTTCAAACACGGAGCGGTCGGGCCTTTCACCGCCATTTCTTGCGGCTTCAAATATTTTCTGCTGGCCTTTGTAGAAATCGAGGTAAGCCGCTTCTACTTTAGCTTGTGTTTCTTTTTCAAGTTTCAGTTCAGGACCTGCTTTTTCAAAAAGGGTCTTTACTCTTTCTTCAGGTGTGCGCATCATACCGCGACCGCCTCCTGGAGGCTGTGCGTGCAATGCGAAAGTTGTGGCGAAGAAAAAACCTACGAGGAACAAGATTCTGGCTTTCATTTCAGTAGTTGATTTAAGAATTATAGTAATTAAGTAGTACTGAATATTAGAAGCCGGGACCTTGAAAAACCTTCGTAGTTATTTCATTTTTTGGGGTAAATTTTTTAAAGAATCTTCCGAAGCCTTGTTGTTGTTTACACGGCCCCTGGTCATGGTCATTTTTTTGATCACATCTTCAATGAACGCATCGAATTTTTCGCGCTGTTCAGGCAGGCACAAGGCTTTTACTTCATTGAAGTGTTTGAAGGTCTGGAGGTCTATGGCCAATTGGGCATTCCCGATTGCAGTTGCGGCGTTTTTCAGGGTGGAGTCGCTCAGTTCGGGTACCCGTAACAGTTGATAGAAAGCGTCTTTGGAGTTGCGCATTTTTTCAAAAAGAGGGCCCATGGTATTCCAGTGTGCTTCCCTGAGTTTTGTATAGCGCTCCAGTTGTTCTTTGGAGAAACCTACTTCTTTTTCCAGCATTTCACCAGTTCTGCCGTAGGGGTGTTTTTGCTGTGGCTTTTCCGTTTTTTTAGGCTCACCCGGTTTTTTTTCTTCACTTACCAGCATATACAGCAACACCACGTTGGCCACTAATAATACGCTGATGATAAACACGAGCCACTTGTACCTTTTAGCACTGATCATTCCTTACTTGTTTTCGTAATCATAAAAAGTATTCACCGCGAGGTTGTATTCATCGGCGAATTCTTCACGGGTCTGGGTGGTGGAATTGTTTCCCATCAGGGATTCTTTCCAGGCAAGGATAGATCCGTTAAGTGCCAGTATCAGCAGAAGGGCGCCGAAGGCGACCGAGGGCTTACCGATAAACTGGAGGATACGTTCCCAGGGAGAGAAGGCGTCTTCCGCGCGCAGCGCGGCCTGTACCCGCGTAAATAAAAAGGCTGGCACTTCCGCTCTCTGAAGGCCGTTCAGGCTTTCGAGCGTGGCGTCAACTTTTTTGGTGATGTCATTTTCAAGGTTCATCATGATAAATTTAGACGTTCTTTCTTCAATTAACCTTCGCTGTCCAGGTTTTTATAATAATCGCCCAGCCATTTCCGGAGGTTCATTTTGGCCCGGTGCATCAGCGATTCCACTGCCGGCACCGTATTCTCCATTACTTCACTTACTTCCTGGTAGCTCAGTCCTTCCACTTTGTGCAAACTGAAGGCAATGCGTTGGCTTTCAGGAAGTTTCTCGATTGCTTTAAAAAGAACTGCGGCCATTTCTTTCTGGTCGAGCGATACGCCGGGGTGGTGAAATTCCGGGGGATCTTCCACCAGTTCTCCCTGTTCGCCGAACAGGCTGCGGACAAAAGCGAATCTTTTTTTCCTTTTCTTCCGCCGGATATGGTCCATCGCTTTGGATAAGGTGATCCTGTACAGCCAGGTCGATAGTTTGGCATCGCCCTTAAAACCGTGGATCGACTGGTAAGCCTGAACAAAAACCTCCTGCGCCACGTCTTCTGCGTCTTCAGGATGCTGCAGAATGCCCAGCGCGGTGTTATACACCATGTTCTGCCAGGCTTCCACCAACTGTTTGAATGCCGCCTGGTTTCCCTGCCTGAGCTCTTCAATAAGTATCCTTTCGTTCAAAATATCGTTTTTTGCGCAGCGGCCAACCAGGGGAGCCCGCTATATCCTTATGCTGATTTGCCTGATATAGACGACAATATCGCGATTTTCATTTGGAAATTTTCAGATTATTTTCACCTTTAGCTACCCGCTTATCGACCGCCTTGGCAAGGCAGTTCCGCCAAAATCTTCCTGCCGGGAACTTATCTCGTACCTAAACCCGTATATTTGCACTCCTTGAAAAAAATATCAGTATGGAATACGGAAAAATTATCGCCGTTACAGGATTGAGTGGATTATTTGAGCTGGTAAGCAGCAAAAACGATGGTGCCATCGTTCGTTCTCTCGACGACAAGACCACACGTTTCGTGGCCTCCCGCGTACACAATTTCTCGCACCTTGAAAGTATTGAAGTATATACCGTTAGTGATAACGTAAACCTGGTGGAAGTATTCCAGGCCATGGAGAAAAACACAAAGGCGTTGCCCGATGTGAAGGATGCCAAGGCGCTGAAAGCTTATTTCCAGGAAGTGTTCCCCGAACTGGATCAGGAAAGGGTATACACCAGCGATATGAAGAAGATGGTGAAATGGTTTGAAGTGCTGAAAAACAATGAAGTGGCCTTCAAACTGAGTCAGGCTGCTGAAGATGCCAATGCGCCGGAAGAGGAAGCGGAAGCAGTAGCCGCTCCCGAAGCAGAAGCGCCGAAAGCAGAGAAAAAAGCGCCTAAAAAGAAAAAAGCGGAAGAGCCAGCAACTGCTGAGGCCGAAGCAGAAGCGCCCAAAAAGAAAGCGCCCCGCAAAAAGAAAACAGAAGAGTAAAAAGGAAAACATAAATTTTTTCAAAACCGGCCTTGGGATTTTTCCAGCCGGTTTTTTCTTTAAATTGAAGTTATGAAGACCTATACCGCAGCTATACAAAAGCTTAAAAGACAGTATTTACCCGAGGATTTTGCCATCACCAACTGGGAAGCGCTGGAGCCCTGGTTCAAAGAATTGCTGGAACGCCCGATTGACAGTAAGGAAACGCTTGAGAAATGGCTCGCTGATCTCAGTGAACTGGAAGCCGTGCTCAGCGAAGATGTTTGCTGGCGGCAAATCCGCATGACACGTGACACCGAGAACAAGGCATTCGAAGATGCTTTTACTTTTTATTGCACTGAAATTCAACCTCGTATCCAGCCTTATGCCGATAAGCTGAACAGGAAACTGGTGGAATCACCTTTCGCGGCTGAACTGGAAGGAAAAGAATATTTCGTTTACCTGCGCAGCGTAAGGAAATCAATAGAGCTTTTCCGGGAAGAAAATATTCCCCTGCAAAGCGAACTGAGTGTAATGCAGCAGCAATATGGACAGATTGCCGGGAAAATGACTGTTGAAGTGAATGGCAAAGAGTTCACCCTTCAGCAGGCGGCGAAGTTCCTGGAAAACGAAGACCGTAACCTCCGCGAAGAAGTGTACCGCAAAATCAATGAACGCCGTCTCCAGGATAAGGATGCCTTAAACGAATTGTATTCCAAGCTGATTGAAAAACGCCACCAGGTGGCCCTGAACGCAGGCTTCTCCAATTACCGCGATTATAAGTTCCAGGAACTGGGTCGCTTCGATTATACCAAAGAAGATTGTTTCCAGTTCCACGAAGCAGTGAAAAAATATGTGATGCCCCTGGTAACTGAGATCTATAAGCGCAAAAAAGAGAAGTTGCAGCTCGACCCGCTCCGTCCCTGGGATACAGAAGCAGAACCTGCAGGAACTTTGCCGCTGCATCCTTTTGAAACCGGCGAAGAACTGGTGAACAAATCTATCTCCTGCTTCTCCAAACTGCGGCCGTTCTTTGGCGATTGCCTGAACAGAATGAAGGAGATGGGACATCTAGACCTGGAAAGCCGCAAAGGGAAAGCGCCCGGTGGATACAATTGTCCGCTCGCGGAATCCGGTGCCCCGTTCATTTTCATGAATGCCGCTGGCCAGATGCACGATGTTACTACGATGGTACACGAAGGTGGCCACGCCATCCATTCTTTCCTGGCCCATGAACTGAAATTGTCCGCGTTCAAAGAATACCCTATGGAGGTGGCTGAACTCGCGAGCATGAGCATGGAATTGTTCAGCATGAAGAACTGGGAAGACTTTTTTGAAAATCCTGTCGATCTCAAACGCGCGCGTGAAAAGCAACTTGAAAGGGTGATCACGGTTTTCCCATGGATCGCCACCATCGATAAGTTCCAGCATTGGGTATATGAACATCCGCAGCACACAGATGAAGAACGTTCCGAAGCATGGCTTTCTATTCTGAATGAATTTTCAACGGGTGTAATAGATGTTTCCGGCCTGGAAGAATACCGGAAGTACAGTTGGCAAAGGCAACTGCACCTGTACGAAGTGCCTTTCTATTATATTGAATATGGTATCGCACAACTGGGCGCCATCGGCATGTGGAAACAGTTTCATGAAAAACCCGAGGCGGCGCTCGATAACTATATAACCGCACTTGGTTTAGGCGGTACGCGAACATTAGGAGAGTTGTATGAGGCCGCAGGTATTCGTTTTGACCTTTCTCCGGAGTATATAGCGTCTCTTATGCAGTTCGTGGAAGCCGAATACCGTAAAATTCTGGCCTAAAATACCACCAAAGTGGTATATGGTCGGGCATTGTAATATGAACGTTAAGATTATCTTTGTTGGGTAAAAATGACAACAGTTCCGGGTTGAAGATTGGCGGAGTTGCGAGATGCATCTAAGTTAGGGAGGAGTTGGGGGAGAGCGTGATTCGCGGAGGTTAGACTCCTTTGGTGAATTCGATTTGCTGAGACTGCCTTGCTTTGGGGCGGTTCCTTCACAGAGATTACATCACGAGATGGGATTTCTAGTCTCAGGGAGATTCCTTCGCTTCGCTCGGAATTTAGATAGCTACTAATCAGAGCCTTAACCAAGAAGTCCCCATGTTTCTACATGGGGGCTTTATTTTTTACTTACAGTCTTTGCAAACGCCATTCACCACCATTTCGGCCTGGTGCGGCTTAAATCCTTTGGGGAGTTTTACTTCGGGAACAGTCACTTCTTCCAGGCAAATTGTGGTGCCACATTCATCGCAAACAAAATGCACGTGGTTATCGTGGTGGTGCCCTTCGGAGCAATTGTCTTTACAAAGTGCGTAAAGTACGTTGTTATCGGTGGTGGGAATCAGGTGGATGATCCCTTTCTCCATAAAGGTTTGCAGCGTCCGGTAGATGGTAACGCGGTCGAATTTTTCCCCGGTTTTCTTTTCAATATCGCCATGGGCGAGGGCGCCGTTGCTCTGAAGAAAGAGCTCCAGTATTTTCACCCGGCTTCCGGTAACGCTAAGCTGGTTTTGCTTGAGTAGCTGCTGCACCTGGGTTTCCATAATCATAGCTTTATTGGTTCATCATTGTTTGTACCGAAGTGCGTTGGGGGGTATTCTCCTTCAGCAGATCGGAAATATCTTTTTCCAGTTTGGCGATCTCTTCTGTTTTGAGTCCGTCGTAAATACCGCGCACCCTTCCACCTTTGTCGACCAGCGCAAAAAACTGCGTGTGGATGAACTGCTCGTCTATAGCCTGCTGCGCGTTGGCGGGGTCGTCCAGTAAATAACTGGCGCGGGCTACGTTATACAGACTGTCTTTGGGACCGGTTAAAAACAACCAGTTGGGGGTGTTTACACCGAGGGAGTCCGCGTAATGTTTCATCCTGCCTACGGTGTCTTTCTCCGGATCAACTGTATGGGAAAGGATCACGAAGCCGTCCTTATTTTTATACTTTTCATATACCCCTTTCAGGTTATTGTTCATCCTGGGGCAGATGCCGGGGCAGGTGGTAAAGAAATATTCCGCCACATATACCTTTCCTTTTACATCCTGGTCGGTGATCCGCTTGCCATACTGGTCGGTGAACGAGAACTCCTTCGTGTAGTTCAATACGGGGAGTTTAGTCTTCCACAGGTCATTATCTCCATAAATAAAGAAGAAAAACCCACCCACCAGTACCACGAAAATCCCCAGATAAATCATCAGTTTTTTGCCCATACTTCCAATTGAGCCACAAAGGTACGGCCAATGCGGTTAAAAAATTATTTGCAACTTCGTTGCACGATTGTTATTTTTGCACCCTTATATGGAAATTATGGGATTTAAAGTGAATTGGGACGCCCTGGGAATTGCCACCTCGCTTGCCTGCGCCATCCATTGTGCGCTGTTGCCGCTTTTTTTAACGAGCCTGCCGGTATTGGGCATTGAACTGCTTTCCAGTACTTCTTTTGAAGTGCTGATGATTGTACTGGCTTTCTGTATCGGCGCCTATTCCCTGATCCACGGTTACCTGAAACACCACCATACACTACTGCCGCTGCTGGTTTTCGTTTTGGGCTTCAGTTGCCTGGTAGCCAAGCAGGTATGGCATCATTTCGAGATTCCGCTGCTGTTGCTGGCGGTGATCGGCATCATCACTGCGCACCTCCTCAATTACCGGAAATGCAGGAAAGCCGGCCATTGTCATACTTCAGACTGCAACCACTGATAAAGTTTAAAATATTCCGCTTTTCGGAAATGCCCTTTGGTCCCGTTGCAACCCAACGGGATTTTTTTTGTTACTTTTGTACAGTAAATTCAGAAATATGATTAAGACAGGAAACCCGGTGATCAGCATCTATACCGAAATGACACCCAACCCGGAAACAATGAAGTTTGTGGCCAACAAACTCCTGTATCCAGGTAAAAGCATCGATTTCCCGGATGAGGCGAGTGCGAAACCTTCTCCCCTGGCAACAGAATTATTCAGTTTCCCCTTCATAAAAAGCGTTTTCATCGCCAGTAACTTTGTGACACTTACAAAAACAGTGGATACCGACTGGAACGATGTGATTCCTACCATCCGCCAGTTCCTGAAGGAATACCTGGAGGAAGGAAAAGCGGTGGTGAACGAGGAAGAACTCGCCAACATCAAGCCGGAAAGCACCAACGAAGTGGCTGCGGATGATGATGACGTAGTGAAAAGGATCAAAGAGCTACTCGAAAACTACGTTAAACCCGCCGTTGAAATGGACGGGGGCGCCATCCAGTTCAAAAATTACAACGAAGGGGTGGTGAACCTCATCATGCAAGGCTCCTGCAGCGGATGCCCTTCCTCCATGATCACGCTGAAAGCGGGGATTGAGGGCATGATGAAAAGGATGATCCCTGAAGTGAAAGAAGTAGTGGCCGAAGCGGAATAATGGCAACGGAATTCTTCCGGCAATTCTGGACCGGTTTACTGGCAACAGGCTGGCTGGAAGCAATAGCGGTAATAGCAGGCATCGTAAGCGTTTGGTTCTCCCGCCAGGAAAATATCCTGGTATACCCCACCGGATTGGTGAGTACCATCATTTACGTGTACATAAGTTTTAACGGGCATCTCCTTGGGGAGGTGGCCGTTAATGTTTTTTATACCATCATGAGTGTGTACGGCTGGGTATTGTGGGCCCGGAAAGACAGGGACCAACACTATGTGTTGCACATTTCCCGGTCGGATACCCGGGAGTGGATGATGCACCTTACCTTTTTCCTGGTACTGCATATCGTGATCTATTTTTCACTGGTGCGTTTGAAAGAAGGCTTTGCCTCCGGCGCCCTGCCAGGACCAGACGCTTTCGCTTCGGCTTCCGCCTTCACCGGGATGTGGCTGATGGCGAAGAAAAAAGTGGAAAGCTGGATCTGGTGGATCGTTACGAATATCGCTTCCGTTCCGCTTTATTACGTGAAGGGGTATGTTTTTACCAGCGTTTTTTATTTTATACTGTTGCTGATGGCCGTGAGCGGATTGGTGGAATGGCAAAAGAAGTTCAGGGCGCAACGGAGCAGGGATCTGAAGGATGGCCTGATGGCGAATTAGAAGTACACTACGGCGCATGTATAAAGTAGTAGTAATTGGCCCTGAATCAACAGGGAAAAGCACCTTGTGCAGGCAACTCGCACAACATTACCGGGAAAACTGGGTAAGGGAATACGCGCGCGGTTACCTGATGGTGCACGGAACGGATTACTCCTACGATGAGCTGCTCACCATCGCTAAAGGACAACTTAGCCTCGAAGAGGCGGTTACGGCGCAATCCAGCGGGAAACTGCTTTTCATAGATACAGATATGCACGTGATGCAGGTGTGGTGCGAATTCGTGTACCAGCAGTGCCACCAATGGATACTGGACCGCATCGTGGAACGGAAATACGATCTTTACCTGCTTTGTGTCCCCGACCTGCCCTGGGTGGCCGATGAACTCCGGGAATACCCGGACCTCGAAAGCAGGGAACACCTTTTCCATATCTACAAAGACATCATGGTGAACCAGCCGGTCCCTTGGATCGAAATTTCCGGTTCCTACGAAGAAAGATTTCAAAAGGCAGTTGATGCCGTTCAACGGTTGCTGCAATAATCCAATATCTTTGCGGCACAATACCCTTCACTATGCAAGCATCCGCGCCCGCAAGGCCAGTGTCGATCTCTCCCCGAATATTTTTTATCGCATGGTTTATTATCGGACTGATCCAGGCTACCGGGACCGGACTGCTGGACGATGAAGCATATTACTGGGTGTATTCCAGGTTCCTGGACTGGGGCTATTTCGATCACCCGCCCATGACGGCCCTGCTCATCAAACTGGGTACATTACTTTTCCCCGGCGAACTGGGCGCAAGGTTCTTTATCCTCGTGCTGAATACCCTTACCCTGATGATCATCCATTCCATGCTCCGGGAAAAGAACAACACCGTTTTTTACTGGATCGCGGGTGGACTCGCAGTATTACAGATCGGCGGAATGCTTGCGGTGCCTGATCTTCCGCTGGTGTTTTTTATCGCCTGTTTTTTTTATGTGTACAAACGTTTCCTGGAATATAAATCCTTCACCAACACCTTCCTGCTGGGCGCGGTGATGGCAGCCATGCTGTATTCGAAGTACCATGGCGTGTTGGTGGTGTTTTTCACCCTGCTTTCCAATGTAAAGTTGCTGAAGTATTACCAGAGCTGGCTGGCCGTTCTTATTGCGTCCATCCTCTTCATTCCGCACCTGGTATGGCAATACCAGCACGGGTTTCCATCCGTTCAGTACCATTTGTTTGAAAGAAACGCCGTTCGTTACCAGGCTGGCTTCACCATTGAATATGTACTGGGCCAGTTGGCCTTTATGGGACCAATCATCGGCTGGCTCCTGTTGTGGGGCGCCTGGAAACACAAAGCGGAAACGCCATTGGAGAAAGCGCTGCGCTGGACGCTTTTCGGTATTCTGGGCTTTTTTGCCATCAGTACCATCAAAGGAAGGGTGGAAGCCAACTGGACCGTTCCCATCTTTATTCCACTGATCGTGCTGGGGCATACCTACCTTTCCCGGGAAAGAAAATGGTGGCCTTTCCTCCGCATCAGCGCTTTCGCTACCATCATGCTGGTATTGGTGGTAAGGGTGTATATGCTGATGGATGTGAACCCGCTTCCCTGGCTGAAGAAAGATGAGTTCCATAAAAATAAAGAACGTGCGGCGGCCATAAAGGCGCAGGCGAACGGAAGGCCGGTGGTGTTTGTGAACTCTTACCAGAACGCGGCCAAACACTGGTTCTATTCAGGCGATACCGCCCTGTCGCTGAATTCCATCCACGGCCGGAGGAACAACTACAATTTCTGGCCAATCGAACAACAGTTTCAGGGCAGGAATGTACTCGTGGTGAACCATAAGATAAAAAGTGAAAAGCTTCATGGTCCCGTGATTGTCACGCCACGCGGCAACATGCCCTCCTATAGTGATTCCTGCTTTAGCAGCCGAATGGGTGATTGGTTTGAATTGCCCTCTAAAGTAATGCTGCGTGGGGATAGTGTGGAACAGGAAGGTACTTTTACCGCCGGACTGAATGAATTCGCACGTTGCCGGATAGTGGACCGGAGGGCTGCGGTTGCGGGCATGGATGAAGGTGATCCGTTCTTCTTCTCCCTGCTTTCCTTTGTGCCCGATCGCCAGAAAGGCGCTACGGAACCCGTAAAATTGTCCGCAAAAATTCCAGGAAAATTCCCTTTCAAAAAAAGAATCCGCTACGGCTTACCCACTTCCATTCCGGATACTTATACGTTGAACAGTCTTACGGTGGAAGTAGAGGAAGAATAACCCTATTGAATCACCTTTAAAATATCTGTATCGTTCTTTAGATTATTCATCTGCCGGAGGATAAAAGGTGTGCGTGATTTCACCCTTGTGGAAGCAGGCTTTACCGTGAATTTTACCGGGTTGGGCAGGCAGGCTGCGATCATGGCGGCTTCTCTGGCCGTTAATGCGGAAGCTGGTTTAGAAAAATAAGCCTGCGCCGCCGCCTCAATCCCGTAAACGCCTTTGCCCATCTCAATTACGTTGAGGTACACTTCAAGAATGCGGCGCTTGCCCCAAATCCATTCTATCATTTTGGTAAAATACACTTCAAGCCCTTTCCTGAGCCAGCTTCTGCCCTGCCACAAAAATACGTTCTTGGCCACCTGCTGGCTGATGGTACTGGCACCGCGGGTGCGGTTCGGTTTCTTTTTATTGTATTCCATCGCTTTCTCGATGCTTTTCCAGTCGAATCCGCCATGGTCCACGAAAAGCTGGTCTTCAGAAGCAATCACCGCCAGGCGCGCATGAAAGGAAATCTCCTCCATATCCACATAATCTCTTTTAAAATCATAACCGTTGAACCAACCGTGCACCATACTGCCCATTTGCGTGATGGTAAAAGGGGGATCCACCCACCTAAGCAGGAGAATATAGAATAGCTGAAAGAAGAAAAGGAAGATGAATATCTTTTTGATCAGCCTCCAGGTACGTGGAACAATGCCCTTTAATTTCATCCGGTCTTTTTTGTGCGCAACAGGCTGCAAGATAATA
This sequence comes from uncultured Flavihumibacter sp., assembly GCA_946482545.1. The sequence goes on along the minus strand of CAMLRX010000072.1, from coordinate 4,200 downwards.
TTCCGCGGATGGAATTGAAAGAGAAATGAAAATTACCGGGTGAGGGAAACGTAATGCAGTTTATATTTTTTGCCTACTTCCAGCAAGGGCTTGTGTAACCTGCCCATCAGGAACCCGGCGCCGAAAACGCCTGCTGCAATGCCCAGGCTGCGGAGGTTGCGGCTGTCTGTAATAGGTTCATCCAGGTATTGCCCGTTGATCACGTTGAGGAGGATATAACCCGCGCCGCCTATTTTAAAGAGTGTTCCATTTTTAATAAAGCGCCAGGAGTCTTTGCGCCGTGGGAAAGCTACCATGTCCCGGTAATGCAGGGCGAAAGGCAATACGGCAATGGTATCAATAGAATAAGTGCCGTAGCCTGTGGGCATAGGGCGGATATCAAAGAAGTTCAGGAAAACGGAATCGCGTGCGATGTAACGGATTTCTCCTTTCATCCATTGGCCGTCTGCATAAACGAACCTTACCTGTTTCCCGGCGAAAAAAGTTTCAACGGTCCGGTTGTTCTTTTTCTTGAGCACCAGCATATCCGACTGCTGCGCGAATACTAAAGAAGGGAGTATGGAAAGGATAAAGAGCAATGCCGGTTTCATAAACCTAAGTTAAGGTGTGCTCCATGTTTTTACGCTAATTTTTTGTTAATGCGTAATAAGTTCCCCAGAATAATACCAGTCCGAAAACAATGAGCAGGCTTCCTGATATTTTATTGATGAGCGAAATGGTGGCGAGGTTGAGGCGGTGCCTGATCTTCCCGGCGAGAAAAACTTTGAGTATATCCGCACCCATGTTCAGGCCCATGCAGGCCGAAAAGATGAGCATGCGTTCCTGCACGGAATGACTTACGGATAACGTGGTGGCACTGGTGAGCCAGAACAGGAATACGCCGGGGTTAAGCGTATTGAGCAGAAAGCCGCTACTGAATATCTTCGCGAAATCTGATTTGTTGAAAGCTTTTAAGGTAGCCGGATCGCTCCGGAGTTTTATTTTTTTGAAGAACGCGTAAAAAACACCCATACCTACCAGGAAAATACTGCCCGTATAACCGATGGCCCGCTGGTAGTGCAGAAGATGTTGCACCATTTCCGAGAATGCGTTGCAGAGTACGATCAGCAAAACATCACTGAGCCATACGCCACCCACGAAACTCAGCCCGCCCTCTTTCCCGTTGTTGATGCTTTGTTTGAGTATGGTAAAGATGACCGGACCAACAGATATGGCCAGCACCGAACCCAGGGCAAGTCCTTTAACCAATGCTTCAAACATGCCGTAAATTAAAGAAACTGGTCCAGATCACGGAATGAAATGGGTTTTTCAAATACTTTCACGACCGTGTTTTCCTGCACCGGGGGTAAGGTGGGATGGTAGGCACTTACGAGATAGAACTGTGTATTGGGGTGTTGTGCGGCAAAACGGGGCAATTGCTCCCAGCCGAGCCCGTCGGGGAGATTGTTGTCCAGGAACAACACATCGGGGCATAACTCCCCAAACTTCCGCATGCCTTCTTTTAGGGTATTCGATACCGTTACATCGAACGCCTTCCTTTTCAGGTACCCTTGCAGCAGCAGGCAAAAGTCTTCCTCATCGTCTATGATCAAAACTTTTTTATTGCTCATGATAACTGAACTACTAAGTTAGCAAATAAAACGATGGCGCAACAATAATCAGCGCCCGATATGGGTGGTAGTGGCTGAATTAAGCATGTGTGTGACTGTGATAATCGTGCCGGACTTATATGGTACAAAGGCCATATTTTAGGGGGCATTCTTCCACAAAAGGTAGAAACGCAGTTTTCAGGTTTTTAGTGCCCGGCAATCTGGTACGGTTTTTTCAAAGGAATAATTATTCTATCACCTTTTAAAACGTGACGTTATGAAAAATCAAACCAAAATCTTGTTGGGTATTGCCGGCGCTGCGCTGGCTGGAACAGTGATCGGTTTATTGATGGCTCCGGATAAAGGTTCAGAGACCAGGAAAAAGATCAAACATACAGCTGACGATTGGGCTGGCCGCATCAGGCAGTTTGCAGGAAAAGCACAATCTCAGGCACAGAACCTGGCTGATGAAGCGGAAGACGCTATCCATGAAGCACAAAACAGAGCAGGCAAAGTAAAAGCTGCACTTTCGTAGTTTTACCCGCCAAAATGTATGATCCTGCTTACCGGGAAGGGCCTCCGGTAAGCAGGATTTTTTTTATCCGGGAATAGAAGCGGTGCCAAACCAGTAATTGCGGATGTCTTCCACTACTTTCAGTAACCCGTCGAAACTCACGGGTTTTACCACATAAGTATTGGCCCCCAATTCATAACAACGGGTGATTTCCAACTCATTTTTTGTTGTGGTAAAAACAATTACAGGAATTTTTTTGAAAACAGCATGTTGCTTTAATTCTTTCAGCGCTTCCCTGCCATCTTTCCTGGGCATGTTCAGGTCAAGTAATATACAGGCAGGGTATTGCGTAGCTTTAGCTTCAGTGGAGTCCAACTGTTGGAGATACTCAAATAGTTCAACACCATTCTCCACAAATGCCAGTTGCTCGGGATAACCTTTTTCTGAAAACGCGGTTTCAAAAAGGAACCGATCATCCGCATCATCTTCCGCTATGAGGATCACCATTTTGCTCATGTGCTCTGTTGTATTGATTCAAACTTTATTGCGCCTTAAATTCGGTTATGCGGATACGTTATAGTCCGTGCAACCTTAACCAGGTATGTTTTAATTTAAACGCATCAAAGATAACATATGCTTAAACAAAAGGTTGGGAGGGCATAAATTTTTCAGCATTATACCCAAAAACAAGATGAAAAAGCATCCATCCAACAAAAAAGACGACCAGCTTTATAAGGACAAAAATGATGAAAGAGTAAAAGAGAAGGCGCCGGATGGCAAGGCCGGTATCGCCGCTACGGAGGAGGAACGGGCCAATCAGGAAAAGGAAATGAAAGAAGAAAGTGTGGACCGGAAAAACCAGGAAGCCACAGATTAAAAGTTCCTTCTCCCCGAAAGGGGAAATATTTTCTACACAACGATTTTTTACTATCTTCCGTGTTCAGAAGCAGCTTAATCAATTAATGTATATTAAATTGATTTTCAAATAGTTGATTATTTGTTTCTGCTAATTAACTTTTTTTTGCTTTCTGGCTTTCCGCTTGTTCTACATAGTGCGTAAAAATTACTGCTATGATCTACCAGCACCAGCAATTAAAACAACAGACAAAGATTCTGCCGCATCAAATCCAGTTGCTGCACCTTTTTCATTTGAATACAATGGAACTGGAGCACAGGATTCAACAGGAATTGAACGATAACCCAATGCTTGAGCAGCAGCAGGATGAATATGAGGAAATCCCGGAAAAAGCGGTGAAAGAAGATGATTTTCGTGATTACGACGAATTCGCTTACGATGATGTGCCCGACTATAAACTCGAATACGGTAACTACTTTTCCGATGAGGCCATGCCCGAAAAGCCGCTCGTGGCCTCGGTTTGTTTCAGAGAAGAAGCCAGGCAACAGTTTCGCTGGAGTATTACCGATGAACTGGAAGTGAAAATCGCGGATTATATCATCGACTGCCTCGATGAGAATGGATTCCTGGCTATGGATGCCGCCGCACTGGCCGACGATTTTTCATTCAGGCAGGGACAACTGGTTGATCCGGAAAAAGTACAGGCTGTACTCAATACAGTGCGTACACTGGAACCCGCAGGGCTGGGCTGTCGTGATACCCGGGAATACCTGCTGTTTCAACTGAACAGGATGAATACCAAAAGACCGGATGTGAAGATGGCCATCGCTTTGATGAAAGACCATTACCAGGAACTGATGAACCGCCAGTTGGAAAGGATCATGCACAAACTGAACCTGGAAGATGACGAGTTCCGCATCGTACTGGAATTAATAGCGGGCATGCAGATGAAGCCCGTGCTGGAAAGCGAAGCCGTTCAGCAGCCAAGGCAAACCATTGTACCAGACTTTATAGTTACAATGGAAGACGATAAACCACGTGTATTGCTTTGCAAAGAAAGATCGGCTGGATTGCACATCAGCAGCGACTGGCAACAACAGGTGGAAGCCATGCAGCACGGGGAACAGAAAGATAAATCCGCCATCCAGTATGTGCGCAACAAACTGAATGCCGCACGTTGGTTCATTCAGGCCATACGCCAGCGCGAACAAACTATGCGCAGGATCATGGAGACCATCGTG
>CAMLRX010000071.1 GCA_946482545.1 uncultured Flavihumibacter sp. | reverse complement strand
AGGAAGGCAGCCCGGTGAACGACCAGCTCAGTGCGTCGTTCTCATTCTCATCGGTTGCGCTGAGGTTGATTTGCGCGGTGGCTTTTTCGCTCAGTGTTACATTGCTTACAGCAGCAACAACAGGCTGGTAGTTTGCGTCCACCACCAGGTTGAAGACCGTGCTGGCAGAGCCGCCATGTTCATCGGTAACGGTAACGGTGATGTCGTTATAAGAACCCGCATCGGAAAGCGCAGGACTGAAGCTGAGGGATCCTGTGCCATTGCCAGTACTTTGGAAAGTACCGAAGGCGGGCAGGTTGCTCACCTGGATGGTCAGCGTCTCAGGATCGGCATCCGTAGCAGAAACAGGCAGGTTCAGTTGCGTACCGAAACGCATGTTCTTTTGAGTAATTGCCGTTATCGCTGGCGCAGAATTCCATGTGGTGGCGCTGTCTTCATTGCTGTAAGCTGAATGCCCTCCTTCATTGAAAGCACGCACCATGTAGAAATAAGTGGTGTTGGCGGGGAGTGTTGTATCCGCAAATGATGTGCTGTTGGCAGCTACTGTAGTAAACAGCGCATAGCCATCGGCGGTATTGGTGGAGCGGTATATTTCAAAGCCGGTTTCGTTGTTGGACGCATCGCTCCATGTGAGGTGAACACGGCTGGTTGAAACAGCAGACGCATTAAGTTGCGCCGGAGCCTGCGGACCTGCAGGAAGATCTTCCGTTCTTACTTCCAGCTTATCGTATTTGTTCTCTTTCAACAGGTTGATTTCTCCACTGGTAAGCGCTTTCCCGAAGATGGAAAGGTCATCAATGGCGCCTGCAAATCTTCCGGTTCCGAAGTTAAAGGCATTGGTACCATTCACCCTTGCAACAGAAGATGAGTTTGAACCTGCGGCAATAGCGTTAAAGCCCAGCGCGCTGTCGCCGGCAACCAGCGTTCCGTTCAGATATAACTTCAGTGTATTGGTATCATATACAACTGTGATGTACTCCCAGTTTGTGCTGGTATATGGAACAGAGATACTTTTACGCACGCTGGCATTGGCCACACCTACAAATATTTTGTTCGAGTCCAGCCGTACAGCCAGCCCGTAATCGCGTCCGCCAATATCAATCACATTCCGGCCACCTGTAAACGCGGTCGCTTTCATCCAGAAAGCCACGGACTTCTTATTGTAAGCGCCCCGAAGGTAATCGTTGGTTACACTTGTGAAGTCAGCATGTTGGTTGGTGCCATTAAACACCAGTGCATGAGAGCCTTCTTTTTTATTTGTATTATCGAACAAAGGTCCGCTGGAAGGGACAAGTGGTTTAACACCTGTGATAGAATCAATATAAGAATTGTTCAACCTCCACACGCCAAGTGCATCGTTATCTCCGGGGAAGAAGGCCGATTCTCCAAACTCACCCACGGCACGTACTTTATAGAAGTAATTCGTTGCGGGTTGTAATTCCATGGAGTCGGTAAAGGCTGCATTGTTTGCACCGGTGGTACCCACCATGGTAAAATTACCTGTGGCGTCTTCAGACCGCCATACTTCAAAGCGCACTTCGTTGTTACTGCGGTCGTTCCAGGAGAGTTGAACCTTATTGTGGCCCAGTGCCGAAGCGGAAAGCGCACCCGGTGTTGCAGGGGCAACGCCATCGGCAGGCGCGGGATCAATAAAGGCTGAATTGGGCACCGTTGCATAACCTGAACCTGTAAGTGGTGTTCTCCAGGAGAAGGTCATGGATTGGCCACTCGTTCTTTCGAAATAGGCGATCGCAATCGGATAAGTACCGGCCTGCAGGGTGAGCGCCTGTGAGGTAACCGTGGTATTTCCGTGATTACCGTCATTGTTCACCACTACGGGGCCGCCTGTATAAGCGTATGGGGAACCAACCTGGTTCAGGTTGCCCAGCCATACCTTACTTCCTTCATCCGATGCTGTGCGGAAATAGTAGGTGCCCGTTACCGGTACAGTAATATAACCTTCCCAAAGGTAAGAGAAGCGGTCGTCCTGGGTTCTCTCATTGATGCTTACTGCTGGCATTGTGCCAACTGCATAAGGTGTAAGTGAATCGTAATTGGGAAGCGCGGTCCAGTTTTCGGTGGTAATATAGTATTTGAAACTGAGTCCGTTCAGCAAAGGCCGGGCGGTAGCCTGGTTGCTGAAGGCCGATAGATTGCCTGCCGCGTCTTTGGCTTTAACCCGGAAATTATAGGCAGCCCCATGTTCCAGGTTATAAACTGTAATATAGGTATTCTCAGTTTCGTAATATTTCAATCCATCAACATACACTTCATAACCAATAACGGCCACATCATCTGTTGATTCGTTCCAGCTTAATTCCACGGCATTCCTGGTTGTGGAAATCACCTGGAGCTGAAGTGGTGTGGTGGGTGCCTGAATATCAGAAAGTGTGCGTGCATTTACTTCATTGCTTACGGCTGAAGCGCCATTGTTGTTGATGGCTCTTACTTTAAAGTAATAAGTAGTGTTGGAACGCAGTTGTTCGATCGTAAAGCCAGCGCTGTCTGCGGCAGTAGTGGTAATAAGTTGGTAGGTGCCGCCTGCAGCATTTGCCATATATACTTCAAAGCCCGTCTCATTATTTACCGGAGCCTGAACCTGGTTCCAGCTTACGCGGATTTTTGTTTTTGAAACAGCTCCGGCGCTCACCGAAAGCGGTGCAGGAGGAGCATCAATTCCATTTGCATTTTTTACAACAAAAGGAGCCGAGAATTCACTGGCACAACCGTTTTCTTCACTTACCATCACTTTGTATGCACCCGGCTGTTGTACCTGAAGCAATCTTGTTGTACCAAGAACAGTGGCTTCGCCTTCTTTTTGCCAGGAATAAGCAATGAATCCTTCCGGCACTTCGAGCTGAACCCCATCAGGATGGGAAGGGGAAGGAATCAGCGGGCTACCTCCACCTGAAATGATGATTGCGGGCGGAACTGTGGCGCCTTTCTCTTTAATAACTACTGGTACAGGCGACCAGTCTGACCAAACTGTACCTCTCAGAATGCGGCAGGCGTATGTTCCTATAGCAGTTGCAGTGTAAGTATTGCTGTTCGCTCCTGCAATTACCTGTCCGTTCTTGCTCCATTCATACCCATCAAAACCCGGGGTAACGCCGATAACCTGGCTGATGGTGGTATTCGGACAGAATTCTGTTCTGCCATTCAGCGGCCAGGGGTTTGCCTTATGTGCTCTTTTGATAAAAGGAAGATAATCGGCTTCGGCCCAGGCCGTATTCCAACTGCTGTGCCCCAATGTTGGATATTCTGTATAAGTAATGTTCGCTCCGGCAGCTTTAAAGGAATTCACCACACCACGTGCGGTAAAAGGAGCCGGTGCTTTATCGAGTCCACCCTGGAAAAGCCAGATCGGTGTATATTTTACATTTGCAATGTTGTTAGGATCAGCATCATAGTTGGATACCGCGCTGATAGGGGTTCCCGCAGCTACTAAGGTGGGATAAAGTTTCAGCATCTGCCATGTGGCACCGCCTCCACCCGATAAGCCGTTTATGATAACGCGGAAGGGATCCACCCCGAGTTCAGGGATAAAATAATTTTCAATCAGTTCATTGATCGAGTTGTAATGATTGGTATTGAAACCGCCGGAGGATGAACTCGTCTGAGGATAAAAAAGAAAGCCATCGAAACTTCCGTTGTCCACATTGTTCATGAAACGCTGACCGCCATGCACTAACTGGGCTTCGTTATCGTAGATAGATCCCTTCTCTCCAACGCCATGGAAAAATACCATGATGGGATATTTCTTGCCTCTTCCGAGAGAATCTTTGTAGGATTTCGGGAATTTCAGTCTGAAAGACATTCCCTTGTAGAAATAGGCTTTGTACGAAGTGGTATTGAAGGATACCCTGTTTGTTTTCACCCACTTAGACAATGTGCCGAAGGCCGGGATTTCCGGCGGGGAACTGGCATTGTACACAACAATGGGATCGTCAGGATTCAATACACCTGTTTGCGCATGCGCAAAGTTTTCAAAGAGGACGAGCAATAATAATACTGCTAATCGCAATGGAGAGTAGGACTGCTTCATTAACGGACAATTAGTGGTTTGTAGGCACAATAAGCCTTGCGGCATTTTTGAATGTCGGCTCTTCTGGAATACTGAAATTCTGGCAACAATGCTTACCACTGGAGAATTTGCCGGAGCAAACGGTAGTGGCGGTTATAGATAGGAGATAGGAGTTTTCAGGATAGGGTACGCAAATATATAGCAAACGAATTGAATGTTGCAAGTACAGGTGGCAAAATTCACCACATACGTGTGCCCGTTAACATCTCGTTTTCAAAAAACGAACGAGATGTTAACGGGCACACGTATTTTTTAAAACAGTAATGTGATAGCCTCAGCTTACGTTTAGGCTAATGATGGAACGCTGCTGATGCTGTTGTACAGCGTATCTCTTTCCACCGGCACCCTGCCTGCCTGTTCTATGAGCATGGTCAGTTCTTTGGTGGTCATCGCTGGCTTTTGTTCTTCTGAACCAGCCATAGAATAGATTTTCGTGGTATCGTCAATGGTACCGTCAAGATCATTCACGCCAAAAGAGAGGGTCATCTGGGCATTGTTCCTGCCCAGCATGGGCCAATAGGCTTTCAGGTGAGGGAAATTGTCCATGTATATCCGGGCAATAGCGTACATACGCATGTCTTCCACCACGGTGGATTCCGGCACATTGCTCATTTCATTATCGCCGTTCCTGAATTTCAGTGGGATGAACGTATTGAAACCGCCTGTTTTATCCTGGAGTTGGCGCAGCCTTTCCATGTGGTCCACGCGGTGAAAATAGGATTCGATGTGCCCGTAAAGCATGGTGGCATTGCTGTGCATGCCCAGGTTGTGCGCTGCTTCATGTATCGCCAGCCAGCCAGCCGCATCCACTTTATCGTCGCAGATCTGCTGCCTGATCTCGGGGTGAAATATTTCAGCTCCGCCACCTGGAAGGGAATCCAGGCCTTCTTCGTGGAGGTACTTCATCCCATCTTCCACGGATATTTTCGCTTTGCGGAACATATAATCCAGTTCAACCGGCGTGAAGCCTTTGATGTGCAGTTCGGGGCGATGCGCTTTGATTTTCCGGAGCAGATCAGCGAAGAATTCCAGTGTGAGTTTAGGGTGAACGCCACCCACCACATGCACTTCGGTTACTGGTTGGCCATCGTATTTTTTAACAATGTCCAGCATTTGTTCCGTGGTCAGTTCCCAGCCTTCTTCGCGGTGCGCGTATAACTTCGAGTAAGAACAGAACTTGCAGGAGAACACGCAAACATTGGTAGGTTCTATATGAAAGTTCCTGTTGTAATAGGTAATATTGCCATGCTTCCGTTCACGGATATGGTTGGCGAGCGTACCTACAAAAGGCAGCGTTCCTTTTTCAAAAAGCAGGATGCCCTCTTCAGGTGTGATTCTTTCTTCCGCCAGTACTTTTCTGGCTATTTGGGTAAGAGATGGATCTGTAGTAAGTTGGTAGAGTTTTTCAAGTGTTGCTGCTGTACTCATGGTGTCTTCACAATTTTTTTCGTCACGTGCCTGTCGGTGTACCCGAGTTGAATAAAATATGTTCCTGCTGCGAGGTGTCCCAGGTGCAGTTCTATATAAGAAGATGCGTTCCCGGTATATTGCCGCTGGTATACCTGTTGACCGGCAGCGTTCATCAGCTTTATATACCGTAAACCGGTTGGCTGGCTGTAGTGCTGCACCATCAGCAGGTTTGGCGTAATGGTCGGCGCTATCAGGAAGCCTTCTTCTTTTAATTTTGTGGGAAGATTTCTTCCATACACATTTACATCATCCAGGTAAATATTGTTGTCAAAGTTATTGATATTGCGGAAAACGAGGTAAAAAGTGTTGGATTGTACCAGGAATGAAGTGAGATTCACCGAATCTTTCCGCCATTGAGTCCTCCTTAAAGGAACAAAGTCTCCTGTGGTGCCTTCATTTCCCGTAGTTAGTTCCGTGCTGGATTTAAAGTACACCTGCTGGTAACTGAGTCCGCAGTCGGTGGTGAGTTGAATGCTGAAATAATCCGGTGCGGACGGGTCTTTAGGTTGTGCTGCGATCCGGAACGAAACATAGAGTGAGTCTGAAGGGGCATACGCAAATAAAGGCGTGGAAAGATCACTTGCGATACCGGTGTTTCCTTGTGCAACTGCGTTTTCGGCTACCGCACTTCTGTTTCCGGTATAAGCAGCAAGGGAGGTGACTGCCCAGGTATTGGGATTGTTGCCCTGTGTTTGCAGGAACCAGTTTTGTGGCGGGAAGCCTGGTTGTTCGAAACTTTCCGACAAGGGTAAACTGATGGGCTCCTGTCTTACAAAAGTTTTACGTAAAGTATCGTTGGTATTTTCCGGGTCCGGATTTCCGTTGGGAAGCGCGGTGTACACCACAAGTTCATGCGTACCCGTGGTAACCGCCGTGGCGGGAAGGGTTATCAATTCAGTCTGAAATCTCTCGAGGAACCCGGTCCATTGAAACGAGGTTTCCGTTCCGTTATCTGTTCTGTAAGTGATCCGAAGGCTTTGAAGTGGAGCGACGCCTTCATTGCGGATGGTCACTTTCGGTGCAATATCCGGCGTACAAAGCCGCTCTGCCGGATCATTGATGGCGGATAGTGCGGCATTGTTATCGGGGAAGTTAAATCCGTTCAATGCAATATCATCCAGGAATATATTGTTGCCGAACTGGTTGATGTTCCGGAAGAAAACCTGGATCGTTCCGCTGTTCCTGAAAGCAGACAGGTCAACCTGTTCTTCCCGCCATTGCGTGGGGTTCGGGAAGAAGGCATCGGAAGTAGCAGGAGCGGTTACGAGTGTGCTGCCCCATTTTTTGTATACGGAAGTTAGGGTAGCGCCGCAATCTGTTGACACCAATACCTGTAAGGTATCAAGGTAGGCATTGCTGTAGATAGCGGCCGCTACAAAGAACTTCAACGAAATGGAATCCGCTCCGTTCAGGGTAGCTGCGGGCAATACGAGGTCGGCCGCTTTTCCTGGTTCATCGGTATCAAAATTGGGGAAGTAAATGGAGCGTGTACCTGAATGTGCCGCGGAACTGGTGATCTGCCAGTTGGTGGCGCCGGTGGTACGCAGGTACCAGTTGCCTGGGATTGCTCCGCTTTCAAATCCCTCTGTTACCGGTAAAGTTGTGGGCGCGTTCACCGAGAAATTGATCCGGAGCGTATCGTTTGATACATTGTTATCTGGACTCCCGTTGGGCGCTGCCACAAATAAGAGAAGGGTATGTGCGCCTGGTGTGAGGTTCACAGCAGGAAGTGTGATCGTTGTTTGTGTGTAAGATGCCAGCGTAATATTGAAGGTATTGGTCTGCGGCGTTCCGCCATCGAGGATATAGCCTGCTGAAAACGACGAAAGTGCGGTTGTTCCTGAATTCCTTACGGTAAGTGAAGGATTAAAACTGCCACTGCAAAGCACAGCGCCCGCTGAAATGTTCACGCCGGTAACCACCCGCGCATCCAATGGATATACTACCGGTGCCGAACATCCGTTGGATTGCAATAAACCCGACCTGTCGGCAGAACTGGCCAGCGCCGTTTCCATTAAAACGGCCTGTCCCTGGGTGAACATCATCATCGCCGCATCGTTCACGTAATCCATGTAGTTCATAAACATTACGCCGGGGGCCGATGGGGTACAGGCATCTGTTTTTGGGAATACGGGTGTGCCGAAATTGGCGGTATCCTGGTTGGGGGTATCGCTAACGCCGTCGCTGTCGGTGCAGGAACGGGTGTTTTCCGCTGCGCCCCAGATGTGTTGCAGCCCGAAAAAATGCCCCAGTTCGTGGGTTGCTGTTCTGCCCAGGTTAAATGGCGCGGTGGCTGTTCCTGAATTGCCCGTGTACCTGTAATTGAGTACCAGTCCCATTTCGGGTGCGGGCAATCCCGGCGTGCCGGGCAAAAAACTATAGCCCAGTGTACCTCCGGCTATTTCCGTTACCCAGATATTGAGAAACCGGGCCGGGTCCCAGGCATCTGAACCGCCAAGCGCGGTGTATTTTACATTGTCACCTAAGCCTGGCGAGGAGCCCGCCGTAAATGTTTTCCGGATAATTCCTGAAGTAGGTTCATCAAACGGATCACGCTGCGCCAGGCAGAAACTGATCTGACTTTTACCAAAACGATCCTTAAAAGCGGCTGGAATATTCACCGAATCAGCATTGGTACCACTGAAGTCATCGTTAATGGTTTTCAGTTGCCCCAGCAGTTGCGCGTCGGTTACCTGTGTTGGGTTGGGTAACAATACATGGAACACCACGGGCACCTGCATGGAGGCCTGAACGCGTGTATCTGCCTGGATATCTTTCCGGAGCACGGCCTGCTTCCTGAGTTGGTTCAGTCTTTCTTCAAAAGTTTTCCTGTATGCCGGGAACTTTTTAAAATATTGCTCCATCACTATGCCCGTTCCGCACCTGTCTGTATGGATGTGTTGTGCATTCGACAGCAGGCATGTCAGTAACAGGAGGCAGGTGAACGCGGTTTTCAGCATGTGTGTTTTTTTACGAACCCATGCTTTCCTGCAGTTTGCTGCGCTCGGGCATGTAGTGTAGCATTAAACTACCAATTAAATGTTACCTGCACTTTAATGTCCGGGTGAATGCTGTAAATCATGGGGCAGGTATGGGCTGTACGTTCGAGGATGGTTCTTTCCTTTTCTCCGGCCACCACGGTTTCGGGGAAATGAAATGTTAAATTTATGCCTGAAATCCTGCGTGGGTCGGCGCTCATGATCTTCTCCACTTCCACTTTGGTACCTTCAAGTGCTACTTCCAGTGCCGGTGCCTTCATGCCCATAATGGTGAGCATGCAACTGGCAAGCGCAGTAGCTGTAAGGTCGGTAGGAGAGAACCGTTCGCCTTTTCCATTGTTATCTGTAGGAGCATCGGTTTCGATGATGGTATTGGAGCGGAGGTGGGTGGCAACAGTTCTTAAATTACCTTCGTATGTAACAGAAGAGGTCATTATATATTTTTGCCCTAAATTTACGTTAGTAACAAGTAATCAAATCATTACCGTGAAAAAACTTTTTGTCGCAGCGGCACTGCTGTTCAGTTCGGGACTTCTTTTCGCGCAAAGTAAAGAAGAGAGAAGGGAGGAGAGGAAAGAAAAGATCAATGCGCTGATGCGGCAGGAAGAAGAAGGCGTGCTCATTTACAACAAGCAAACTTCTTTTGCTATTCAATTGCGGTCTAATGGGTATGGTGCTTTCATTGAATGGGCCAGGATGAAGAACAGGAACTATGCAACGCTTTACCAGCTTGAATTTGCGGAGATCAAGCACCCAAAGGAAAATAAAGATCAGTTCCTGAATAGCAGCTCCATTATTCCGGTGGTAAACAATCCCATTATTTTTGCGAAGCAGAATTATTTTTACACACTGAAATTTGGATATGGTCAATCCCGCCGTATTGGTGACAAAGGAAACAAGAACGGAGTGGCGGTAAATGCAGTATACCTGGGTGGTTTATCGCTGGGGTTAATGCGGCCTTACTATATTAGTATAATTGACCAAACGCAAAACGAGATCAGGGATATCAAATATGGAGACAATGCGGAAGACGACCTTGCATTTGTGGGGGAACGGAGCGGTTTTGGTATTGAAGGTGGCTCCGGCCTCGGAAAGGGCTGGGGTGAAATCAAAATCCGCCCCGGCGCTTACGCTAAAGGTGGTCTGCGTTTCGATTACGGCCGTTTCAACGAAGTGGTTTCCGCCCTGGAAGTAGGACTCTACGCCGATTTCTACGCCCAGAAGGTACCCATCATGGTCGATTACAAAGCCGATCAACTCTTCTTCGGCGCTTACCTGGCAATTGAGTTTGGTAAAAGGAAGTAATGTAACTTTGTGCCTGATTTCAGAAAAATAAGGAAGTGAAAGCTTCCCTAAAACATTGAGGATGCAAGAATTACCGATCGTTCAGGTTGTAAATGAAGAAGAAACAAGGGTTAAAAAACCGAACTGGCTCAGGGTTAAATTACCTATCGGAGAAAGTTATAAACACGTAAGAGGACTGGTTGACCAGCACAAGCTCCATACCATCTGCGAAAGCGGGAATTGTCCCAATATGGGTGAATGCTGGGGCGCCGGAACCGCTACTTTCATGATACTCGGCAACATCTGCACCCGCAGTTGCGGCTTCTGCGCTGTGGCAACTGGAAGACCCGAAGCTGTGGACTGGGACGAGCCGCAACGAGTGGCCGAAGCCATCCACCTGATGAAAGTGAAACACGCCGTGATCACCTCTGTAGACCGCGATGAACTCAAAGATGGCGGTTCCATCATCTGGTATAATACTATTAAAGCGGTAAAATCGCTCAACCCGGATACTACATTGGAAACGCTGATTCCCGATTTTAAGGCAGAAAAAGAACCCATTCAACGTATTATTGAAGCTGCACCCGAAGTGGTTTCCCATAACATTGAGACCGTAGAACGCATGACCAGGCGCGTACGCATCCAGGCCAAATACTGGAGAAGCATGGATACGCTCCGCCAATTGAAAGAAGGCGGCATGCGCACCAAATCCGGCATCATGCTCGGACTGGGCGAAACAAAAGAAGAAGTGGTGCAAACCCTGCACGACCTTCACGACAATGGTGTGGATGTGGTGACCATCGGACAATACCTTCAACCCACCAAAAAGCACCTCCCTGTAGACCGGTTCGTTCACCCCGATGAGTTCGCTGAACTCCGGGAAATCGGCTACCAACTGGGCTTCGACTATGTGGAAAGCGGTCCGCTCGTTCGTTCCTCTTACCATTCTGAAAAGCATGTTTTCCAGGGCTATGGCAGAAAAGTATGGGAACAGGAAAAAAACTTAAGCTGAAATGCAAACAATAAAATTTTTAAAGGCCGTAACGGGCCTTTTCTTTTTGGTACAAACGGGAATGGCCCAACTGAAATGGACAAACGTAAATGAGCGATTCGGTCCATTGCCCGCAGGCGCCAATGTGTACCATACCTCCGAAGCGCTGGATGGTAAGCCCAATGTGGCTTATTACTTCGAAGTTCCGCTGAAGGATAGAAAACGCACGTTTGTTGCCGACACCACCTTATCCCGGAGACTTACGCCGCAACAGTTTTATGAAAAGAACGGGAAACCTTTGCTGGTGGTGAATACGACTTTCTTTTCTTTTCAAACCAACCAGAATTTGAACACGGTGGTGAAGAATGGGAAAATGGTCAGTTATAATGTGCATTCAACTGCAGGAAAGGGCAGGGATACACTGCTTTACCACCATACCACCGGCAGCGCAATAGGGATCAGTAAAAAACGAAAAGCTGACGTGGCCTGGCTTTACACCGATTCCTCCGCAACCTACCCCATTGCATTTGAAAAAGCACCTGAGTACCGCAAAGATTCTTTTCAGTATGTAAATAAATACACTTTTGCACCCAGTCTGCACCATACGCCCACGCTTAAACGAAGAAAAGGCATCCTGGAACGGTGGAAGGTTGAAACCGCCGTTGGCGGCGGACCGGTATTGGTGCAGGAGGGAAAACTGAAGATCACGAACAACGAGGAAATGAAGTTCTCAGGTAAAGCGCTTTACGACAAACATCCCCGCACAGCAATGGGCTATACCGCCGATGGCAGGTTGATCGTGCTTGTGGTGCAGGGGCGTATGCCTGGTGTGGCCGAAGGTGCCGATCTCCAACAAATGGCAAAGATGCTGGTTGATATTGGTTGTACGGAAGCCCTGAACCTGGATGGCGGCGGCAGCAGTTGTATGCTGGTGAATGGAAAAGAAACCATCGCGCCATCAGACAAGGAGGGGCAAAGGCCCGTTCCCGCGGTATTCATAGTGAAGTAACCCGTTTTTAGTAGCTTTATCCCATGCAACTCCTTTTTACAGAAGAATATTGCAGGCCCGAACGGCTTTTCCCTTTCACGGCCACCAGGCCCATTCAGGACCTGAGGATCGGCATCCTTACCATCAGGGAGAAATGGGAATACTTATTGGATTGTACCTCTTCCGATAAAACATCCGATTATTATAAGGACCACGCCGGCTCGGTAACCATTTCTCCGGAAATGGCCCATGCGGACGCGCTGCTGATTCATGGTAATGTAATTCCTACCAAAGCTCTGGCCAAGGCGGTGCTTTCACTTGCTCCGGGACAAGGGCTTTCTCTGCCGGGCTACGGCGGATTCGCCTTTCGTTTCAACGCGGCGTTTATTACCGGCAAACATTCCTTCCGGGTGGAGGAACTGAAAGAATTCACCGCTGAAAAACCGCATGTACTCGAGCACCCGCGGCAACTGTTTGAATGGAACGACCGCTGTATCAGGAACGACTTCAACCTGCTTTCCTCCAACAGAAAATCAGCGGAGCCTGACGCTTCCAACCGCATCACCGCTTCAGATAATATATTTATCGAAGAAAGCGCAGTGGTGCTGCACAGCATTTTGAACGCGTCTACGGGACCAATTTACATTGGGAAGAATGCCCAGATAATGGAAGGTTGTCTGATCCGTGGGCCTTTCGCGTTGGGCGAAGGCGCTGTATTGAAAATGGGTACCCGTATTTATGGCGCCACCACCATCGGACCTTATTGCACCGGGGGCGGGGAAATCAAGAACAGCATCATGATGGGCTATTCCAATAAGGCACACGACGGTTACCTCGGAGATTCCGTGATCGGCCATTGGTGCAACCTTGGTGCCGGCACCAGCAATTCCAACCTCAAAAACAATACTTCGCCCGTAAAATTGTGGAACCACCCAGGCGCAGAAGCCGATCAGTCAGGAAGTATGAAATGCGGACTGATGATGGGCGATTATGCACGTGCCGCCATCAATACCTCGTTCAATACCGGTACAGTAGTGGGCGTGGGGGCAAATGTATTCGGCGGAGCCGCCCTAACGCCGAAATTCATACCTTCGTTCGCCTGGGGAAGCGATGGGATCGAAAGATACCGCTTTGATAAATTCCTGGAAGACATCAAAGGATGGAAAGCCTTCAAAGGGAAAAAACTTGATGAACACGAAGTAAACATCCTGAAGCATATATTCGACAAAGAACCATAAAACAAAACAAGAGCAAGCATGAGACAGCAAATTGCAGCCGCCAACTGGAAAATGAACCTGACCCTTCAACAAGGTGAAGACCTGCTGGACGCCATTCTTCCCGCCACAGCCGGGTTGAACGAGCACCAACGCGCTATTTTCGCAGTGCCGGCACCCTACCTGCAAATGGCAGTAAAAAAGACCGACGACTACGCAAAGGCGTTCGCAGCAGCCCAGAACTTTCACGATAAAAAAGCAGGCGCTTATACAGGTGAGATATCCGCTGATATGTTGCATTCCATCCATGTTACTTATGTGGTGCTGGGGCATTCGGAAAGAAGGGAATATTTCGGCGAAAGCAATGCCTTCCTCGCCGCCAAAGTAAACACGGCTATCCAGGAATACATTACACCCATCTTTTGTTGCGGAGAACCATTTCCCGTAAGAGAACAGGGCAACCAGAACGAATTCGTTCGTGTTCAGCTCGAAGAATCACTCTTCCAACTCAGCGCGGAACAACTGGAAAGAGTGGTGATCGCCTACGAGCCCATCTGGGCTATAGGTACCGGTGTTACCGCATCTACCGCGCAGGCGCAGGAAATGCACGCCTACATCAGGAGTGTACTGGCTGATAAATATGGCGCGGCCACTGCCGAAAAAGTTTCCATCCTTTATGGCGGAAGCGTGAAGGCTGCCAATGCCGCGGAATTGTTCGCGTGTCCCGATGTGGATGGCGGACTGGTGGGCGGCGCATCACTGGTAGCAGACGAGTTCAAAGTGATTATCGGCGCATTGAAATAATTTCCAAACAGTTTCATTCACCATCGAAGGATCAGGTTGGCTATGGAGAGAAAAAAAATACTCTGGCTCTGTAGCTGGTATCCGAACAGGAACGATCCCTTCGATGGTGATTTTGTACAAAGGCACGCGAGAGCTGCAGCGCTTTACAACGATATTCACGTGATCGTGTTAAAGCCTGCTTCGCTTGACGAAGAAGTGTTGAACACTTTTCCCGGACTTACCGAGCAACTCTTTTATTTCCGTAAAAAAGGAGGCGTATTCAAACCAATAGATTTACTGCATTGGTACAACTCGTATAAAAAATTTATCCGGGAATACATAGCAACCAATGGCAAACCTTCTTTGGTGCACCTGCATGTACCCTGGAATGCTGGATTGCTTGCTTTGTGGGTGAAGAAAAAGTATGGGATTCCATTTGTCATCACAGAACATTGGGGTATTTATAACGAAAATGTGCAATTCCCATTTTCGAAACGAGGGCTGTTATTCCGGCTACTCATGAAACGGATGTTCCAACAGGCCGCTCATCTTGCTTCGGTGAGCAGGTATATTGCGGAGGGGATCAACCGCTATGTGGCCCCGATTCCATTTACAATGATTCCGAATGTTGTGGATACCGGTGTTTTTAAATACAAAGAAAACCAGCCTTCCATCTTCACATTCCTCCATGTATCCAACCTGGATCCGGTGAAAAATGTAGAAGGAATTTTAGCGGCCATGGCCTTACTGGAGAAAGAATTGTCTGTTCCGTTCCGGCTGCGCATTGTTGGAAACCGGGATGAAACCTATGTTGACCTGGCCCGGCGTATGGGGTTGCTGGACAGGCTTGTTTTCTTCAAAGGGGAAATCAGTTATGAAGCGGTAGCCCTTGAAATGCAGGCCGCTGATGCGCTTGTTTTGAATAGTATTTCTGAAAACGCCCCCTGCGTGATCTCCGAGGCATTGTGTGCGGGCTTACCCGTGGTTACCACAGCCGTTGGGGGAATACCCGAAATGGTTAACCACCAGAATGCGATAATGTTTGAAGTACAAGATGTGAACGGACTACTTATTGCCTTAAAAGAAATGGTCTTAAAAAGCAGATTATTTGACAAAAACGCTATTTCCGTTTCAGCAAGTGCTTTGTACGCCAATGTTGCAGTTGGCGGCGCATTGAACGGGCTGTATAACCGTGTGCTTAAATATCCTTCCCAACAACCTTCTCTATAAATTCAGCAGTTTTCCTGGCCACATTTTCCCAGTTGTAAGTTTCTTCTATAAGTTTTCTGGCATTGCTCCGCATATTGGTCAATGAAGTATAGTGCGCTTTTGAGTACCTGATCTTTTCTACAATATCCTCAACCGAACCATCGGTAAGCAACCCGTTCTCTCCATCTTTAATAATTTCCGAAATCTGTCCCATTTCGCTTGCAATCACCACCAGTTCCATAGCCATGTAATCAAACAACTTGAGGGAGGAACCATAAAAACCAATCGGGGACCAGTTGTAATTGTTGTAAACGCACAAACCTACATGCGCGTAAGAGAGAAAGGAGGGAAGGAGGTCATTTCTGATTTCAGCGAAGGAAATGACATTTGAAAGAATCTTGTTGTTGTAAACAGAATGGCTTCCAAAAGTCACGAATACAATATCCGGGTCACTATATTGCATTCGTTCCGCTACTTCAAGTATTTTATTGGTTCCCTGCCAGGATGAATTGCTTACTCCGGCCCATGCCACCACAAAGCGGTCAGCTACCAAAGCTTTCATTGGATGCATGTCCACTGTTTTTGCTCGCAGCATCACCGTATGTTCGGCTCCATTAGGGAAATAGGTATGCTTCTTTACCAGTAAGTTTTTTTCACAATGCTGCTGGAGTATTTTGCTCACAGAGATTGTGCCATCACACAAACGCGACAACATTCTTCTGTTCCTGTTTTTGCGTTTTATCCAGGTTAAAAGTTTATGATCCGGCTGCATTTTCCGATCTGCCAATACTTCCTCTACTGGCGCATTTATTTCCCAGATCACTTTAATTCTACCGAAAGACAATAGTTTAAATAATGTAGCCCATTCGTACCACTTCCAATGTGTTACCCTGATATAAAGTACATCTATGCTTTTCAGAAAAGAAAATATACCTTTTAGGTTCCTGGAATGATCGGTAGAAAGCATATTATCGCCCATCCCCAGGGTGTGCAATTCATGTCCCATCTTTTTAAGGTGGCTGAAAAGGTAATATCCGTGTGCAGAAGCGCTACTTGATAAGGGATAGAATCTGGTATAAATAACGCCTATTTTCATCCTTTTAACCTCCCTACCAACGCCACATATTCTTCCATTGCCTTCTCCTTCGTCTTCCCCTTTAATTCCTCCCAGGCCATATACTTCGCCTTCGCTACAAAATCGAACGGGTTGGAAGGCGCTTCGCCGCTCACATCGCCTTCGGTAGCCTGCTTGTAAAGGGAGTACAATTGCAGAAGAATTTCGTTGGAAGGCTTCTCCGTCAATGTTTTACTGGCCGCCACGGCCTCCTGGAATTGTGTTGTCAGCTCCATGTTTTTGCCGGAAAAATAGCATTTTCCCACGATTTACAACTGCCTGAAAAAGAACCGTTCCTTTTCGCTAATTTTGCGCATTAAAACAGGATCTTCCTTCATGAAGAACATTAGAAACTTTTGCATTATCGCGCACATCGACCACGGAAAGAGTACCCTCGCCGACAGGCTTCTCCAAACCACCAATACCATCTCCGAAAGGCAGATGATGGACCAGGTGCTGGACGATATGGACCTGGAAAGGGAAAAAGGCATCACCATCAAGAGCCACGCCATCCAGCTCGATTACAATTATACCGGTTCCAATGCCGATTTTACGGCAAACAAGCAATATACGCTCAACCTGATTGATACCCCCGGCCACGTGGATTTCAGCTATGAAGTGAGCCGTGCCCTGGCCGCCTGTGAAGGTGCGCTTTTGCTGGTGGATGCCGCACAAGGTATTCAGGCACAAACAATTAGCAACCTTTACCTCGCCATAGAGAACGACCTCGAGATCATCCCCGTGATCAACAAGATCGATATGGCCGGCGCCATGATTGAAGAAGTGGAGGACCAGATCATTGAACTGATCGGTTGTAAAAGGGAAGACATCCTACGCGCGAGCGGCAGGACCGGTCTCGGGGTGGAGGCCATCCTCGAAGCCATCGTAGAACGTATTCCCGCACCCGAAGGTGATCCCGAAGCACCCCTTCAGGCCCTGATCTTCGATAGTGTGTTCAACAGTTTTCGTGGCATCATCGTGTATTACAGAATCATCAACGGAACCCTGAAGAAAGGGGATAAAGTAAAATTCGCTTCACTCGGAACGGAATACATTGCCGATGAAGTGGGCATCCTGAAAATGGGCCTCGCCCCGAAATCGGTAGTAAATTGTGGCGATGTAGGTTATATCATCACGGGTATTAAAAACGCCAAAGAAGTAAAAGTGGGTGATACACTTACCCTCACCGCCCGTCCCGCTGAAATGATCAAAGGATTTGAAGAGGTAAAACCAATGGTATTTGCGGGTATTTTCCCCGTGGAAACCGATGCTTTCGAGGAACTCCGGGATTGTATGGAAAAACTCCAGTTGAACGATGCCTCGCTCACGTTTGAACTGGAAACCAGTCAGGCCCTTGGTTTCGGCTTCCGTTGCGGCTTTCTTGGCATGCTTCACATGGAAATCATCCAGGAAAGGCTGGAAAGGGAATTCAATCAAACCGTAATTACAACGGTACCCAACGTAAGTTTTACCGCCACCACCACAAAAGGGGAGACCATCATCATCAGCAATCCCGCCGATATGCCCGATGTGGTGAAGATTGATAAAATAGAAGAGCCTTTCATCAAAGCGCAGATCATCACCAAACCCGATTATATCGGGAACATCATGACGCTTTGTATCAATAAAAGAGGGATGCTGCTTAACCAGTCGTACCTCACGCCCACCCGCGTGGAATTGCTGTTTGAAATGCCGCTCACCGAAATCGTATTCGATTTCTACGATAAGCTGAAAAGCCAGACCCGAGGCTATGCTTCTTTCGATTACCATCCCAGCGGCTACCGCGAGAGCGATATCGTGAAAATGGATATCCTGCTCAACAATGAAAAGATAGATGCCCTCAGCGCATTGATCCACCGCAGCCGTTCCCACGAATTCGGCCGCAAATTGTGTGAGAAGTTAAAAGAGTTACTGCCCCGTCAGCAGTTCCAGATCGCCATCCAGGCCGCCATTGGCGCCAAGATCGTGGCCAGGGAGAACATCTCCGCCATGCGCAAAGATGTTACTGCAAAATGTTATGGTGGTGACATCAGCCGGAAACGGAAACTCCTCGAAAAACAGAAAGAGGGTAAGAAAAGAATGCGCCAGATCGGAAACGTGGAAGTGCCGCAGGAAGCATTCCTGGCAGTGTTGAAGCTGGACGAATAAAAACCTTTCGGGGTATTATATTATAGCGGAAGGCGTATCGGAAACCCGGTACGCCTTCTGTTTTAATTCTTCCTTTTCCTGTTCTTTTCCGATTTCTCTTTCAGTTTTTCTTCATTCACCTTTCCATCGTCGCTTAAAAGTTCATCGCCAACCGGTGCCTCGCCATCTTTCAACTGGAAGTTGAAGATCTTATCGATGTGTACCCATTGCCCGTTTTTCCAGGCGAAGCCTTCGTAATCACCATCAGGGATAAGCGTAAACTTTTTGTTGGGTTCATTGATTTCCGAAATCAGGTGATCGATCACGATCATATCCATTTCCTCATCGTAATTCAGTCTGGCCCTGGCGTTTTTCTTGTACTCAATACCGTAGCGCAACTGATTGGGTTTGGCGGCCGAATCTTCTCTGAAGGAAAAGAAATCTCCTCCGAAAACCGGTTGTCCGTTCTCGAAATGCAGTACATCGATCCATTTGCGGGTACTGCGGATACTGTGGTCATCGAAGCCGATCAGCGTGTAGAAGCGTTTGTTGTTGTGTTCTTTCTGGATGATCTTATAATAGATGGCACCGATCCAGTTCTGGAAAGTTCTGATGGAGTCCAACGGTTTATCGGTGAATTCAGAAGCGTCGAACAGCGGGTGCCGTTGCAGTTCCCCGTTCTTTGTATTCATCTGGATCATCCCGCGTTGCCGGTAATAATTATCGTCCCGCATAAATTGCCAGGTGAATATCCTGAAACTACTGTCGGGCGGGTATTGAATGGAGATGGTTTGCAATGAATCGAACGGGTAATCGAAGGAATAGGGCGTTTTAAGGGTGCGCATCAGCATACGGATGAATACACTGTCGGCCCGGAACCTGTCGGCCGCATTAATTCCCTGTATGATTTTGTTGGCGTACAGCCGAAGGGAATCTTCTTTTACTTTGATATCCTTCAGGTCCGCGGGAGCAATACGCTGTGAATTGGCCTTTTCTGTCACAAAAAGCATACAAATAACCCCCAGCATTGCGTTCTTAAATGATTTCATGCCCATCATAACGCAAAACTGGGGCTATTTATGGTAAAAACAATGATAAAATTTGAATGGCCCCATCCCATCAACCAACTTTCCCTTGTCACTAAAAAAATCCTAGCAAACTAACGTTCCAAACACATACAAGGCCTTGCGTCCTTGCTCCTTCGCGTTCTTTGCGTGAAAATTTCCGGTAACTAAGAACTTAACGTCCCATATTTCCCATTCTTCGCATCCTCAATCGCCTGTTCCACTTCTTCCGCCGTATTCATCACAAAATTATCCTTTGCAGCAACCGGCTCTTCGATGGGTTCCGCGGAAAGGAACAACAACTGTGCATCTTCCAGCGCCAGTACCTCCACATCTGAATACTCCTTATCGAAAACCACCAGGTGGTGTTGAGTCACATTCGTGCCATTCACTTCAATACTACCCTTTGCCACATACAAAAGCGTCCAATACCCCGGAATCGCTTCCAGTTTTACCTCCGCCGCTCTCTCTACTTCCCCGATCATGGATAGGATAGGCGTGAATTGCTTGATGGGGCCTGTTTTCCCTTCGTATTCCCCGCTGGCCAGCCTGAATTCCACCCCTTCTTTCACCAGCACTTTTGGCAATTCTTCTTTGTTGGCTGCCTGGTAGAACGGATCGTCCCATTTCCTTGCGGCGGGCGCATTGATCCAGAGTTGGATGAACTCATGCGTGCCGCCGGAAGCCAGCAGTTCAGGCGTGGGACCTTCACTGTGCAGCACCCCTTTGCCCGCGAACATCCACTGGACGCCACCTGCTTTAATCACTTCATCGTTGCCCGCGTTATCGCGGTGAAAACCTTCTCCCTGCAACATGAAGGTATAGGGAGAAAAACCGCGGTGCGGGTGGGGGTGAATCCGTTCCTCGTGTCCTGGTGGAATGTGTTTCGGACCGCCATGGTGGATCACGATAAACGGGTTGGCGAACCTGAAATCCTTATGGGGCAGGGGTTGCAATATGGTTTCGTCTTCTGTTATTTTCTTTTCTCTTCCCAGGAGGATATGGGCGATGGTCTTTTTCATGAAAGATGATTTGAAGCGTAAATGTACGGTTATATCTTTTTCCGGAAATTGGTGAAATGATGGGATATGATGTTGATTTCGGGCAAAGAAGGTCTTGCTTTTCTCCTGAATAGAGCCAACTTCGGCCGCGTGTTTTCGAATAAATTATCGGAAACAACTCTTTTTCTGAATACAACAATTCTGGAAATTTTACCAATACCGTAAAGTCACTGATATCACGACGTGTAAAACACTGCAGCCTGCCGGGGAAAACAACGTCGGTGGCACCGATTTCCTCGATTTCGAGGAATTTCCGTTTTTACCCCAATAGAAAATCACCGATAAAAAAAGGTACAATCACGGTTACCGGCAATAAAAAATCCACCGGAAGCAATGTTGAAAACACTGGCTCCTGGTGGATGGTATAATCACCCTGGCGAAAACACCGGTACCGGGCGCCACCGCTAAAGCGGTGCCACCGTTACTGCACTTACCGCTTAAACTTCGACTTCAGCATCGCCAACGCATCTTCCATCGAAGCCGGTTCTTGCGACTGTGGCTTTTTGTCTGCAAATTTCTGTCCGCCCTGAACATGCTTTTTCGGCCTTAAGGAGCCATTTTCACTGGCTTCCTTAATCGATAAGCTGATCCGCTTACGCGCGATGTCGACTTCCAATACCTTCACTTTTACTTTCTGTTGCAATTTTACCGCTTCATTCGGGTTGCTGATATAGTTCGTGCTGAGGTGGGAAATATGTACCAGTCCATCCTGTTTCACTCCGATGTCTACGAAAGCGCCGAAGGCAGTGATGTTGGTGACGACACCCGGAAGTATCATCCCGGGAGCCAGGTCCTCTATTTTGGAAATGTTGGGGTCGTATTCAAAAACGGATATTTCATCACGGGGATCACGACCTGGTTTTTCAAGTTCTTTCATGATATCTTCCAGCGTCAGCAATCCCACTTCTTCGTTTACATATTGCCGTAACTGTATCCTCTTTCTTAATTCCTGTTGCTGGATAAGCGAGGCCACATCCGCTTTCAGGTCGTCCGCCATTTGCTCCACGACGGGATAACGTTCCGGGTGAACGGCCGAGTTGTCTAACGGGTTTTGCGCATCAGGAATACGAAGGAATCCCGCGCATTGTTCAAAGGCTTTTTCACCTAGACGCGGCACTTTCATCAGTTCTTTCCTGCTTTTGAACGGACCATTCTCTTTTCTGAATTTAATGATGTTTTCAGCGAGGGAGGGGCCAAGTCCGGAGATATAGGCGAGGAGGTGCTTGCTGGCCGTGTTCAGGTTCACCCCAACTTTGTTCACGCAACTGATTACCACGCGGTCCAGGCTTTGTTTCAACTGAGTTTGGTTCACATCGTGCTGGTACTGGCCTACGCCAATACTCTTCGGGTCGATCTTTACCAGTTCAGCCAGCGGATCCATCAGCCTTCTTCCAATGGAGATCGCGCCACGAACAGTTACATCATATTCAGGAAATTCTTCGCGGGCCGCTTCTGAAGCGGAATACACCGATGCACCACTTTCACTCACCATAAATACCAGCACACGGCTTTCAAAGGAAATATTGCGAACAAAGGATTCCGTTTCCCGACCTGCGGTACCATTTCCAATGGCAATGGCGGCAATATCATATTTTTTCACCCAGGTTTCAATCAGGTGTTTTGCTTCTTCCTGCTTATAATTCTTTTCCAGCGGGTAAATCACATCGTTGGCCAGCAAATTACATTGCGCATCAAGCGCTACAACTTTACAGCCGGTTCTGTAACCAGGATCTATTGCCAGAACGGGTTTCATACCAAGCGGGGCTGCAAGTAACAACTGGCGCAGGTTCTCTGCGAATACTTCAATTGCTTCCGCATCGGCCCGTTCTTTGGCCAGCGCACGCATTTCATTTTCGAGTGAAGGCTTCAGGAGTCGTTTGTACGCATCTGTTCCTGCAAGCTGCACCTGTTGGGCGAAGGGGGAATTGTTTTGAACAAACTGTTTTTTTATGGTATCCAGCGCATCTTCTTCTTCGGGTTGAATGGAAGAGTAGAGAATGCCTTCCGCTTCGCCGCGAAACACGGCCAGTACACGGTGGGAGGGACATTTAGCGAACGGTTCATCGAAAGCAAAATAGTCCTTGTATTTCTGACCTTCTTCTTCCTTCCCTGTTACCACGAAAGATTTCAGCAAGGCTTCTTTCGTGAAAAGGTTACGGAGTTTGTCGCGCAGCACAGCGTCTTCGTTGATCCATTCGGCGATGATATCACGGGCGCCTTTCAATGCTTCCTCAGCCGAAGCCACCTGCTCGTTGAGGAAGGTGGATGCAACGGATTCAGGGTCTCCCGATCCTTGTTCGAAGAGGGTTTTGGCCAATGGTTCCAGTCCTTTTTCGATGGCCATCACCGCCCTGGTTTTGCGTTTGGGTTTATAAGGAAGATAGATGTCCTCTAATGTGGAAAGCGTCCAGGTAGATTGCAGTTTCTCGAGCAGTTCCGGTGTCATCTTTTCCTGCTCGGTGATTGTTTTGATGATGAATTCGCGCCGTTGGTCGATCTCTTCGAATTTCTTTTTCAGGTCCTGGATGGAGGCGATCTGCACTTCATCGAGGTTACCGGTCACTTCTTTTCTGTATCGGCTGATGAATGGAACGGTGGAGCCTTCGCCCAGCAGTTGCATGGTGCTGGCCGCCTGTTTGCGGTTAATGTTCAGTTCCTGTGCGATACGTTCCGCGTGTACGGTGTTGATGTTCTCGTTGCTCATTGTCTGGATTTCAGGGCGGCAAACGTAGCAAAAAAATCGGGGTGCCGCATGTTAAATGATGGCTGAAAATAAATTTTGAATATTCAGCATTGTACCCCAAATTTGCAGGCATGATTGGAAAAACACAAAATATTCAGTGGTGGTGGCATACTAACCTCAATCGGGGCAGGTAATGCTATTGCTATGATTTACCATATTTAAGGCCCCGCTGGATGCGGGGCTTTTTTTTTATCCCATCCGGCAGGCCAGTTCAATACCATATTCGTTCAATGAAAAAGATCAGGATAGAAACCAGGTACAGGAAAATGCTTTCAGATGTGTTCACGCCCGTAGGCATTTACCTCCGGCTCCGCGACCGGTTCCGCGACACAATTCTTTTGGAAAGCACCGATTTCCACGCGGGAGAAAACAGTTATTCGTTCATCGGGATCAACGCGATTGCAGGGATAGAGATCAGCAATTTCGGGGCGATGGAATGTAAATTACCCGCTCAGGAGCCTTTTAAGGAAAAGATCAGTTCACCGGCCGCCGTGCCCGGGTTGCTCTGGGATTTTATGAAACGTTTTGAACTGGAACCCACTCCCAAAGGGATGCCACCAACACAAGGTTTGTTCGGCTACAGCACCTTTGACGCCGTACAGTTTTTTGACACCGTTACGCTGGGAAAAACACGGGAGAACGCGCCAGTGATTCCACTGATGCGGTACCGGTTATACCAGTACATTATTGCCATCAATCATTATAAAGATGAATTGTACATCTGTGAGAATGTGATCTCCGGAGTAGAAAGTGAAATAGACCTGGTGGAATCATTGATCCGTTCCAAAGATGTGCCGGTGTTTCCCTTTGAAGCCATAGGCAGCGAGTTGTCGAACATGGAAGATGAGGCGTACAGGGAAATGGTACGCAAGGGCATTGCATCCTGTATGCGGGGCGATGTGTTCCAGATCGTGTTGAGCCGCCGTTTCCAGCAGTCCTTCCGTGGCGATGAGTTTAATGTGTACCGTGCGCTGCGCAACATCAATCCTTCGCCCTACCTTTTCTTTTTCGATTACGGTGATTATAAAATGATGGGTTCTTCCCCCGAGAGCCAGCTCATCGTGAAGAACAACAAGGCGGTGGTACACCCCATCGCGGGAACTTTTAAAAGAACCGGTGATGAAGAAACGGATGCGCGCGAAGCGCAACGCCTGCTCGAAGATGCGAAGGAAAACGCCGAGCACGTGATGCTTGTGGACCTGGCACGAAACGATTTAAGCAGGTTATGTACCGATGTTACGGTTACTCAATACCGGCAGGTACAGTATTATTCGCATGTGATCCACCTGGTAAGCGAGGTGACGGGAAAAGTGGCGGAAGGAGCCAACCCGTTCGCGTTGATGGCCGTTACCTTTCCGGCAGGAACATTGTCTGGCGCGCCAAAATTCAAAGCCATGGAACTGATCGATTCCTTTGAACCCACGCCGCGCAGCTACTATGGCGGCTGCATTGGGTTCGTCGGCTTCGACGGCAGTTGCAACCAGGCCATCATGATTCGTACATTCCTGAGCCGTAATAATACTTTGTACTACCAGGCTGGCGCAGGTGTGGTGGCAAAGTCCAATCCCGAAAATGAATTACAGGAAGTGAACAACAAACTTGGTGCGTTGAAAACCGCTGTAATTACCGCCGCGGGCATTCAATAAATCCATCGGGCAACATTCAACTCAAAACAGTTCAAGTGAAAATACTGGTATTCGATAACTACGATTCTTTTACCTACAACCTGGTACACCTGGTAGAGAAGATCATTCATTCTAAAGTGGAAGTACACCGCAACGACCAGATTCCGCTCGAAAAAGTAGCGGATTACGATAAGATCATTCTTTCTCCGGGACCTGGGATTCCCGAAGAAGCAGGATTGCTCCTGCCTTTGATCAGGCAATATGCGGCCACAAAGTCTATGCTCGGCGTTTGTCTCGGACACCAGGCCATCGCGGAAGCGTTTGGCGGAAAGCTCACCAACCTCAGCAGCGTGTACCATGGCGTGGCTACACCCATCATGCAGGCGCCGGTATTTTCACCGAAAGAGAACGGTGTTTTTAACGGGTTGCCAGCTACAATTGAAGTGGGCAGGTACCACAGTTGGGTAGCCGATGAAGCGTCTTTCCCGGACGAACTGGAAGTGACCGCAAAAGATGATGCCGGTTTTATCATGGGACTTCAGCATAAAAAATATGATGTGCAGGGCGTGCAGTTCCACCCCGAAAGTGTATTGACCCCCCATGGGGAAAAGATGCTGAAGAACTGGCTGAAACAATAACCGTTCAACACCATCCATTCTTCACATTTACATCAGTCGAAATGAAAAAAATACTGCAATACTTATTCGAATACAAATC
>CAMLRX010000070.1 GCA_946482545.1 uncultured Flavihumibacter sp. | reverse complement strand
AAGATGGGTCTATCCGCAGCAGCCGACCTTTGATGGCGCCTGGCAGGTAGTCCTGTCTTCCGATGTCTGAGGTAAGGGTGATAATTGCCATCCGTGCCGGGTTGCGGTTTTATTTGGTGAGCACGCCATTTTTAAAATAGAACCTTTTCACCAGTTTATCGGTAAGCGCCGGAAAGAACTTATTAAGGAAGATGGTTTGTTTCCCCTGGAAAGTGAGCACCAGCGTCCGTTTTTTCTTCTCCACCGCTTTCAGGATATGCTGTGCGCATTCTTCCGAAGTCATCAGTTGCTTTTCATCGAGCGGACTTTCACCCTGTGTTTCTCCTTTCTGCGTGAGCGCCGCGTTTCTGATGTTGGAAGCAGTAAAGCCTGGGCATACCCACATTACATGCACGCCCTCGTCCATCAATTCAGTTTTGATGGATTCGAGCCAACCCTGCAACGCGAATTTGGAAGCAGAATAGCCAGATCTTCCCGGCAGCCCCCTGTAACCGGCGATGGAGGATACGCCAACAATGGTTCCTTTTGCCGCGATGAGGTGGGGAAGCGCGTGTTTGGTGGTGTACACTGTTCCGAAGAAGTTGATGTCCATTACTTTTTTGATCACCTCCGCATCCATGTCTTTCAGCATCGCGCGCATGGAGATGCCCGCGTTGTTGATGAGGATATCTATCCGGCCAAATACTTTTATGGTGGTTTCAATAAACCTTTTGCAATCTGTTTCTGATGCCACATCGGCCACCATGGTGTGCAATGGTTTACCGGCGTAGCTTTTTTCGAGCTGATACAATTTATCGTGGTTCCTTCCGCAGGTAGCCACTTTAGCGCCCATGGGCAGGAGCAGGTCTATCAGGGCTTTCCCGATACCGTCGCTTCCACCTGTAACAACAACAACTTTATTGGAGAAATAGGATTGCATCATCGGCTTTTGTTAATCAGCCGCAAACTTACCTCAAATGCTGCAAATGATTCATTCTCAAAAAATCAGAAAAAAAATTCTCAAAAAATTTGGGTGCAAATAATTAATTCCTATTTTTGCACTCCCAATTACGGAACAGCACGGTAGCTGAGAAGTAAGAAAGGATGAACTCGTAGCTCAGTTGGTAGAGCAATACACTTTTAATGTATGGGCCCTGGGTTCGAGTCCCAGCGGGTTCACCAGAGACGCCAAGTGAAGACAAATACTTCCACTTGGCGTTGTTTTTTTATAGGAATTTATCTCTTCTGAAATTTTTCAGGATCAAGTCGAAAAGTTGCGGGATTATATATTTCTGTGTTGCTTTGCGGGCAGATGAAAAAAGACACAGCACCTGATACGATTAAAGAATTGATGAGCTATTTGTTGCCCGGAGGAACACTTGATTTTTTCGAACTGACTCATGTAGTGAAAGACAAAGAGGGCCTTGTGTTGTTTTTAGAAGAGAAAAATCTTCCGCCCGTCGAATACTCCACCCAAACGCTTCATTCCAAAGGATTCCTTCCGGCCACACGCATACAGGATTTCCCGATCCGTGACAATAAGGTAGTGCTGGACATAAAGCGCAGGCGCTGGGAAGTACCATCTACCGGTGAAACAGTCACCCGGAACTGGGACCTGGTAATGCAGGGCGCACGACTCACCAAAGAGTTCGCGCTTTTTTTAAAAGATGCACTTGGATAATCATCCTGTCAGTTGCCATCAACTGGGCAGGTTCTACCAAATGGATGGCAAACAACTTCAGCAACAATACAAGCACCACATCAGCGACTATAAAGACTGGAACCAACGCGAGCATGCCGATCGTTGGATGCTCTTTGAACAAAATGTGGGCGCCCACCTCAGTATTGATGAAACGGCCCTTTCCAATGACGAACTTTATACTGTAGTTACCAACAAAGCAGCAAAAGGGCTCAAGGGAGCCATCGTAGC
This sequence comes from uncultured Flavihumibacter sp., assembly GCA_946482545.1. The sequence continues at coordinate 23,642 of CAMLRX010000070.1, read as the reverse complement.
TATGATCAAAGGTACCCAGGCCGACCGGGTGATCGATGTCTTGATGAAGCTATCGGAACGATCAGGAAAACAGGTACAGGAAATACGCATCAAATACCGGTGGCAGGAACTTGATGAAGAAAATGAACAGCTTGCCCTGGCTAAAAAACAGCAACAAGCCTATGTGCCTCGCCTGTTGTCCAATGGTGATTCTCCAAAACAGCTTCTGGCGCGCAGCAGGTACCTTCTTTTTAAGCATCCAGGTGCCTGGACCAGCACGCAGAAACAACGGGCCACACTTGTATTTGAGCGCTATCCCCGGCTCAAACAAGCTTATGATCTATCCATGAAACTGCGCGATATTTTTCGATGTTGTACCTGTAAGGAACAGGCTTTCAAACGACTGGCTTTATGATATAATCAGGTAGAGGAGGCCGCGATCGATTCCTTCAGAACAGTATCCAGATCAATCCAGACGCATTACATAGGCATCCTTGATTACTTCAACAATAGGAGTACCAATGCATCAGCGGAAGCTTTTAATGCCAAAATCAAAGCCTTTAGGGCCTCTGCAAGAGGTGTGAGAGATGTTGTTTTTTTTTGTTCAGGTTAGCAAAAATCTACGCATGACCCCACAAAAAATCAACCTGATCCGCTTTCAGGATATCAATCGTCTGGTATGCCTGGGAAACATTGCGGCTAAACCTGTCCCATTTCGTGAAAAGTAAAAGTGTAGCAGCTTTGTTGTTACGCTGCTTTTTGAGGGAGTTCAACAGCTTGCTCCATTGAGGCCGGTTAAATGACTTTGCAGAGTAATCTTCAATGTAGATATTCCTGACGGTAATATCTTTCATTTCACAATAACGCAACAGGCGTTCTTCCTGGTCGCGCTGAGAATAGCCTTTGTCTGCCTGCTCATCTGTACTCACAGGGATGTATAAATCCGCTGTTTTCATATTGGATTGCTATCAGTTTAGTCAATTTGTAACGGGCGGTATTGATCCCTTTACTAAGTGACTAAATACCTGCCCGAGTTATGACTTTCTCAGAAACTGTTTTACGGTGATCCTGGCAATTTTTTTCATGAACTCGAGGATAACCTTTGCTTCCTCGGGCGTGACTTTTGTACCGTGCTGCTCCAATATTTTTATAATCTTTTCATGAGTCGTGCCTTTCCCTCCACCTGTTCCATTTCATACTTCCTTTTGCAGAGCAGGTCAATACACCCGAATCCAGTTTAAATCATTTTGATAGCGTAGCCAAGGTGCCTGTGGTGTCTTAAGGTTTCTCCGGACTGTCTTTCGATGGCGCGATTTGACGTGAATGAGCGGTCTATTTGCCTAGCAGGCCTCACAGCTACAGGATAGCTGGAATGAGAGTCTTTTCTAAATCAACCGGTAAAAAGGCAGCTAATGTATTGCGGAAAAAGCCAGCGGAACACCAAAAGGCAACGGCATAATGGATGCCGTCTCCTGCCTCGCGCCTTCCACCCTCCGGGACTTATTCCGTTTCCTTTTGGTGTTCCGCTTTTCCCGCACTGTTTATCTGCTTTCTTTTTTCCGTTTTTTCTTTTGGAAAAATGATTTGCGAAGCGAAGCGGAGCAACAGCAGGAAAAAGGAGGAGCGACATAACAGGATTGTAAACATCAAAACTCCAACAGACATGAACATCATCGGAAGACTGACCAAAGACGCTGAAATCAGCAGCATAGCAGGCGACAGGCATGTCGTGAACTTTTCCATCGTCGCCAATGACAGCTACTGCAACAAGCAGGGCGAGCGCATCGAACAAACCACCTACTTCGATTGCGCCTACCGGATTTCCTTCAGAGTGGCGCAGTACCTGACATATAAAACCACCAGCATTAATTGTAATATGCTCTTTGACAATCTGGATAGTTTTCCTCTTTATGAAAGTTTATACCCTCGTTTAAAACGCTTAAGCCCGGTAAGAGGAAAATACGCAATATCATGACCTGAACCAAAATAGGTATTAAACGGCCCTCCCGAAGAAGAACCTTCCACTATTGGAGCAGGACTTTCGGATTTTATTGTTAAATATAGCCTATGATCCGTTAAATATCATCAAACGCCGCTATGCGAATACGAATAAATTTACTATTACAATGAACTGTGATAAATTAAAGTATACATCTGCATGAAGAAGTTACTCCTTGTTTTTTTAGGTGGCTGTTCCATCGTGAATCATGCTTCTGCCCAGCAACCTGAACCGAAACAGTTGAAAAATAAGGCCTTCACCTTTATAGCCGACAGGCATGGAATTGCCGAACTTTGCAAGACCAATGATGTTCACAACACGAGCTACATACGCCGCGGCAGCGTATTCGGGGATGTGACTGTACGCTATGCCAATGGAAAAAAACTGGACTCCCTGAAAGCCTCCACAGGAGGACGGACAACTTTTTCACAAAATGGGAATACGGTAAGCACCTGGTCACCGGAATCGAAAGCGTCAGGCCCCTTGCAGATTACTCAGAATTTTACATTGGACAATGAAGCAATCAACTGGCAGATCAAACTCACCAACACCGGAGCCAACGCTGTTCGGGTAGAGGAGCTTGCCTTGCCACTAGCTTACAACAATGGCGGCGGTGAGAACCCTATAGAGATCTTCGAACAACGCGTCGTAAAACATCATTTCATTTCCGGAAACAATTCCTTTCTCTTCTTTCAACGTCCAACAGGTTTAGGCCCATACCTGGTGATGGTTCCCCTTCCCGGCACCTCCCTGGAATACTTTACCACCAATTCGACCAATCCAGCAGAGCGGGGGGTATTCATGACCTATATTCACTCTGCGTTGCCAGGCAATAAGGAGCTTCGCGGTTCCTGGCGCCAACCCCATACTTTTGTCACTGTTGAAAGCAATACCAGTAAAACCTATGGCTTCAAGCTGCGATGGGCCAGAGACTATAGTGAAATTAGAAATATTCTGCTGGAAGAAGGATTAATTGATGTGCAGGTTATGCCCGGCATGACGGTCCCTTCCGATCTGGAAGCCACAGTAGCACTTCGCACCAACCAGAAAATAACAGCGCTTATTCCTGAGTTTAGCGCCGCCACCACGATCAAATACCTGGGCGAAAAACAAAAGGGCACCCATCTTTACCGAATCAAACTTTCGCGTCTGGGTGAAAACAAGATCACGGTTCTGTATGGCAACAATTGCAAAACCTATCTTGAATTTTTTGCCACGGAACCGCTTGAAACATTGTATAAGAAGAGAGCCGCGTTTATTGTGAACAGTCAGCAACACAGGGATTCCTCCAAATGGTACAACGGTCTTTTTGGCGTGTATGATATGAAAAATGCATCCCTGCGCGGCCCCGATAACCCGGATTATTTTGACACCAGCCGCCTGAGCTATGTGCTTACCTGCGACGACCCGGGGCTTTGCAAAGCGCCGTTTGTAGCCGCCAAGAACGTGGTGTACCCCGATCAGAATGAAATAGACGCCATTGAATACTATATTAAAAACTTTGTATGGAACGGCTTGCAGCGCACCGACACCGACAGCATTTATCCATACGGTGTTTACGGAACACCCAGTTGGAAGGTGAATCGCGACAACGAAAAACGCCAGCCCAACCTCAGGGATACCAGCCGTTTTAAAATGCACGTTTGGCGCTCGTACGATTATCCACACATCATGATGATGTACTACCATATGTATCAGATTGCCACTATGTATCCGCATATGACCCGTTACCTGGATAAAAAAGGATACCTGGAGCGCGCCAAACAAACCGCCGTCGCTTACTTTAAATACCCCTATGAAATTTTACCCTGGTATGAAACCTACAAATGGGGCTGCTACAATGAATTGCTGATTCCCGACCTGATTGAAGATTTGAAAAGAGAAGGCTTCAAAGAGGACGCGGCTTTCCTCACCAGCGAATGGGAAAAGAAAGTAAAATACTTCCTGTATGATGATAAATATCCGTTCCGCTCGGAATACGCCATTGATGCCACGGCCTTCGAATCCAGCCACGCATTGGCTAAATATGCCATTCATAACGAACTAAAGCCCGACAAAAATCTTTGGTTCGATAAAAATCTGAAGAAATGGTATTCCCACCCTACCATCAAAAAAGAAGATGCATGGGTATTTATGGACCGTCAAACACAGGCGAACATTGCACTAAGAGGCACCATTGAGCCGGCATATTACTATCTTGGAAGTGATTTCAGAGGGAAAAGTGACAGCTATACGCTGAGCTATATGTCGCAGATGGGTGGTTGGTCTATCCTGGATTATGGACTAAATTACAGCAAAGAGCCAGCCGATTACATCCGCTTGGGCTATCAGTCTTACCTGAGTTCTTTTGCATTGATAAATTCCGGCACACCCGAAACCAATTACGGATACTGGTACCCCGGAAAAGAGAACGATGGCGCTTCCGGCTGGGCCTTCGAACCGCAGAAATACCACAGTCCGTGGATACAGAAACCCCAAGGTCGTGGCCCCTGGTCCTACGATGGTGAAATTGATCTGGGATTTGGCGGTGCTATAAGAACTGCGGCAACCGTTGTCACCAATGATCCCATTTTCGGTATGGTGGCCTATGGCGGTCAACTAACGGCAAACAACAACCTTCTGTCCGTTATTCCGAGAGATGGGCTGCGCCGTAAAATCTATTACCGCAACGGGGATAAGAAGTTAGATATAGAACTACTCCGCGATGGTTTTAAAGCCAACCACGCCGTGGTAATTGACACCTCCGGCAAAAGCATCCTATTCACCCTGGAAAACCGTACCGCTGATGCACATAACCTGTCGTTCCTGGTGAAAGGGCTTACCGGTACCTACGACATTACGGTGGCGGGTAAAACAAGCGAAAAGGTAAAGTTGCAGGAAGCGGCTACTACGCATTTAAAGGTTCCTATTCCCGCCGGCAGCAGCGTTGTTATTAAACTTAAAAGAACAGCGGGCTGATCCCGTCATTATTTCTGTCCGGCAAAACTTTTAAGTTTGCGGAATATGGTCCTAACAATCGTTCATTCAGATGCTATGGCATATATTCCCCTCATCTGTATTGAAAGCATACCATCAGTTGGAGCAAGTTAAAAGTGGAGGATTGTATATTTGGTCGTTGCACTAACTCATACAGTAAAAGATAAAAGGGGCTAATATTTTTTTAGAAGAAAGTATATAATCCATAAAGATTTAGTGAACAAAAAAGCATGTGTTCGAAAAAAATATCCACCTGCCCCTGGTGAACTGGAACAATAAGATGGATACGTGTTACATGGTTTATTTTTCGTAAAACAGCTTTAATTCATATATACCGGTGAAGGTTGTTTTACTTTGGTGCACGAAGATGAACCTTATTTTTTTAGTAGTGATGGGGGCGAAATTAAGTATGTTCATTCCTTCCACTTGTTTTTCAGGGCTGAAAATCGGGTTGCGTAATTTCTTCCAAGTACCGTTCTCCAGGTACTCTGCCCTGTATTCTTTCGGGGGTTGCACGCCGCCCTCGTCGTTGTAAAAGAAAATATATGCGGTATTTAATGGTGTGGGCTTTGAGAAACTAAAGCTGATGGTATCCTGGGCGTTGGGTGATTGAAACGCTGTCCAGCGTTCCGCTGGATTTTCAAGGCCGTCGTTTATGGTGGAGAGCCTGTCAAACTGCGATGTGTAGGAAGCCTGTACGGTCGCACTGTTAATGATTTTCGCGTCGGGGCTTGTTTGGTGTTCCCCTCCCGGAACAGACAATCCTTTTTCAAAGGGCCCCCACGTTTCAATTTCTGAAATGGCAACCGCTTTGTTGTCCGCCGGGGTTAACAGCGCGCGTATTTTAGAGGTGCTCAAAGTCTTGAAATTAAAAACCGTCGCGGTCCTGCTCCGGATATTTTTTGCCGGGGCAACGCCTGGCACCGGTTTCCATTCTTTACCGTTCCAGTATTGCAAAACTGCCGAAGTTGGCGCCTGTATGGCGGAGTCTTCAGTAAAATACATTTTTATGGTATGAATTTTCCTTTCCGCGCCGAAGTCGATACCGGCCCAGGTAATGGTGCTTTTGGCGTGAAGGTTGCTCCATCTGTTCGTGGTAACGTTGTAGTACCAGTATTGCCCGTCGTTCATCTTCGCACAACTGTTGTTGCCCACGCCCGGGAATGAAGCGATGGCACGTGGATAATATTGCCCCCGCTCATTGTTCACGGCGTAATTGACAACCCGGTCCGATGTATAGGTATCTGTTGGTCCCGGGGCGAATGCGATTTTCATTTTCTTCAGTTCAGGTGAACTTGCGATAATTTTTCCATCAGCAATAATGATAAGCCCCTTTCCTTTGCCGTAGCGTGCGCCGGTTTTATCCCACAGCACGGAAAGGTTCCGGCCATGGTACCTGATATTGTCCAGAGCTGCATAGTTCCAGTCGTCTGGAAGCAAAGGATTTACTTCGAGCGAGTCCGATTCTTTTGGTGTTATGCCCATTAATCCGGTGATGATTTCATCAATATAAGCGGAATGAAAATAATGATCGCTGTGGCCCTGCACATCGTGTCCATCCCAGGAACCTGTTTCGGGGTGGTTCGCTTCGGCGATATAGGGTTTTTGATACTTTCTATGGGTAAGACTGAAAATCTTAAGCTGTTGAAAATAATCTTCTTTGGTGATGTAGGGCTGGCGGTATTGTTTGAGCAGGTTCGCCATACCTTTCAGCGTTTGGGCGGTTGCAAAGGGCCAGGCGTTTCCGCTCCAGGCGCAGCAGTTCTTTGCGATCAGGAACATGGGATCGTTTTTTTCTACGGTTCTGGGGCCGAATGGGGCGAAAAAATACTCTGGATCCATCAGGAATTTCCATGCGGCTTCATAACCGGAATCCGGTAAGTTAAAGTACCATGGAATGAATCCGATTTCTTCACGTCCATGGGGGCTCCCGGCGAATTTCCCTGTTTCATAAGTGAGGGTATTGGCCTTTATACCGCCCTCTTCATCTTTTTTGAACCTATGAAAGAAGAACTGTCTTTTGGGATCCCAGCATTTTTCCTGAAGATTTTTTTTGATGGTGGCTGCTTTCGTTTGGTAGAGCCTGGCAGTGGTTTCATCACCGGTCATCCGTGCGATGGATGCGATCGCGTTCGCATCCGCCCACATGTAGCTGTTTAGGGTGGGGCGGTAGCCGGGCGCGCCTTCGAACCATTGTGGCGTTTGGCGGCTGTTGATGTTTGTTTCCATGCCATCGTGCATGCCGTCCCAGGCAAAAAGAGATTCGCTGTCGACCCAACGTTCTTTTTCCCATCCTTCAAAATTTCTGACAAGATCGCTTTTAAGCGCGGTAGTAAAAGGTTGATCGTAATGTACTTTGTAAGATTGAAAGATCGCGTCGGCCATCCATGTGGTATAGTTCCTGATCTGGTCGGGCACTGTTTTGAACCAGTACCGCGCATAGTCTTTGGCATAACGGGCATCGCGCAGCCATCTGGTCTCATAAAGGTGGTGCCCGGCCGCGCAACTGATAGCGCCGTATTTGGCCGACCACCACGGGCGGTCTATGAATTCCGTAAATGAATAACCTACTTCAGGTGCACCGTAAACCATGTGCGCGGTCATCATTTCCCAACGGTAGTAATAGGTAACGTCAAGTTCCTGATCCGGAGATTCAAAGAACGGAATATTGGTTTTATACCAGTCCCAGTCTTTATTCTGCCAAAAATCAAACTGGTTGAGCAGGCGTTGTTTGTCCAGTACCTGGGCCTTACTGCTGTAAAATATTACGGACATCAATAAGCAAAGAACAATCGTTACAATGGGGCGCATACAAAAAATGGTGAGCGTTTTCAATTAAATGGCCACATAAAGCTACTGCAGTGAATTTTACGCAACTCCCATAGAATTGACCAATCTTTTACGGTTTTTAGCTGCAATGCAATTTAAAAGAGCAGGTTAATCACCCAATCGGAATGCCAGAAGGTAAAGTTGAGAAAGGCATAGCCGCTTCACTGGCCAACAGGTAGTAACGACCTGGTCAATAAAACAAGGTCAAAGGATCGGCTTACAGGGACCGCACCGAACCGCCCTGCCGGAACGCATCGAACGGATCAAAAAACGGTTACCTCCAAAAGGCTGATGCGGAAAAAGGTTTTCGGAATAAGGCATTTTTTGTATTGAGGGCATTCAAAAGATCATGGATTCAACCGCTCCACCACAAACTTTTCAAAAGAATTCACCACCAGGTTTTTATTGTGGTGCTTCAGCAGCGATATATGCGTATCATCCAGGTTAGGGAGTTGTTTTTTTGTCCGGATAATGTGTAAATCTTCAGGCACCATATTGCGGGGAAGTACGGTAATGCCCATGCCGGCTTTTACGGCGGCTACGGTTCCGGCATAACTATGGCTCGAAAAAACGATGCGCCATTTGCGGTTTATCTTTTCCAGTGCATGTATCGCTCTCGCCCTGTAAACGCAGGGTTGCGGCGATAGCACCAAAGGCACCTGTTGCGTTGCATCAAAATCGGCGAGGTTTTTACTGCCTACCCATTCCAGCGCTTCCGACCATACATCCATTCCATTTGGAAAATCCTCGGGTCTGCTCATCTTTACGAGCACGAGATCAAATTCTTTTTTCCTGAACCTGGAAAATAGGTTCAGGGTCAAATCACATTCCACATTCAGCATAACGCGGGGATGAAGGGAAGCGAATTCCGTAAGTACTTCAGATAAAAAAACGCTGGCGAAATCCTCCGGTAAACCAAACCTTACTTCACCCTGAAGCTCCGGATGTTTAAAACGGTCCATCGCTTCACGGTTTAACTGCACGATTTTTTTCGCGTAAGTAAGCAGTAACTCACCCTCAGGTGTAAGCGAAAAATGACGGGCTCGTATAAACACAGGTTTTCCTATCATTCCCTCCAGCTTGGCGATTTGCTGGCTCACGGCAGATTGGGTACGCGATACCTTGCCGGCCGCACGGGTAAAACTTCCGGTTTCCACCACCGCAATGAAACATTCCAAGGTTAAGGCATCAAATAGCATTATTAGAAAATCTTATTTTATTTATTAGAATTAGTCGTTTTTCTTATATGCAAACATAGGATAGTTTTGCCCCCATCGAAATTAAAATCTTAAAAATGGAGCAAAAAATGACTGGTTTTCCCGCACTGTTTTATGTTGACGCCCTTAGTTTGGTCATCATCGCACTCGTGACTTTTGTCGCACTATCCATAGGATCCTATGCGTCCAGGTATTTGGATGGAGACAGCAAACAGCGCTCTTTCTTTACAAACCTGGTCATGCTGGTGGCCTCGGTTTACCTGATGTTGTGTGCGGACCATCTGCTGTTGTTCCTGGCTTCCTGGGGTATCAGCAACCTGCTGCTTACCCGGCTTATGCTGCACAAGCGCCGGTGGGAAGCGGCAAGACAATCTTCTATGCTGGCGGCTAAAAATTTTGGATTGGGGTTCTTTTTCCTGGGAACCGCCGCCCTCATTTTGTATAACGTTACGGGACAAACGTCAATACAATCGATCCTTACTCAATCCATAGGCTCCCAATGGACCATTATAACCGGGTCACTTTTATTACTGGCAGCCATGACGCAATCGGCTTTGTGGCCCTTCCACCGCTGGCTCACCAGTTCATTGAATGCGCCAACGCCTGTATCAGCCATCATGCACGCCGGACTGGTAAATGGCGGTGGATTTTTGCTGGTACGCTTTGCGCCCTTATTGGCGGGTGAGGCGGTGTTAATGAATATCATCTTCGCAACAGGTATCGCCACCGCCTTACTGGGTACGCTCTGGAAGCTGATGCAAAGTGATATCAAACGCATGCTGGCCTGCTCAACAATGGGACAGATGGGGTTCATGATCGTGCAGTGCGGACTTGGTTTGTTTCCCGCAGCCATCGCCCACCTTTGCTGGCACGGACTGTTTAAAGCCTACCTGTTCCTTGCTTCCGGATCAGCCGCGCAGGAAAAAAGACTGGACCTCGACTATCCACCTTCCCTGAAACAATTTTTACCGGCACTGTTCTGTGGCGCATTAGCGGCCGGCACTTTCTCCTTAACGATCGGGGATCGGATAAGTCTGGGAGATACAACGCTGTTCCTGGTATTGCTTCCTTTGATTGCAGGAACGCAGTTCGCATTGCCTATCCTTCGCGGCCGCCAAAAGCTAAGGCTTCCTTTGGCCATCGTTGCATCAGCGATTATTGGTTGCTGTTATGGTTTCAGCGTACAACTAATCGGGCAGGTACTTTCGCCCCTCAACATAGCGCTTCCGCAGGAACTGAATCCTTTGCACTTCATTGGCGCGGTACTACTTGTAGCATCATGGCTTGCGATGCTTTTCATACATCCAGCCAGGTGGAAATCTTATCCCGACTGGCTCCTCAAAAAGTATGTACAAATGCTCAATGCGAGCCAACCTCATCCCAAAACAATTACCGCTGAACGCAACAAATATCAGTTCTGAAAATCAAAAACAACATCATGCTACAACAAGAGCTAATGGAAAAACCGGTCAGGATCAGGGCATCGGAAAATGTACATCCCCTTGAAACGGTGATCTCGCGAAGCTGGTCGAAAATCGCGCCTTTCTGGCCGCTGAAAAATCTTATAGCGGTGAACCCGGTTGAAACACTAAGGTTTGAAGATGCGTTAAAGGAGGCGAATGCGTATTTTCAGCAACTGGGAATGCCGGAAGAGATGCAAAGTGTTAACCGTGAAAGTATAAAATGGCTGCAGGTATTTTTCGACAAGGGGCAATCCACCATACAAATGCCGCTCCGGAAAGAAGGACTCCTGAAAAGTACCTTATCGCTGATCCGTTTTGATGAAAGACTCCATGGTAACGATAAACAAAAGCTATACTGGTTAACGAACCTTCCGGTAACCCCGAGGGCGGTAATCACCGAAACCCTGTCTTACCTTGGAATTGACACCGCCGGGCAGGAACAGTTTCTGACACTGCTGCTGACTACTTTACCAGGATGGGCAGCCTATATACAATACCGCACGAACTGGGCTGATGGCGAAGATGCGGGATGCCCCCATACGGTTACACAAGCGGAATACCTCGCGTTCAGGTTGGTGCTAACCTGTCTCCTCTGGCCGGAAGCTAAAGCTTTGCTTCAATGGCACCGTCAGGCCCTGGATAAGGCGGATGTTACCGGCACTTATCAAACCATTACGCGGAACGAAACCCATTACCGTAAGGGCCTGCTTCAACAACTCTCGTGCGCGCCACCACCAGAAAATAGCGAACGGCCTGACGCGCAGCTGGTATTTTGTATCGATGTGCGTTCCGAGCCTTTCAGGCGTGCCCTGGAAGCGCAGGGCAACTATGAAACTTATGGGTTTGCCGGATTCTTCGGCCTGCCCGTATCGGTCGGAAACGCCGTTACAGGTGAGGTCCACGCTTCCTGCCCGGTATTGCTGAAGCCAGCTTACCATATCGAAGAAAAGCCGAACTGTTCCCATGATTCATGCGAGGAAGGACACCATCGGATGCAGGGGTTGAAGAAACTCTACCAATCACTTAAATATACCTTTACCGCGCCTTTCAGCCTTGTGGAAGCAATGGGGTTAGCAAGTGGGGTGTCAATGGCCGTCCGGAGCTTTTCTCCTTCAGGCGCGGATTCACTTGCAAAGGTGTTGAAGCAGTCGATTGCGCCTTCTTATGCACTGGAACCTGATATCAATCCAATCCCCCTGGTTCAACAGGTGTCGTTTGCGGCGGGTGCGTTAAAAATGATCGGACTTACGGAACGCTTCGCGTCATTGGTGGTTTTTTGCGGGCATGGAAGTACTACGGAAAACAATGCGCACGCCACGGCCCTCGATTGTGGCGCCTGCGGCGGAAGGCATGGCGCTCCCAACGCGCGGATACTCGCCAGCATCCTGAACAATGAAGAGGTGAGAAACGAATTGGGAAATCAGGGTATAGATATCCCCGATGATACAATCTTCCTGGCTGCGGCTCACAATACCACCACCGATCAGGTGGAGCTGTTCGGGGAACATGCGCACGATCATCTCTCTGAAAAGTTGCAGGCGCTGAAAAAAGACCTTGAAACCGCACGAACTGAAAACAATCTTTGGCGCTGTGGGCAAATGGGGGTCAGCACAACGGCGGATCATGCCCGGAAAATTACGGCCTCACGTGCCAAAGACTGGGCCCAGGTGCGCCCGGAATGGGGCCTCGCCAGAAATGCGGCCTTCATAGCCGGACCAAGATGGCTCACGAAAGATGCCAACCTGGAAGGACGTGTTTTCCTGCATGCCTACGATTGGGAAAAAGACGAAAGCGGTACACTTCTTACCAACATTCTTACGGCGCCGGTAGTGGTGGCGCAGTGGATCAACGCACAGTACCTATTTTCTACCCTAGACAATGTGGCTTTTGGCGGCGGCAGTAAAATAACCATGAATATAGCGGGTAAAATCGGTGTGATGCAGGGCAATGCAAGCGACCTGATGCATGGGCTTCCGCTGCAGTCCGTTTTTAAATCGGATAAGGAGCCTTATCATGAGCCGGTTCGACTAACCGTACTAGTATACGCACCTGCATCGAGGATTGAAAACATCGTTAAGGAACATGGTATACTGAAGAAACTGTTCGGCAACGGCTGGGTGCACCTTGTTTGCCTGGATCCACAAACCAGGGATAAATACCTGCTTACGCGCGAATTTTCATGGGAACGCATCAGGTAAGTCGATGCAAGCCGGGCTTTTCACGAATTGCATCGTCAGCATAAGTGGTCGGTGCATTGTTGTGAAAAAACTACAATAAATCTATTCATCCATAACAATTCAATTTATGAAACGAGAAGAAGTAACCTTGAGCAAACAAAAAGCCGTAAAGTATCCGGAAGGTAAGTTTAACCTCCTGAATGGGGTTTTTACAGGAACAGAAGCGAAGGAAATCCTTGTGACTTTATTCAGTGATAAGATACGTTTTCACAGCCTGAATAATTTCAGTCACGAAGAGCGTTTTGGTGAGCCCGATCCCCATGCACGGGAACGCATACCGGTTCTGAGAAAAACCCTGGAACAGGTATTGAGCCTGCTGGGTGAAATAGCGGAGGAGCGAAAATTTGAAGTATATGCGGATATAAAAGTTAAGGCAGTGGATTAGCTGATGGGGAGGACTGCTGTTTTTCACTAAAAAAGAAGGAGCAAAAACGCATGGGTAAAATATTTTACCATTTGGTAAATTACAGCGTTGTTTTAGTTGCGAATTTTGCGGTGGAGGCTAAAACATGGTGAAAATCGGATGAGGTCAGCCGTTGTTTTATCGGAAACAAATGGTATCAGAATTGCAGTTGCTTTTGATGTAACGTGCGTCTTTCTTTGATGAAAGCCCGGTATTGAAACAACAATGACTTTAAACGATTTAAGATGTTGGATTTTCCACTGAATAAAGTCGTGAGACTATTGGAACCCGGGCCGGTGGTACTTGTTACCACGGCCCATCGGGGTAAGCATAATATTATGACAATGGGGTTCCACATGATGGTTCAGCATGATCCGCCATTGATCGCCTTTGTGATGGGCCCCTGGGATTTTAGTTATGAGGTGCTTGTGAAAACAAAAAACTGTGTTATCGCCATCCCCGGGGTGGATCTGATGAAAAAAGCTGTGGATATCGGAAACTGCAGCGGTATGGATATCGATAAGTTTCAGGCTTTCAGATTGGATAGGCTGCAGGCTGAAAAGGTGAAGGCACCGCTGATAGCGCAATGTCTGGCGAATATTGAATGTAAGGTGGTAAACACGCAATTGTCGGGGAAGTATAACCTGTTCGTGTTGGAGGCCGTAAAAGCCTGGACGAACAACACCAGGAAAGAAAAACGTATTTTCCACCACAAAGGTGACGGTACTTTCAGTGTGGATGGCAGGACCATAGACCTGAAAGCCAGAATGACCAAATGGAAATCGATCATTGAACCGTAGCAGGCGCATTTCATAAAACGTATTATTAACGCTGTGTTCATGGAAGAACTGATTCAATACATCCTGAAATTCGGAAATCTCAACAAGCAACAGATTGAACTTGTTGCAGAGAAAGGGAAACCCCTCAGCCTGAAAAAAGACGCCTATTTTTCCGAAGCCGGAAAAATTCCCAGGCAGGTTGGGTTCGTTATTAACGGCGTGGTCCGTGGCTGCTATTATAACAATAAGGGTGAAGAAATTACCCGTTGTTTTATCTCGGAAAACAGCCTGGTATGTGATTATGTGAACTTTGAAGGAAACACTAGTTCCGCTGAGTACCTTCAGGCCGTTACAGACTGTGATCTTATTGTTTTCTCCAAAAACGATTGGGAAGAATTATCGCATATTATCGTTGGCTGGGACAACATTAAAAATAAAATGGTGCAGTTGTGCATGTACCAGAAATCCAGGAAGGGTCCAGTAATATCGGAAGATGCCACCACCCGGTATTTAGCGTTCCTGGAAAATTATCCCACCATCATCAATCGGGTTCCATTGGCTTATATCGCTTCCTATCTTGGCGTTACACAACAATCACTGAGCCGGATACGCAAGAACATCCGGTGATTTACTTTTTACCATTTGGTAAATGACGACATTTTTGAATGCTGGAATTTTGTGGTGCATCAAAGAACAATAATATGAAAACAGCATTCATTACAGGAGCAAACAAAGGTATTGGCTTTGAAACCGCAAGGCAACTTTTACAGAAAGGGTTCAGGGTGTTTATCGGAAGCAGGAGCCTGGAAAACGGGTTGAAAGCGGCCGATAAATTAAAAGAAGAAGGCTTAACCCATGTGGAAGCCATACCGTTAGATGTTACCGAAAACCAATCCATTCAAAGCGCCCGAGTGGCAATCGGAAAAAGGATCGACGCACTGGATGTGCTGATTAACAACGCGGGCATAAATGGAGGAACCGCCCCGTACACCGTGCTGGAGGCCAACGCTGACGAATACCTCAATGCGCTTAAAACTAATATTGTCGGCGTGGCGAATGTTACGCAGGCGTTCATGGACCTCTTGCGAAACGCCGCGGCACCAAGAATCGTTAATGTAAGCACCAGCGTCGGCTCCCTTTCTTTGCAAAGCAATCCGGAATGGCCCGCTTATCATTTTGCGAAATACGGGGTTTACGCCATATCAAAAGCGGCCTTGAATATGTACACCGTACAATTGGCATATGAGTTGCGCGACACGGATTTTAAAGTGAATGCCGTTTGCCCTGGCCTTACAAAAACCGACTTTACTTTCTTCAATGGCGGCGAAGTAAGCGTAGCCGCGAACAGGGTTATTAAATACGCATTGATGGACAAAGACGCGCCTACAGGTAAATTTTTCAGCGAAGAAACTAATCCTGAAACGGGAGAGATTCCTTGGTAAAACGCATTCATTTGCTATTGAAAAGGAGGTTTGTACGACAGTCTCCTTTCGTTTTCGTGGCGTGATTTTTCTTCAGGTAGTTCATCCGCATTGCGTTTGTTTAAAGCTTTTTGTTCTTTTCAAATAGTTTATTAAGATTAGTTCATTATTTTATGAACCAAAAAAGCTAACCTATCTTCACCCCCGCTGTTTTGAAATGCAATCACAGCTATCGAAAAGCAAGAAGAACGGATAGAAGGGTTTGGTGTCCTGAATGATTTTTTGTGAATGAATTGCTTAGAAAAAATAGAATAACATGGCAGAATTTTGGGAAGAAGCGTTTAAAGACAAACAGGAAATGTGGGGGCTTTCGCCTGCGCAATCGGCTTTGCTGGCGGCTGAAGCGTTTGCTGATAAAGGTCTAAAAAAAATACTGATTCCGGGAGTGGGCTACGGCAGAAACGCACGGGTTTTCCTGGATAAGGGAATGGAAGTTTCGGGGATTGAAATATCAGAAACAGCTATAGCGTTGGCGGAAAAGCACTATGGAGGCCAATTGAAGATTTACCACGGATCCGTAACAGATATGCCTTTTGATAATGAACGCTACGAAGGCATTTTCAGCCATGCTTTGATCCATTTGCTGGATGAAAAAGACAGGGCCGGATTTATTAAGAAGTGCTACGATCAATTGTCTGATAATGGGTATATGGTTTTTACGGCGATATCTAAAAAATCCCCAACATACGGGCAGGGGACTCTTCTGAGTAAAGATCAATACGAGCAGTTCGGGGGTGTCAGGATATTTTTTTATGATGAGACTTCCGTTCAAAAGGAGTTTGGTGCATTCGGACTGGCAGAGATCACCGACGTCGCCGAAAATCATCCGATGTATATGATTACTTGTTTTAAGAAAGGCAATGGTACTTAGGCGTTAAACAATAGTCAGCATCGTTCTTTACTTATCTCGCGGAAGCGCCTCTTGTCAAATAATCCACCCCATACTTCATCTTGATTCCATCGATCGCCTGGTAGAGCCTGATCATTTCTTGTGTATCGTCAAACAGGTTGATCTGGTAGTTTCCCGGTACGAGTTCGGTAAAGCGTACCCCAACTAACCTTACCAGCAAACGTTTATCGTAGAGTTTATAAAACAGTTCTTTCGCGCGTTTGATCAGCAGGTGATCGGATGCGGTGAAAGGAATAGAAGATTGCCTTGTGACCGTATCGAAATTGGAGTAACGTATTTTAACCGTGATACAGCCCGTAAGTTTGTTTTGCTCCCTGAGTTGGTGTCCGATGGATTCCGTCATGCGGATGAGTTCAGTTTCCAGGAAGCGCATATCGGTGGTATCGGTATGAAAGGTGTTTTCGGAGGAGATGGATTTTTGCTCCCGGTACGGCACCACCGGCGTATCATCGATACCGTTCGCTCTTTTCCAGAGTTCCGTGCCGGATTTTCCGAGCAGGTTGTGCAGCATTTCGATGGGTATCTGGCTAAGGGTATGTATCGTTTCCACCCCCATTTGTACCAGCAGGCGTGCAGTCTCTTTACCCACACCGGGCATTTTATTCACTTTGAGTGGTGCCAGGAAGGGTTTCTCTTCGCCCTGAGGTACTTCAAGTTGCCCGTTGGGCTTGATCTCGTTGGTGGCCACTTTGCTGATGAGTTTGTTGCTTGCCAGTCCGTAGGAGATGGAAAGCCCCGACTCTTTTATAATTTGCTTTCTCAGTTCATCCGTATATTTTTTGCAGCCGAAGAACTTGTCCATTCCCGTTAGGTCAATGTAAAATTCATCGATACTCGCTTTTTCAAAGAGTGGTACTTTGGAGGCGATGATTTGCGTGATGTCGCGGGAGTGCTGGCTATAGCTTTCCATATCTCCTTTGATGATAATGGCTTCGGGGCAGAGCCTTTTAGCCAGCTTCATCGGCATGGCGGAGTGGATGCCGAATTTTCGGGTTTCGTAACTGCATGCGGCCACTACGGCCCGGTCGCTGCTTCCGCCTACCAGTACGGGTTTGCCCACGAGTTTGCTGTTCTTTTTGCATTCCACGGCCACAAAAAAAGCATCAAGGTCGAAATGGGCAATATGTCTGTTTTCCTGCAGGAACATACGATGACTTACAACGCGCCAACCGCTGTTTTCTTTAAGCCTGCTTTTTCCATGTGCTGCACTTCCAGTACCCAGGCGCCCAGGTCATTCACCACTTTCCCGGTGATGCGGTAGAAACCTTTCCCGTTTATCGGGTATTGCCGCAAGTTGTCGGGAAAGTGCACGGTATCGATCCAATCGAGTTTGTCGTCCATGAAGGTGCCGAAACTCATTCTTTCGTTCTTTATGGTGCTGATGTTCTTTACGGTGATCAGGTAGCCGAGCATGGTGATGGTTTGTCCCGGGTATTTTTCCATATCGCGTGCAGAAACAAAGTTGGCCGGGTTTTCTTCCGTGAGCGGGAAAGGAGAGTGCAACGGGAACCCGAGCAACTCTACCTGGTCGAAAATATCTTCCAGCGCATCGGCCCGGAATGCGGGGAGTTGAAAGGTAGTTGGCTCTTCCCTAAACAGCGATTGGGAAGAAGGGATATGGTTCCTGTTCTTTTTTTGCAGGAAATTGGCCTCCCACAACAATTGTTTTTTATTCTTTCCCGTAAATCTGAACGCATTGAGACGTATGAGCAAATTCAGTTGTTCCAGTGGCGGTGCCACCCGTTCAATGAAGTCCTGCAAATGCAGGAACCTTCCCCAGCGGCTTCGTTCCTGAATAATTTTCTCCACCAGTTGCTCTTCCAGCGATTTAACATGGATGAATCCGGTGTATACATCGTTCCCGGTAATGCGTGTGTACACATGGCTCTCGTTGATGCAGGGCGGATGTATTGCGGCCCCGGTTTTATGCAGTTCATAGAAATAAAGTTCCCTGGAATAAAAGCCGCCGAAGTTGTTGATGACCGCTACCATGAATTCTTTCGGGTAATACGTTTTCAGGTAAAGACTTTGGTAGCTCTCCACCGCGAAGGAAGCGGAGTGGGCTTTGGAGAAGCTGTATCCGCCGAAGGATTCTATCTGCCGCCATATTTCAGCCGTGGCTTCCTCCTCCCGACCCAGCGCCCGGCAATTGGAAAAGAACTGCGCCTTGATGCGGAGCATCTCTTTGTTGCCGCGGTATTTTCCGCTCATGGCGCGGCGCAATACATCAGCATCCGCCATGTCCATTCCTGCGAAGTGGTGTGCCACTTTAATCACATCTTCCTGGTATACCATTACTCCGAATGTGTCTTCCAATAATTCCTGCATTACGGGGTGTTCGTACCGTACCTTGTTGCGGTCGTGGAACCGCTCCACATAAGCGCGCATCATGCCGCTGCTGGCTACCCCGGGCCGTATAATGGAACTCGCTGCCACCAGCGTAAGGTATTCGCTGCAACGCAGTTTCTGTAAGAGTTGCCGCATGCCTGGGCTTTCAATGTAAAAACAACCTATGGTGTGCGCTTTCTTCAGGTTTTCCCGGACGGCCGCATCGCTTTTGAATTTCTCCACATCGTGGATGTTGATGTTCACCTGCCTGTTCTCCCGGATGTATTTCAGGGCGTCTCTGATATGGCCCAGTCCGCGTTGGCTTAGAATATCCAGCTTGATCAGGTTAATGTCTTCGGCCACGTGCATATCTATCTGTGCGGTGGGAAATCCTTTGGGCGGGAGATCGGTGGTAGCGTAACGAGCAATCGGCGCTTCTGAGATCAGTATGCCCCCCGGATGAATGGAAAGGTGGTTGGGGAAATCCCGGAGTAGCAACGCATAACCGAGAATGTTCTTCTTGATCGCATCATCTGCCGGGCCTCCTTCAGATAACTGATCTATTTCTTCTTTCGGCAATCCGAATACCTTACCCAATTCTCTGATAAGCGCATTTTGCTGAAATGTGGCATACATCCCCAGCAACGCAACATGGTCTTTCCCATACTTTTCAAAAACATATGCGATGATATCGTCCCGGTCGGTCCAGGAAAAGTCGATATCAAAGTCGGGTGGGGCGGTGCGTTGCGGATTCAGGAACCGTTCAAAATAAAGATTCAGTTCAATAGGATCCACTTCTGTAATGTACAGGCAATACGCCACGATGGAATTGGCGCCGCTTCCTCTTCCGACATAATAATAGCCCTTGCGCTGTGCGTACCGGATGATGTCCCAGGTGATCATAAAGTACGCGTTGAACCCGAGCTTGTTGATGATGGCGAGCTCTTTGTCTACACGTTGTACCGCTTCTTCGTACCTGGGGCCATTGCCATACCTTTCCCGGCATCCCTCGTGGGCCAGTTTTGCCAGGTGCTGCCGGTCGGCTTCTTTGGTAGGGTTAAAACTCGCCTTTGTTTTATCCGTTCTGAAATCCATTTCGACGGTACAGGCGTTCATCAGTTCATAAGTGTTCGTAACCAATCCGGGATAATGTTTGAACAATTCCCGGAGCGTTTCCACCGGAAGAAATGTTTCGTGTTCCCCGGCTACACTATCGGCTGATAACCTGGACAACAACGTATTCTCATCAATCGCCCGCAGCAAACGGTGCATGGCGTATTGTTGCGCGTTCCTGAAGGTGACGGGTTGGCGCACCACAAATTTGTGGCCGTACCGTTCCATATTGATGCCGTACAATTTGGTGAGTTCCATAGGTTGTATACCGATGTATTCATGCGTTTCCAGTTGATCAGGTGTTTTTGCACCCGGCGGATAAACAATGAATCCATCTGTTTTTTCATTAAACACGGTATTGGCTCCCGCGTTTTCAGGGAAAAGCCTGTTCTCCTGCAAATGTTTGGACAGAAACCGGTGTATCGCCTCCAATCCGTTGTTATTGGCCGCGAGCAACAGGTAGAGGAACTTGTTGCCGTTCCTGATTTCCACGCCGGCTATGGGTCGGATGTTTTTTGCTTTACAAAGCGCCACGAAGGTCCACAGGTCGCAGGTGCTGTTGATATTCGTTAGCGCCAGGGCATCAACCCCTGCTTCAGCGGCAGCGCCCACAAGTTCCTCAGTCTGAAGGGTTCCGTACCGGAAACTGAACCAGGTTTTACAGTTGATGTACATGAGCTTTGATTTTCTTCAGCTAAATTATGAATTACTAAAAAATTTAGCAAAATTATTTTTACCGTTTTTTCACCTATCCGGGTGGCCTGTGTTTTGCAGTTTTAGGTATAATCAAACTACCAGTTATGGAACCGTTAAAACTTGCGATGCCCTGGCACGATGTAAAAGAGAAGATTAAAGAAAATGATTACCGCATTACTGATGAGGACCTTGTATACGAACCGGGGCAGGAGGCCGCTTTGTTTGCGCGGTTGAAGAAGAAAATGAACAGAAGCGATGAGGAATTGCGGATGTACATTGAAAGCATATCGGCGAATACGACCAAAGCGGGTTAGTTTTTTCACGTTTTCTTAGCGTCCTGCGGCACGGTTTTGACGTTTATTATAAAAAAGGAGGCGTTATGAAAACGATACTGAAGTGGTGGGCCGGATACCTGGCGCTCTTCTTCACTATTACAGGCTGTACATCGAAGGTGTACGTGGAAAAAGATGATACCGCGGACTTCGGGCGCTACAAAACTTTCGCCTGGGTGGAAAAAGAAGGCAGTGGAAAACAGTCGATCCAGGAGCAGAAAGTAAGGTTGGCGGTAACGGAAGAACTGGAGCGTATTGTAGGCTGGAAGGAATCGAAAAAAAGACCGGACGTATTGTTGAGTTACGATGTATTGGTGGAAAGATCGGTGCGTCAGAATTCAGACCCGGTGTATTCGAGGCCTTTCATGCGTACTTTCTACAATCCTTATTCACGGCGACTTTTCAACGTGTATTATCCTTCCCGGTTTATGGGTGTAGATAATTATGATGTGCCTGTTAAAGAAGGTACCATCACTGTAACGGTTACGGATGTCCGCTCTGAAAAAGCGGTTTGGCAGGGCTGGACAACGAACGAGGTGAACAACAGGAACCTGACATCCAAAGAGATACAGTCGGCTGTGCGTGCGATTTTCAGGAAGTTTGACGTGGCGAAAAGGTAAAGCAGCGGCTGGTGTTGAGGTGCATAAAGCAATGGCGCATTGGAAACGATGCGCCATTGCTTTTGTATTATAGTTTTCGTTGTTTACTTCGTAATTGCAAAACTGATGGGTTGAACAAGTACCTGAGGTACTTTTTTACCGCGATAAGTTACCGGCTTCCAGCGGTTTGATTCGGTTACTACCCTCACTGCTTCTGCTGCAAGTTTTGGATGGATTTCCTTTGGATTTTCCACCATAACATCGGCAATATTTCCGGTCGGAGTAACAACAAAAACAACCCTTGCCGTAGCGCTGGCGTTTTCTGCGCCTTTGGGAATCTTAACGTACTTTAATGCAAGATCGGCGTTGAGCGTTCGCTGCAAATATTTGCCCCACCCGCCGGGCAATTCAGCCTTCGTGTAATGCATATTATATTGGTATTTTGTGCGTGGGAACGCAGGCAAAGCGAAAATGCTGTCATCTAATGGCCTGGGTTCTACCTGTGTGCAGGTGAACGCCTGTTCTGAAAAGATACAAGATACTTTCTTTGAGAGCCATATATCTGGATCGTTGCTGTTTTTATCACAAACAATATCCCGTGCGAAACAGTAATCGTAAGTGTAAATTCTTTCTTTAAACGAGGCGCACTCACAGTCGTAGCCTGCAATGGTCGAATGTTGTGCTTTTTGTTCAATTTTCTGCTGCTTGCTTGTATCGGGTTCTACGGTGTACAATGTGTCGAAGCCTGAAATGATGCGGTAACTGTTCGTTTCGCCAGGGAAGGAATAGGTGGTAAAGTCTCCTGCCACTATCTTTTTTTTTCCGTTCTTAATGTAGATAGCCATGGTGTTTCCGGGGTTCTCCCTTGCAAAATCCGCGGCAGAAACAGCCGTAAGTTTTGAAGTGTGCACCACTTTGTAATGAATAATGCCTTCAAAGGGTTTAGGTTGCGATTGGCCTGCAAGATGAAAGAGAATAGCCAGGGTAAGGAGGAAAGGTTTCATATTTTTTGGGGGCGAAGGTAGAAAAATAGGTATAATGCTGAATAGATGAACGCTTGTTTTCATTTAAATAATCTGAAATGAACAAGCGGAAATCACGGCACGATGGTCGTAAACAAATAAGAAGCGAATATCACCAACAGCACAATCCCCTGCAAAATATTGGTCCGGCCTGAACTGAACGACAGGCTTACAATAAACAGGGAAAGCATCAGCATCAGTGTGGATTTTGCATCGATCCCCAAAGTTACCGTGAAACCCGTGAAATAGGTAACGATGGCTACCGCCGGAATGGTGAGTCCTATACTGGCCAGTGCTGATCCCAGCGCCAGGTTCAGACTTGTTTGCAGCCTGTTCTTTCTTGCGGCCCTGAGCGCGGCCATGCCCTCCGGAAGCAGGATTACCGCAGCGATGATGATACCAACCAGGCTCTTCGGCGCGCCAATGCTTATTACAATATTCTCAATAACAGGAGAAAGTTTTTTTGAAAGCATCACCACCATAGCGAGTGCAAGCAACAATAGCAGCAGGCTTGAAGCGGTGGTGGCGTTGGAAGGTGGCGGGGCATGTGTTTCTTCATCGAGGGAAGAGGCGCCTTCGGGGAGGAAATAGTCGCGGTGCCGTATCGCCTGTACAAAAACGAATCCCAGGTAAATGACCAGGCAGATGATAGCGACAAAAATCATCTGGCTGTTGGAGTAGAAGGGGCCGGCCTCACTGGTGGTATAATTGGGTAACACCAGCGTAAGCAGCGCAATAGCAGTAATGGCCACCAATGATGCGCTCACACCTTGTTTCATGAAAACCTGCTCTTTGTACCGGAATCCACCCACCAGCAGGCATATACCTATAATGCCGGTAAGAATGATCATGATGGCTGCGAACACGGTATCTCTTGCCAGGGTGGAACCTTGTATGCCCTCCGTTAACATGATGGAAACGATAAGCGAGACTTCTATGATGGTGATGGATAAAGCCAGGATCAGTGTTCCAAAAGGTTCTCCTACACGATGCGCCACTACTTCGGCATGATGCACTGCCGATAACACCACGCTGATGAGTGATATAGCCATTACCGCAGCCCAGATTCCTGAGAGGGGTTCCGTGCTGGTAAGAAAGATAAGTACGGATATGATGGGAGCAATGACGGACCAGATGGGGAGATTTATATTGAATTTTTTATGGAGGAAATTGTTGGTTTGCATATGGAGGGTGTTTGTTGGAAAGATAAGAAATTATGAGGAGGGGATCGTTGTGATTTGCTTTCAAATTATTATGTACATTAGTTCTTCGACAACCC
>CAMLRX010000069.1 GCA_946482545.1 uncultured Flavihumibacter sp. | reverse complement strand
AGGATCGCCATATCGGCTATGTTCATCAGGATTTCCTGCTCCTGTTCAATTTTCATCATCAGTTTTTGCACAGCGGCACCTGCGGTCATCAGGATCGCTTTTTTGAAACTGGCCACCAGTTTGTGTTCTTTCTCAAATGGATGTTCATCCCCGCTACCAAAATCCGGTATACTCATCAGTTCTTTCTGCACGGCCATGGCTGGTCCCATCAGGTCAAGCTTGCCTTTCATCGCGCGTTTCAATACCATGTCTACGGTAAGCAGGCGGTTAATTTCGTTTGTTCCCTCGTAGATACGGTTGATACGGCTGTCGCGGTAGGCCTTCGAGATAATGTATTCGTCGCTGAAGCCATTGCCTCCATGAATCTGCACGCCTTCGTCCACGATCAGGTCGAGCATTTCGCTGCCGTGCACTTTCAGCATGGCACATTCTATGGCAAATTCTTCTGCGGCACCCAACAGCGCTTCATTAAAGGGCTTGCCTTCGTTCAGCAGTTCCACTTCCTTATCGTCGATCCATTTTGCCGTACGGTAGAGTGAGCTTTCGGCCACCCAGCATTCAATGGCCATGCGGGCCAGCTTCTCTTTGATGGCCCCGAAATTACTGATAGGCTGTTTGAACTGCTCTCGGGTTTTCGCATATTCAATACTGGTAGTGATGGCTCTTTTCGCCCCGCCCAATGCTGCGGCACAGAGTTTCAACCTTCCGATATTCAGGATATTGAACGCAATGATGTGGCCACGACCGATTTCTCCCAATACATTTTCAACGGGCACTTTGCAGTCCTGGAAGTACAATTGTACGGTAGATGAACCCTTGATGCCCATCTTATGCTCCTCCACCCCCTGGGTGAACCCTTCAAAACCACGTTCTACAATAAATGCCGTGAATTTATCGCCATCTACTTTGGCAAATACCGTATAAACATCAGCGAAGCCGCCGTTGGTGATCCAGCATTTCTGCCCATTCAGCAGGTATTGTTTTCCATCTGCACTTAGGGTTGCCGTTGTTTTCGCGCCCAGTGCATCGCTGCCGCTGTTGGGTTCGGTCAGGCCGTAAGCGCCTTTCCACTCACCAGTCGCGAGTTTGGTAATGTATTGTTGCTTCTGTTCAGGCGTTCCGAAATACAAAATGGGTAAGGTGCCGATACCAGTATGCGCGGCCACTGCCACGGAAAAGGAGAAACCTCCGCCCAGTGCTTCGTTCACGAGGGTGGAGGTGATAAAGTCTTTTCCCAGTCCACCGAATTCTTCGGGAATGGAAGTACCGAGCAGCCCCTGTTCACCGGCTTTTTCCACCAGCGATGGCATTAAACCCGGCTCCAATTTATCGATCCGGTCAATAATGGGTAACACTTCTGCATCCAGGAAGGAGGCGCACATTTCTTTCACCATCAATTGTTCTTCGTTGAACGTTTCGGGGATGAAAGTGTTTTCAGCCTTGCTTTCCTTAATCAGCCATTCACCACCTTTCAGGGCGGCTGCCGTTGTGTTTGCTGCGGTACTCATGGTATATTGTTTTATGACAAGTTATCGTAAACACGTTGCAAAACCTGTTTGGACACCTCCACCATTTCAGGCGAAACGCCTTCCAGCGCTTCGTTCAGGGTCTGGTTGGCGATCTCCATCGTGATATCCTGTAATGCACGGGCCTCCGGCGTTACATAGATCATGTTCATCCTGCGGTCCTCTTTGGAAGGAACCCTTTTCACCAGGTGCTGCTTTTCGAGGTTATCCACCAATCTCGTAATGCTTGGCTTGTCGCGAAAAGTAGCATTGCACAGATCCTGCTGACTCATGCCGTCCAGTTTCCACAAATGATACAACACACTCCATTGTTCTATGGTAATCTCCAGGCCTTCCTGCTTGAACTTTTTCTGCAACCTGCGCGCTATGGCGGTAGAAGCCATGCCGGTGATGAAGCTGTAAAGTTCTCCCCGTTTAAATTGGTTGTTTGGCATATAGTTAGTTATGCAACTAAGTAAAGCTAATGAATTTTAGGTAGAAAAGAAAGGCTTCACAGGAAAATTTCCTTCCGCATAAAACATTTTGGGGCCGTGGTGGATTTTTTTCCGGTGAATGTATTTAATGCAGGAAAAAAGCCCATTTTACAGCAGCAATGAATACCGGTTTCATCATATTGGAGGAGCAGAAAATCACCTACCACCGCTGGGGAAAAGGGCCGCGTCTTCTATTGTGTTTTCACGGTTATGGTGAATCCGGAAGACATTTCGGGTACCTGGCAGCGGCGATGCCAGAAGGCTGGAGCGTAATTGCCCCAGACCTGCCTTTTCATGGGGAAACGGAATGGGCGTTTGAAAAAGAATTTAACCCGGCAATGCTGGTGAACGTGCTCCAACTGATCCTGGAAAAAGAGCAACTTCAATTCCCTGCCGTATTGATGGGCTACAGCATGGGGGGAAGAATAGCGCTACACCTGTACCAGGAGTACCCTTCATTTGTCAGCGCGATCAGTCTTGTTGCGCCCGACGGTCTGCACGAAAACTTCTGGTACCGGATTGCCACACAAACCAAGTACGGAAACAAACTTTTCAGCTATACGATGCGGCACCCAAACTGGTTCAAAGGGCTTGCGCTGGCCGGCGTGAAACTCCAACTGGTGAATCCCAGCGCGAATAAATTCATTCAACGGTATATGCACGATCCACACATCAGGAAGGAACTGTATACCCGATGGACGGCAATGCGTCATTTCAGAACAGTCATTTCTAACCTCAGGGCCCTGATACAAAAAGAGCATACACCCGTTTTGCTGGTGTATGGCAAACACGACCGTATTATCACCCATATAGGAGGGGAGAAATTGCGTAAAGGCCTGGAAGAAAATGTACACCTGAAGTTTTTACCCGCCGGCCATCAGCTGCTTCAGCCTACCTTTGTGGAAGAGATTGCCGACGCTACCGTTGCGCTGCATATTTAAATATTTTTCATGGTTCTTTCGCTCACCATCCTGCTGCTTTTCTTTCTTTACACTGCCCTGATCCTTTATTACCAGGGCGGCTGGGAAAAACTGCGCCTTTTTTCCAAACCTGCAGCAGCACCGCCAAAGTACCTGTTCTTCACCGTTGTGGTACCGGCCCGGAACGAATCGGCCAATATAGTTAACTGCCTGCGTTCCATACTGGCCCAGGATTATCCTGCCAACCGGTTTGAAGTAATTGTTGCGGATGATTTCTCCGAAGATGATACCGCGGACCTAGTGCTCTCTTTTCAGAACCCCCAGGTAAGGTTGCTGAAGATGGGCGATCATATTACTGCTGAAGAAAAGATTAAGGCGCACAAAAAGAAGTCTATAGAAACCGCGATCCAACTGTCCGGATCAAACGAAGTGGATTCCTGGATCATCACAACTGACGCAGACTGTATTGTATCTCCGCAATGGCTTTCTTCTTTCAACGCCTTTATCTTGGAGCATGAAGCTGATTTTGTGGCGGGTCCAGTAGACTATTCAGGTCCTTTCAACAGCTTTCTTTCCATTTTTCAATCCCTCGATTTCCTTTCCCTGCAAGGCATTACGGGTGCGGCGGCAGCCCGTAAACTCCATGTATTGTGCAACGGAGCGAATATTACTTACCGTAAGCAATTGTTCATGGAACTTGGCGGATTTAACGGTATTGACCATATCGCCAGCGGCGATGATATGCTGTTGATGCAGAAGTTCTACCGGCACCGGCCCCAGGGTGTTCAGTACATTTTTTCGAAGGAAGCCATTGTAAGGACAGCACCCACCCCCACCTGGAAATCTTTCTTCCAGCAAAGGATCCGTTGGGCCAGTAAAGCCGATCAATACCGGGATAAAAAAATATTTTCGGTTTTACTACTGGTGTACCTGTTCAATTTATCCTTCCTGGTACTTGCCGCATGGAGTTTGTTTCATCCTGCTTATGGTTGGTTTCTGTTCAGCTTACTCATCAGCAAAACCTTGCTGGAACTGTATTTCCTCTTACCCGTAGCACGTTTTTTCGGGAAAACAACTCAGTTGATCTGGTTTTTCCCAGCACAGCCTTTCCATATTCTATACACCGTGATTGCCGGCTGGCTCGGCAAATTCGGCTCTTACGAATGGAAAGGAAGAACCAATACTTCCCAAAAGAGAAACACTTAACTTCGGTTTCATGGAGGAGAAAAAGTCGTGGCAGAAAGCCTGGAAGAAATTCCGCAGGAACCCGCTTTCCGTGGCAGGACTGGTAGTGATCCTACTCAGTTTATGCCTTGGCATTTTCGCCTATCTTGTAGTCCCCGATAATAGCACGAACGCTAACCGGATGATCGTGGAGATCGGCGGAAAATCTCCTGGTTTCAGACAACAGTTCCTGCTTGTGCCCAAAGAAAATCCGGGGCCGGAGACAAGTTTTTTAACGGATTTGGTCAGTGGGAAAAACACTGCTGTACAATACGTTCCCATCATAGGATATGCAAGGGGAAAAAACGGTATCCACTACCGGAAATACATAGACGAGGGCGTATGGGAAGAACAATTCTTCGCGGCTGGAAAACAAGGAAAAATTCCGGAAATCAGGGAAGAAACTTTCTGGCTGGGTACTGATAAATATGGTCGGGACATCCTGAGCCGTTTACTGGTAGGCATACGCGTGAGTCTTTCGGTAGGTTTCATCGCCGTGGCCATTTCACTTACCCTGGGCGTACTGATCGGGATGCTAGCAGGTTATTTCGGTGGAAAAACCGACGAATGGCTGGTATGGTTCATGAATGTGGTGTGGAGCATCCCAACCTTGCTGCTGGTGTTTGCGATCACCCTTGTGCTGGGAAAAGGCTTCTGGCAGGTGTTCCTGGCTGTGGGCCTTACCATGTGGGTGAATGTGGCCAGAATGGTACGCGGGCAGGTGATGGCCGTAAAAGAAATGGAGTACGTGGAAGCGGCTCGTGCATTAGGGTTTAGTAATCTCCGGATCATGTTCAAACACATCCTCCCCAATATCGCCGGGCCCATCATTGTATTGGCGGCAGCTAATTTCGCCAGCGCTATCGTGCTGGAAGCAGGACTCAGTTTCCTCGGCGTGGGCGTTCAGGCTCCGCAACCCAGTTGGGGACTGATGATCAGGGAAAACTTCAACTTCATCATTACCAACCAACCTTTTCTTGCCCTGGTACCAGGGATCGCCATCATGGTACTGGTGCTGGCCTTCAACCTGGTTGGAAACGGGTTAAAAGAGGCTTTCAACACCAGGTCCTGAGTTTATTTCCGCGAATACCTGTAGGAGCTGGTAGCCGTATTGCTAGGCTTGGCAATAGAACTTACTTTAATAGTGGCAATACAGGATTGCTGCACCGGAGTACCCGTGATGGTTACAGTGGAAGTAGCCGCAGTAACAGGGGTAAGTGTTTGCGTGAAGAAAGAAGCGCCTCCCGATTCAGGAGCAGCGGACACTTCAATCTTTACACCCTGCGAAGGCATTTGTGAATCTACACGGATGGATACCGTAAAAGTTTGCTGCGCAGCGGCTGGTGAAACGGATCCGTTCGCTGGTGTTGTGGTAATTACCAGATTTTGTTCTGCCGGAGGCTGAGGATCTCCTCCCCCGCCACCTTTTCCACAGGAAGAAGACATGATCCCGGATACGGCTATAGCGAAGAACGCAATCGACAATATTTTTTTCATCAGTGTGTTTTTAGCTGCCCGAATGATGGGCACACCCATCACACGGAATTACTTTTAAAGATAATAAAAAGCACCAATGCCGCCGTTTTTTGTAGAAGGATGATCCGGATCTGGTTTACAGACTAACTTCTACGTTCCGGATAAAACTTTCTTCCAACGAAATGAAGGTTTCCGTGCGCTCTATACCTTTGATTTTCTGTAATTCATCGTGGAGTACGAAACGAAGCTGGTTGATGTCTTTACACACGATCTCAGCGAACATACTATAGTTGCCGGTGGTGTAATTCAGCCGCACAATCTGTGGTATCTTCTTCAGTTCTTTGGCCACCGTATCGTAAAGTGAACTCTTCTCGAGATAAACGCCAATAAAAGCGATCACATCATAGCCAAGTTGTTTGAGGTCCACATTAAGCCTCGTGCCTTTTACAATACCGAATTCCTGGAGTTTTTTGATCCGGACGTGAATGGTACCGCCGGAGACGAACAGCTTTTTGCCCAGATCGGCATAAGATATCTCAGCATTCTCCATCATTTCATGGATGATCTGGATATCCAGTTTGTCAAGATTTAATTTAGCCGCCATTTTTAGATATCAGTTTTGATGGTTTCGAATCGTATATACAAATATTTGAACAATTTCTATAATTACAAAATTTTATTTGAATAATTTGCAAACTAAAGGAGAATTGCCTTAATATTGCACTATCAAAGTTCTTACGGCAGAAGCCGATACATACTGTGGAGTGATGAAATTGGCAGACATGCCCTCTTGTCTCGGGGGTGGGGATCATGGGATAAACGTAGCATAGACCTGCGGGCAGCAATGCTTTCAGGAAGGGTTGACCACTCAATATTTTGTGCTATGGCTAACTACTCCGTGGAGGTTCGACTCCTCCCTCTACAGCTCTCTGTTTTGCGTATAAGTTGCAAGTCGTTGCTATGTTCTACCACACAAACATGGTTGCGGCTTGCAATTTTTTTTTGCTTTCCTTTTCCGAAGTTTTTGTTTTTTCTCGCAACGGCGCGAAGGCGCAACGCTGGCTGTTGATTATCGACAATACATTTTGGTGCAGGGTGCTATTTATCAGTGTTTTTCTTCCTGAATCTCAGTGATTAAACATTTTTCAGATTTTTTACCTTGAAATTTGGCCGAAGTCTTTGGGGGCAAGGGTTTGGGGGTGTTTAGTGCTAACGGCGGTTTTCGGAACCGGTGCCACCGACGTTGTTTTCCCCGGGGTAGAACAGGGTTTTTACCGTTCCTTTTATCCGTTCAAATACTTTTTAGTCCGAGAGGGTTCTAGTCCGTTTACATAATAGTTGAGGGGAAGAAGATGGCAGGAACACACGCATCTCCAGGATGACACCATTCACCAGTTTCCGTATACAGCGTTTAGGCTTTCTCAATCGGTGTATTTCTTCTTCTGGCAGCTTACCTTTGCGCTATGGGACAGAATAAATTAGAGCGCTTCTCCGATATCCGCGGTTTCTCCAACGTCTTTGAATATCCACCCAATATGCCGGGACAGTGGAAAAACCATTTCGGCAACACCAATCCCATTACACTGGAACTGGCTTGCGGAAAAGGAGAATATGCCGTTGGGCTGGGCAGGATGTACCCGGAAAGAAATTTTATAGGCGTGGACCTGAAAGGGAACAGGATTTGGGTTGGGGCAAGAACCGCATTGAAGGAAAATCTCGGCAACGTGGCGTTCATCCGCTCACAGATCGATCAGGTAACACAATATTTCGCTGCGGAAGAAGTAGCTGAAATCTGGATCACGTTCCCCGACCCACAACTGCGCTTCTCTAAACTGAAAAAAAGATTAACACACCCCATGTTTCTCCGGAGATACCAGCAGTTGCTGAAGAAAGATGGTGTTGTTCACCTGAAAACAGATTCGCCCAGCCTCTACCATTTTACAAAAACCGTAGTAGCGTTTTACGGGCTTGAGCTGCTTGTTGACAAAGAGAATGTTTTCTCGGAAGAAAGCGTTCATCCCGAACTTCAGATCAAAACCCATTACGAAAGCCTGGATATCGCCGGGTCCAACCGAATACATTACCTTCAGTTCAGGCTAAATGTTGAGTTGCCCATCGAAAAAGATGCCATCTTAAAAGAAATGCTCCGTGAAACAGCCGATGAAGGAGGGAATTGATTTTTATTTTAATGAAGCCGGACTGATGGTGTTAACGGAAGCGTTTCACCTGAAACGGGGCCATTGTTGCGGAAACGGTTGCAGGCATTGTCCTTACGATTACGAAGCCGTGCCCGAACCTAAACGTTCGGTTTGCAAGGAAGACAGAAAACGCCGCACGCATGAAGGAAACGCCAACGTATAACCGGGAATCATTTTATGAATCGGTATTTGCCATTGTGCGGGCCATCCCAAAAGGCAGGGTAACCAGCTATGGCGCCATCGCCGCGGCATTGGGCGCACGATCCTCCTCCAGGATGGTAGGCTACGCGATGAACGTAGCCGGTACGGCGCGTCCCAAAGTACCTGCCCACCGCGTGGTGAACAGCAAAGGACTGCTTACCGGAAGGCATCATTTTTCTCCTCCTGAAAAAATGGAAGAACTCCTTCGGAAAGAAGGCATTACAGTGGAGGAGCATCAGGTGAAAGACTTCAAAAATAAATTCTGGGATCCCTCAAAGGAACTTTCCGTTTAACAATACAGCAATTCTCCTACACGTAATAGGGACTAATCATCAGATAAACAATCACACCGGTAGCCGCTACATAGAACCAGATCGGCCAGGTGATGCGGGCAATCTTTTTGTGTTGGGGGAACTCTGCAGTAAGTCCCCGGTAAACCGTGAACAGGATAAAAGGCAGGATCACTGCGGCCAGGAAGATATGGGTGATGAGGATGAAATAGTAAAAGGTTTTGATGGCGCCCGTTCCACCAAACTTTGTTTCGCCTGTAAACAGGTGGTAGCAGATGTAAGAAACCAGGAACAGCGCGGAAAACACCATTGCAGTAAGCATGATGGTTTTGTGTGCGTTAAAGCGTTTCAGCTTCACTGAAATAAGTCCGGCGGCCAGTAATAATGTTACAGCGGTATTGAGGATGGCATTGATTTTAGCAAATACGTGTAC
The DNA here is from genome assembly GCA_946482545.1 of uncultured Flavihumibacter sp. The sequence continues at coordinate 17,075 of CAMLRX010000069.1, read as the reverse complement.
GTCAAACCCCAGGTCCACTTCAAGTTTCACCCTCGAAAGCAATACCACGGCGGCGAACACGACAAAGGACACCACACCGATCAGCAATCTTGCCGACTTATCATTCTTCTTAATTACCGGAGCGAGCATAACGAGGGGTTTATTTTCTGAAGAGGTTTCGTTTTTTCTTTTTGTCTTTTTCCAGCATCAGGAACACAATGTCTTCCGCAAGGGTTGCCATAGAAGCAGTATCTAATCCATTGTAGTAACCGCGGATCACACGGTCCTTATCGAGGAGGACGAATTTTTCGCTGTGGATAAAGGCGCTGTCTACATGTTCGCCATCCACTAACGCAAGTTTGTATTCGTTCAGCACGAGGTCGTAGATAGATTTCTTTTCGCCGGTAAGCATCCACCATACATCGTGGTTCACGCCATAACGGTCGGCATAGTTTTTCAATACCGGAACACTATCGCGCTGCGGATCGATGCTGTAGGAAAGAAAATGAACGAAGGTGGTATCGATCATTCTGGTCTGGCTTTTCAACTTCAGCGCGTCCTGCAATCCTTTCATGCTGGTGGTGAGCCTGGGGCAGATGGTGGGGCAGCGGGTGAAGAAAAAGTTCGCCACAATCACTTTGCCTGGAAGGTCTTCAAAACTTACCGTATCGCCCAGTTGGTTGACCAGTGGAAGCGCGGGTATCTTATGCCATACCGTATCGGTAGTCGTTTTTCCATCCACCACTTTGGTAAGCACGGTATCATAATAAAACCGGCGGGGCATGGCATAGGAATCATCGCTGAAAGATTTCACGATGAAATAGCTTACCACCGGTAACAGGATCGCGATGCACAGGGCCAGTAACGCACTCTTTTTCACTTCAAATCGTTTAATAAAAAACCACCGCATAGCTGCGATGGTTCTGAAAAATATAAAAAGTTCCTTTCAAATCCGGGTTAATCCATCGCACCTTCTTTCTGCGCTTCGGGCTTGTGTTCCTCGTGCGCGCCGTGTTCTTTCTTTTCCACTTTTTTCGTGGATTGCTCCTTGTGGTACGGATCGTATTCGTTCTTCAGGTTCTTGTAAGAATTACCATCTGCCAGGAAGGCGATGATGAACCAAACGAAAAGGAACAGGGGCACCACAATGGTCATGATGATCGTTTTCAACTCATGCTTCAGGTGCATGAAGTAGGCCACGATATAGAAAGCTTTGGCCAGCATCAGGATGATGATCGCTCCTTTGATACCGGTGAGCAGTCCGCCATGTGGCATACCGATGATCCAGTAACCGAGTGCGAGCTCTACGATGGTAAGAATCAGCAGTATCCAGAAGGTCCTCCAGATTTCTTTGGTTCCTCCGCCGTGGTTTTCCGCGTGTGCTGTATGTTGGTTGTGTTCCATGATAATATCTTCTTGAATTGGTGATTAAAGCAGGTAGAAGCAGGTGAATACGAATACCCATACGAGGTCAACGAAGTGCCAGTACAAACCAGCTTTTTCGATCATCAGGTAATGCCCTTTCTTTTCGAACACGCCGTTGATGGTCATGATCAGCATGATGATGTTGATTACCACACCGGAGAATACGTGGAAACCGTGGAAACCGGTGATGGTGAAGAAGAAGTTGGTGAAGTTGGTGGTCGCTTGTGTACCATCAGCGTTCAGGAAGGGGTTCATACCCCACCAGGCGCCTTCGTGGTGCAGGTGTGTCCATTCCCAGGCCTGGCAACCGAGGAAAGCCAGTCCACCGATGATGGTCCAAACCATGTTTTTGATCACCCCTTGTTTGTCGTTGTTGTGTCCCGCGTGTACGGCCAGTACCATGGTCACGGAACTCATGATCAGGATGAAAGTCATCACACTCACGAACAGCAGGGGGTAGCCTGAACCAAGTCCGGGGAACGACTGGAATACTTCGTTGGGGTCAGGCCATCCGTTGGTAGCGAAGCGGATGGTTCCGTAAGAAATGAGGAACGCGCCGAATGTAAAGGCATCACTCATCAGGAAGTACCACATCATCAACTTGCCGTACTCTACATTGAAAGGGCTTTTTCCTCCGCCCCACAGCTTTTGTCCGGTTGGAACTGCTTGTGCCATGTGATTGTTTTAATAGATTCGCAAATTTAATTTACAATCCTGTTAACTGTTTAATTTTCCGTCAATTTTATTGCTACTGGATCCACAGAAAAAATACGAAAAGATAGATCCAGAGTATATCTACAAAATGCCAGTACGTGCTCGCCACTTCTATACCTACTGAACTGTATGTTCTTTTTTGTCTTCTGAACGCTTTAAAGAACATCACGATCAGCGCTACCACACCACCCAATACGTGTACCATGTGCAGCCCGGTGATCACGAACAGGAAAGAGCCGGAAACGTTTCCATCTAAACGGATACCCGTCTGATACAATTCTCCGAAACCGAACCACTGCATCACCATAAATACCACACCCAGCAGGGCTGTGATGGTGATGAGTCTTCTGTACTTCACCATTTCACGGTCTTTAAAGGCGCGCAGCGCCATCTGGATCGTGAGGCTGCTTACCAGGATCACCGCGGTGGAATAATAAAATTCCATCGGGATGCGGAACTCCTGCCAGTTGCCCTGGTTCCTTTTTACAATATACGCACTCGTTAAACCGGCGAACATCATAATGATGCTGCCCAGCGCGATCCACATGGTAAACTTGTGGGGGTGTATCTTTTTTCTTTGTTCACTCATGGTCAGGTTCATTCTTCACTTATTAAGAAATTAAAAATCTGTTCTATTTTCCATAAAGTCCAAGCAAAATGGACAGCGATCCTCCATTTTCTCCCTTATCCCACAGCAAAAACAACAGCACGATAGGCAGGTAGAGGTAACTTGTAAACATTACCCTTCTCGCCGAAGGCACATCCATTCTTCTGAAAAGCCGTACACATTGCAAAACCATGTACAGATTGGCGAAGAAAATCAGGATCAGGCTCGCTTTTCCGCTCATTCCCAATACATAAGGTAAAATACAAATCGGGATCAGCAGGGCCGAATACATGATCGTTTGTACTGCCGTAAACTTGGTTGGACCTTCAGCGGTGGGGAGCATGAATTTGAACCCTGCGCGGGAATAATCTCCATGCGCCACCCAGGCGATGGCCCAGAAATGCGGCAGTTGCCAGAAAAACTGTATGGCAAAGAGCACCCATCCACCCGGCGTGTGCGCATCAGCACCGGCCACCCAGCCAATAAGGCAGGGAAGCGCCCCGGGAACCGCTCCCACCAATACGGCCACAGAATTTACTTTTTTCAGCGGCGTATAAATGTAAGCGTATAAAAACAAACTGAATACCGACCACAAAGCAGCCATCCAGTTGAAATAATACCACATAATCAGGGTTCCGGCTATTCCGGCCACCCAAACAAAGAGCCAACCTTCCGTTACACTCATTCTCCCCGAAGCGATGGGCCTTACGGCGGTACGTTTCATCATCGCGTCCGTATCCTTCTCCACAATCTGGTTGATGGCGTTGGCCGCGCCCGTTACCAATATTCCTCCCAAAAACAGCAGCGACACCATTTTAAGGTTAAAGAACACCCCGGGCACCAGGAGATAACTGATCACACAGGAGAAGACCACCGTGAAACTCAGTGTGAATTTCATGAGCAACATGTAATCGCGCACTTTAGAGTGCCTGGTTGCTTTTTCGCTCAAAATCTTCCTCCTTCCGGTTTAAATCTGAATCTGAAAAAAATGCCCTGACACTGGTTCAGGGCATTGCCAAATATCTTTAGTGCTTGCTTTCCTGAGGATGAACCGGCTCCGTTTGCGGAATGAAGTCCTTGCCATCCTTTCCGTAATCGTACGCCCAACGGTGTACTTCGGGAATTTCGCCAGGCCAGTTGCCGTGACCGGGATTGATGGGGGTAGTCCATTCCAGCGTAGTGGATTTCCACGGGTTGGTATCCGTTACTTTTCTTCCCTTGAACATGGAGTAGAAGTAGTTGAATACGAACAACAGCTGAACCGCGAATACCAGGATCGCTACAATACTGATGAATTTGTTCAGTTCCACGAATTGTTTGAACGATTCCCACCCGCTGTAATCGAGGTAACGGCGGGGCATACCGGCCAATCCTTCATAGTGCATGGGCCAGAAGATCAGGTAAGCACCGATCAGCGTGATCCAGAAGTGAATGTAGGCCAGCGTGTTATTCAGATAGCGTCCGAACATTTTAGGGAACCAGTGGTACACCCCGGCGAACATGCCGAAGAACGCTGATACCCCCATTACAATGTGGAAGTGGGCAATTACAAAATAAGTATCGTGCAGGTGAATATCCAGGGTAGAGTTACCCAGGAAGATACCTGTAAGACCACCGGAGATGAACAGGCTCACGAAACCGATCGCGAAAAGCATACCGGGTGTAAACCTGATGTTGCCTCTCCAAATGGTGGTGAGCCAGTTGAACACCTTGATGGCGGAAGGTACGGCGATCAGCAGCGTCAGCAGTACGAAGAACGCGCCGAGGAAGGGGTTCAATCCTGTCACGAACATGTGGTGTGCCCAAACGAGGAACGCCAGTACAGTGATCGCGAACAAGGAGGCCACCATGGCCATATATCCAAAGATGGGTTTGCGGGCGTTGGTAGAAAGAATCTCCGAAGCCATACCCATCGCAGGGAGCAGGATGATGTACACCTCAGGGTGTCCCAGGAACCAGAACAAGTGCTGGTAAAGGATAGCGCTACCACCTTCGTTGGGAAGGGCGCCCACACCTGAAATGAAGATATCGCTGAGGTAGAAGCTGGTACCGCCGTGGCGGTCGAACAGCAGCAGGATGAATCCGCTCAGCAATACAGGGAAAGAAAGTACACCCAGTACGGCGGTGAAGAAGAACGCCCAGATGGTGAGCGGCAACCTCGTCATGCTCATACCTTTGGTACGCATGTTCAATACGGTTGAAATATAGTTCAGGCCACCCAGCAGGGAAGATACCACGAAGAGCGCCATGGAAACGAGCCAGAGGTCCATACCCACTTTAGAGCCTTCAGAAGCCGCGCCGAGGGCGCTTAACGGAGGATAAGAGGTCCATCCGCCACTCGCAGGGCCTGTTTGTACGAAGATAGAAGAGAACATTACCACGCTGGCCAGGAAGAAGAACCAGTAGCTCAGCATGTTCATGAAAGGCGAAGCCATATCGCGTGCACCGATCTGCAGGGGAATGAGGAAGTTGGAGAACGTTCCGCTGAGGCCCGCCGTCAGTACGAAGAACACGAGTACGGTTCCGTGCATGGTAACTAGGGCATAGTAAAATTCGGCGTTTAGTTTGCCGCCTTTGGCCCATTTACCGAGCAGGTCTTCCAGGAAGGGGAAGGTTTGATCGGGGTAGCCGAGTTGCAAACGGAAGATCACGGAGAACAGACCGCCGATGATGGCCCAGATAATCCCCGTTACCAGGAACTGCTTGGCGATCATCTTGTGATCCATACTGAAGATGTACTTCGAAATGAAGGTCTCATGATGGTGATGATCACCATGGCTGTCGTGGTGCACATCGTGCGCATGTTCCGTTCCGTGTGCGTGTATTGTGGCTTCGTTGCTCATGAGAATGTTTTTTTCAATAACCTTAATAAACTTCGCGTCTCTTGTTCAAATTATTTCTGGGCAATGCTTTTTGTGGCTGTCGAATCACCGGCTGGTGTTCCCGCTGGTTTTGCATTCGCCGGATCCTTATCGGGATGTGCCACCAGGTATTGCGGTTTCTGCTTCATCATCCACAGGTCGAATTCTTCCTGGGTTACCACCTCAATCACCCCTCTCATGGAGTAGTGGCCCTTGCCGCACATCTGGTCGCAGGAAATTTCGTAGGTGAAGTTGGGATTGTTCGTCTTTTCCTTCATTTCCGCAGTGGTGAACTTCGGTGTGAACCACATGGTTGTAGGGGTTCCGGGTACCGCATCCATCTTCATACGGAAGTGTGCCAGGCCCACATCATGTACCACATCACGGGAGTTGATCACCAGTTTCACAGGACGGTTCTTCACGATGTACATCACCGTAGGGGTAACATCATCCTGTGCGGCGGGATCTTCCCAGATCAGACCCAGTTCATTTGACTTGGAGTCGTCAATATTCTTGTAATATTTCTTACCGAACTGCTGGTCTTTGCCTGCATAACGGTACAGCCAGTTGAACTGCTTACCGGTAATTTCCACCACCAGTGCATTTTCAGGCGCATCTGAAGTAATGCGGAACCAGTATTTCAGACCGAAACCAACCATGGTAGTGAGTACCAGGGCAGGAACAACGGTCCACAAAAGTTCGAGTTTGTTGTTGTGTGGGTAGTAGAACGCTTTCTGACCGGGCTTTTCCTGGTATTTGAAAGCGAACACAAACAGGATAATCTGTGTGATAATGAACACGGCGCCGGTAACTGCGAGGGTGATCCACATCATCCTGTCAATCAGTTCACCTTCCACGGAGGCGGAATCCTGGGGCAAAAGGGTCTTGTTGTACAGCAGGTCGTTGCACCACCATACGCCTACCAATCCGAGCAGCAGGAAGCCTACCATCAGGAAACCGTTGATACGGTTGCTCTGCTGGCGCGTTCTTTCTTCGCCCTTCAGTACAGACACGTATTCACTGGCTTTGGCAATCTGGAAGATCACTACAAAAACCAATACTACTACTGTAACAATTAATAAATACATGATATTGATCTATTAAACAAAGTTTCTAAATAAAATGGCTTCTTCCTCTTTTCGTTTACTGAACTTTCCGGATTAAGTATGGTGAATAATACTTTCTTTCAGGAAAGGATGGTTCTTCGCGAGCAGGGAATGCTTTGTAAGCTGCCTTCCCACCAGCAGAATAATCAGTCCAACGTACAATACCGCGATGCCGAAATCGAACCAGTTCAGGTGGAAATGTTCTTTCTGCACACTGGGCTGCACCATCAGGTACACATCAATCCAGTGACCGAATATGATCAGTACCGCCATGAAGGTGATAACGGAATAATTTCTTTTTGAATTGCGCGACATCAGGATGAGGATCGGCGCTACGAAGTTCACGATCAGGTTAAAGAAGAACAATCCTCTGTATGGACCTTCGAGCCTGGCCTTGAAATAGATGGTTTCTTCCGGGAAGTTGGCGTACCAGATCAGCATGAACTGGGAGAACCAAAGGTAGGTCCAGAAGATAGAGAACGCGAACATGAACTTACCAATATCGTGCAGGTGCTCGTTGTTTACATATTCCAGGTAACCGTTATTTTTCAGGAACACCACGAACAGGGCGATCAGCGCCATACCTGAAACGAAGGTGCTCGCGAAAGTGTACCAGCTAAACATCGTAGAGAACCAGTGCGCGTCGATACTCATGATCCAGAGCCAGGGAATGGTAGAGGCAACGGTTAAACCGAAGAACACCAGGAACAGACCGGCCCAAACCGTGTTTTTCCAGATGAATTTCTGGCCTTGTTCTTTGCTCATCACGCCGTTCTTATCGGAATCATAAGACATCTTACGCATTTTCCAGCCCAGGAAGCTCCACAGCACCAGTGTGATCACGGTCCAGGTAGTGAAGAAACCTGCGTTCAGGAACCCGGATTTTCCTTTCAGAATAGGGTCATGCTCCACGTGCTCCTTATCGAGCCAGTGGTAAATATGGTGTTGGTGACCGAGTACAATACCCATCAGCACGATGAATGCGAGGATACCGAAAACGGGAACCAGCGCTGAAATGGCTTCGGGAACTCTTCTGAAAGCCACCTGCCATCCGCCCATTGCGAGGGTGGTGGCGCAAATAAAGAACATGGCGGCGTTCACTACCAGCAGGAAGAATACACTGTTTTGCAACAGAACGGCCCAAAAGCGCGCTACTTCGTGCTCATCTTTACTCATACCGAGGGTGAAGACTCCCAGGATCAGCGCGAGTGCGCCTACCGCTGTTAATCCCAGGCCCCAGTTGCGCATCCTGCCGGTGATTTGAAATTGTTCTCTGATAGCCATTATCAACTGTTATTTAATGATTTTTCGAAATGCTGTTTTGGTTTACTTCGTTGCTGTTGAATCTGCTTTAGGGGCGGCTGCGGTGGAATCCGAAGCTGCGGCTGCTGTTGCACCGCCAAGTCCCTGCTTGTTCCTGATATAGCTAACGATCATCCATCTTTGCTTGCGTGTCAATTGAGAAGCGTAGCTGCCCATCAGGTTCCGGCCGTAAGTCATCACGTGGAACATGGTACCGTCGGCGAGCTTTTTAGAATAGTCGTCCAGCAAGTTCCGTGGCGCCGCGGGGTAAGGACCGGCCCCATCTTTATACAACGGACCGTTTCCGTCGAGTGCCTGACCATGACAGATACCACAGTTGATGAGGTAAAGCCTTTCGGTTTCCTGCATCTCCTGTTCGGTGAGCGCGGGCAGCGGGTTCCTGATTCCTGCACTGAGGGCATAACCTGCGGAATCATTTTTCAGGCTGTAAGGAAGCATTTCGCCGCGGCTGATGGTTCCTTCAACGGGTAAGTTGCTGAAATTAATCCCTTGCTTTTTCAATTCGGCGCGTTGCTCCTCGGTTACCGAATAAGCCTCGTATGCACGGCTGTAAGCCATATCGGGCATATATATTTTCCCGGGCTTGCGCTTTACATCGCTGCAGGCGGCCAATACTACGGCGCCGGTAACAACTGCTATGATTGATAATTTCTTCATCCGATGGTATTTTTTTAGCTGGCCGGTTGCCCGGATCAGCCTGCTGCTCATTTAAATGATTAATGTCCTTCCTGGCGTACACCTTTTGCTTCAGACAATTTTGTTTCCTTGTCGTAGCGGCCCAGCCACCAACCGGTTTCTGCCATCTGCGTATGCACTTCCTGCGCGCCATTGGCTTCGAGGAACGCCATTACTTCGGCTTCATTGGTTTTGGAAGTACATTCAATGGCCATTACATGCAGGTCATCTGTGGCACGTGCGTGGAAATGGTGTTTTTTCACGAAAGGCGCCAATTGACACAGGTAGCAGAAAGTAAGTACCATTCCTACCGCGGAAAACAACACCGTCAGCTCAAACGTGATGGGAATGAACGCGGGCAGCGGGAAATGTGGTTTGCCACCAATATTCATCGGCCAGTCTTTGGTAAACACCCAGCCCATAAAGCTAAGCGCTGTGGTGGTTCCCGTGATGCCGTAAATGAAACCTGCCGTGTGAAGGCTCGTCTCGCGAAGGCCCAGCGCATGATCCAGACCATGCACAGGATACGGCGTGTACACATCGTGGATCTTATAACCCGCCGTGCGTACCTTTTTTACCGCAGGAAACAGTGTAGCCTCTTCACTGAAACAACCTACTACGAATTTTTTAACAGCCATTATTCTTCAATTAATAATAATTCAATTTGTTACCGTGATCCGCCTAGTGATGGTGCGCATGGTCATGCCCAAAATCATCCAGTTTCTTATTCTCAATATCGCTCATCTTCTCTTTCTGCGCCTCACCTGTGGTAGCCAGTACGTGTTTGATCTCCGCGATGGCGATAACAGGGAAGTATTTGGCGAACAGGAAGAAGCAGGTAAAGAACAAGCCGAAGGTTCCGAGATAGAAGCCGATCTCCCAGATGGACGGACTATAGTAAGCCGACCAGGAAGAAGGCAGGTAATCGCGGTACAAAGATGTTACGATGATCACGAAACGTTCGAACCACATCCCGATGTTCACGATGATACTCATGAAGAACGTGAAAGCGATGTTCCTTCTGAGCTTGCGGAACCAGAACAACTGCGGTGATACCACGTTACAGGTCATCATCAGCCAGTAGCTCCATCCATAAGGACTCAGCGGATCGGCACGGTTCTCGAAGAACACATATCTTTCGTATTCCACACCGGAATACCAGGCAATGAACAATTCGGTGAGGTAAGCACAACCCACAATACAACCGGTGAGTACGATTACCTTGTTCATCGCTTCAATGTGGCCCAGTGTGATATAATCTTCCAAATAAAGAATCTTTCTAACGATGATCATCAGGGTTTGCACCATGGCGAAACCGGAGAAGATCGCACCCGCAACGAAGTATGGGGGGAAGATGGTGGTGTGCCATCCTGGAATTACGGAGGTGGCGAAGTCGAACGATACGATGGTGTGTACAGAAAGTACGAGTGGTGTACTCAAACCAGCCAGAACCAGCGACAGTGCTTCGTGGCGCTGCCAGTGTTTGGTGGAGCCTGTCCATCCGAAGGCGGCCACACCGTACATCATTTTTCTGAATTTTGTTTTTGCACGGTCACGAACGGTGGCGAAGTCAGGCAGAAGACCTGAGTACCAGAACAACAGGGATACCGTGAAGTAAGTAGAGATCGCGAACACGTCCCAGAGCAGCGGTGAGTTGAAGTTCACCCAAAGCGGGCCGCGGCTGTTGGGGTAAGGCAGTACGAAGAAGGCCATCCATACACGACCCATGTGGAAGATCGGGAACTGACCGGCGCACATTACGGCGAAGATGGTCATCGCTTCCGCGGCGCGGTTCACACCCGTTCTCCAGCCCTGACGGAACAGGAGGAGGATCGCGGAAATCAGCGTACCCGCGTGACCGATACCTACCCACCATACGAAGTTGGTGATGTCCCAACCCCATCCGATGGTCTTGTTCAGGTTCCATTCCCCGATACCGTAAGCCACCTCACGGTAAACGGAATACACACCGAACAACAACAGGGCCACGGAAATGTAGAAACCTACATACCACAGTCGGGCCGGCTTGGCTTCAATAGGGCGAACGATGTCTTCGGTTACCTGATGGTAATCTTTGGTGCCGTTCACCAATGGCTCTCTTAACTGTGATTCGTACTTTAATGATGCCATATTTTGTCTGCTTTTCGCTTCTGTACTGAGTTATGATCTGTCTTTAAGGATCCGTTTTCTTAGTGGTGCGCTTCTGCTTCTTTCTTGGTTCCACCATGCTCTGATTCATGTTCGGCCGGAGCTGCATGATCTTTATGATGGGTCATTTCCACTTCATCTGTATTACGCACTTTGGCCAGGTAGCTCACGTTCGGCAGGGTGTGCACCGATTCCAGGACATGGAACAACCTGTTCGGATGTTCGTCCCTCATCTTGCGTACGCGGCTGTTCTTATCGTTCACATCACCGAATACGATACAATCGCTGGCGCAGGCGGTAGCACAAGCCACTTTCGCTTCGCCATCCTGTACGGGGCGACCGGCTTTTTTGGCTTCCAGTTTCGCTTCCTGCAGGCGTTGTACGCAGAAAGAACATTTTTCGATCACACCACGGCTTCTCACGGTAACATCCGGGTTCAGCACCATACGGGTGAGGTCGTCGTTCATTTCCAGGATCACATCTGAAGCTTCGTCCTGGTTGCCTTTGAAGCTATCCGCTCCGGTATAATCGGCCCAGTTGAAGCGACGTACTTTATACGGACAGTTGTTCGCGCAATATCTTGTACCGATACAACGGTTGTAAGTCATTTGGTTCAACCCTTCAGAACTGTGGTTGGTGGCGGCTACGGGACAAACGTTCTCGCAGGGCGCACTGTCACAGTGCTGGCACATCATCGGCTGGAACACCACATCCTTGATTTTGTCGGGATGTGCCGCGTCGCTCACAAAGTAGCGGTCGATACGGAGCCAGTGCATTTCGTGGCCGCGCAGTACTTCCGCTTTACCAACAACGGGAATGTTGTTTTCGGCGTTACAAGCCACCACGCAGGCGTTACAACCGTTACAGGAGTTGAGGTCGATGCTCATTCCCCAGTGAATACCGGGACGCTCGTTCAGTTCCTTGTCGTACATGGATGCCTCATCGCGGTAGCTGCCTGTTTTGGGCGCATAAGTCTCAACCAGGTGCTTGCGGTCGGCGGAGAAGACTTCTCTGTTGTGAACGAAAGTTGCCAGGGAGGCTTCTTTCACCACTTCTTTACGGTCTTCGTAAGTATTGTGTACCTGTGTAATGGCCACAGGGTAAGTAGCGTTGGTTTTTTCTACAGTAACAGCAGCCAGTTCATACTGAACGGTGGTTCCGTTGAAAGCAGCAAGGGGATAAGCATTCCTTCCCACACCAATCACGGATTTACCCACTTTGGAATCACGGCCGTAACCTACGGCGATGGCGATGGTATTGCTGTCCATACCCGGGATGATCACCACGGGCAATTCGATTGGTTCTTTTCCGGAAACGGTCACTTTTACCACAGGCTTGGGGCGGTTCACTTCGTAATCATCGCTCTGCCCGCTGTGGGTAAGGTCGATGCCTACGATGCTTTTCGCCATGCTCCAGCTCATCAGCACATAGTTGTCCCATGTTGCTTTGGAGATGGGATCGGGCATTTCCTGTAACCATGGGTTGCTGGCCTGTTTACCTTCGCCGATACCGGTTTTCTGATAAAGCACCAGTTCAGCGCCGGTTCCTTTTTTGTAGGAAGAAATCGCGGCGAGTGCACCGGCTTCATTGCCAGCGAATGCAGCACCTGAAACGGTAGCTACTGCTGGTTCGATCACACCATCCTGCAGGGCTTTGTCCCATGCTTCCTGAGAACCGAGTTTACCGAGCCAGTATCCTTTCAGTGTGGCGAGGTAATCGTTGGTGCTACCGCTCCATTTCAGGAGAGAATCCTGCCACTGCCTTGTTTTAAACAAGGGAGCGATGGTGGGCTGCATCAGCGAATAATAACCCGCTTTAGGTTCCGCGTCACCCCAGCTTTCGAGGTAGTGGTGATCGGAAATCACATATTTGCAGAGTTGGGTGGTCTCGTCCATTTTGGGACTGAGCGACACTGTAGCCCTTACTTTTTTGATTCCGGCAACGAACTTCGGTGCATCGAAATATTCGTAGGCAGGGTTGGCACCGTAAACGATGAGGCCGCCAATAGCGCCTGCATTCATATCGGCCACCAGTTTCACCATATCTGCGTCTATACCCTGGCGATAGTTCACCGGAGCGGCCCAGTTGATGGTGGTTCCGTTGGCGCCAACTGCTTCGTTGATGGCATTCACAACGGTTTGAATATTCACATCGTTGCTTCCGCTCACCACGAGGGCAGTGCCTTTGACAGCGTTCAGTGCGGCAGCAGCTTTTTCGATTCCTTTCTTCAGTTCAGCGTCAGCGATTCCGGTTGCACCCTGACCTCTTACTGCACTCAGCAACGCGGCGGCCACGGCACCTGCTTCGGAGGCACGGTGTGTAAAGCGCTCATCGGCGTTTGCGCCGGTCATGCTCAGGAAACTTTCAAACTGGAAGTGCTTGCTCATTTCGAGTTTGGTCTCATCCAGTTTCCTTCCTGTTGAATATTGTTTGGCGAATTCTACGGGGCTGAGCCATGAACCTAGGAAATCGGCGCCAAGGCTCACCACAACTTTCGCTTTATCGAAATGGTAAGAAGGAATAGCTCTTTTACCGTAAGATGCTTCGTTGGCCAGCAACATACCTGCGTAAGAAACTGCGTCGAATGTTACGTGACGGCTTCCGGGGTATTTTGCGAGGAAACCTGCAATCACTTCTTTAGAAGAAGGAGAAGTAACCGTGCTGGTGAGCAATACGATGGGTGCGCCACCAAGGGAAGCGAACGCGTCACCTACCATTTTATCGAAAGCTTCGAGGGTGGAAACTTCCTTGCCGTCGGCCAGCGGGAAACGCAGGCGGGCGGTATCATACAGGTCCAGTACGGAAGCCTGCACGCGGGCGGAAGTAGCGCCTGAAGTAATGGTGGAAAGATTATTCCCCTCCACCTTAATAGGACGGCCATCTCTCACACGGGCGATCACGGGCACCACATCACCATCCTGTACATAGGTGGTAGCATAGTAGTTCGCGATACCTGCCACCAGGTTATCGGGCTTATTAACGTAGGGAATTGCTTTTTTTACGGGGATTTCGCAACTCGCGGCTGCAGCGGCAGCGGCGGTGCTGAATCCGAGGTATTTCAAAAAGTCACGGCGGGGAGCCTTCGCATCAAGCAGGCCCTTACCATCCAGATCCTCCAAGGGCAGCAGATCTTCCTGGAATTCATTTTGAGCCTGTTTTTTGTGGGCTTCACTGTTGTTCAGCTCTCCAAAACTTTGCCAGTACTTTTTTTGCTCCATATTCATTTAGTTGACTTGTACAAAGAGCGCTGCTTGCGCGGTCATCCCTCTGTTTCTACGATTATACTATGAATTACTTTGGTCTGTTGTTTCGCTTAGTAGTGACATTTCTGGCACTCTGTTCCACCGATTTCTTCCACGGTTACACCATCTCTTTTCTTCTGCTTGATCTCATCGTGGAACTTCTCGTAAATGCTGTAGAATTTGTTTTCCACGAACTGCACCTTTGTTTCGCGGTGGCAGTTGATACACCAGCCCATGCTCAGGTCGGTGAATTGCTTCACTTCACCCATGTTCTGGATTTCACCGTGGCAGGTCTGGCACTGAACCTTACCGGCCGTAACGTGCTGCGCGTGGTTAAAGTAAACGTGGTCGGGCAGGTTGTGGATTTTCACCCATTCAATCGGCTTCGCTTTGGAAGGATCCCATTGTTTTGAAACTGCTGGATCGAAGCCTGCATACTTATAGAGTTTCTGAATTTCAGCCGTACCGTTCACTTCTTTTCCGTCTTCGGTAAAGAGTGGCTCACCATTGTATTCGTTGATGGCCATGTGACAGTTCATACATACGTTGAGGGAGGGAATACCAGCGTGTTTGGATTCCTGTGCACCACCGTGGCAGTACAGACAGTTGATCTGGTTGATGCCGGCGTGTACCTTGTGGGAATAATAGATGGGCTGTTCAGGCTGATAGTCTTTGCTGCGTCCCAAGTTGATCGCGCCATTCACGGTGAAGATGCCACCTACGATGAACAATACGATTACCACCAGTGCGATGTACGCTTTATTACGGTAGAAGGGAACTGGTTCGGAAGCGGGGATACCGTCTTTGTCGTCAGCCAGTTTACGGAGGTTGCTGTTTACCTGAAGCAGGATCAGCGCCACAACCGCAAGAACGAGTGTGAGGATACCGAAGAGCAGGCTGTTGTCACCTGATTCTTTGGCTGCACCACCTACAGGACCTTCAGGTGCTTTAGGCGGCTGAACGCTCTCCACATATTTAAAGATCGCATCAATCTCTTCATCGCTCAGAGAAGGGAAACTGGTCATTGCCACTCTACCCCATTTGGCAAAGAGTTCATTTGCGTACTTATCACCACTAGCTATAACTGCCTGGCTGTTCCTCACCCATGCGTGAAGTTTGGCCTTGTCTCCCCAGCGGGCTTCAGCTCCTTTCAGCGCGGGACCGGTCGCATCCTTCAGGGGATTGTGACAGGAAGCACAGTTGGCAGTGAACAAAGCTTTGCCATCCTGAGCTTGTACCGCAGTACCAAAGGAGAAAACTGTAGCGAGCAGAAGACTAAAAATTACTTTTTTGGCAGACGGTCTATTATGCATCATATCCACAATAATTGGTTTGGGATGTGGAAAAATATCCAAAGTCGGCTGCAAAAATATGACACGATGTTGACAAATTCGCAACCTGTTAAATTTTTTTTTTGCCAGTATTGACGCGGGTTTCAGCCGATTTCATACATGGTATTTTTTCCTTAGTCGTGATTATTCCAACTCCATTGTTGAATAGTACCATTGCACTTTAACAATCCCTAAACGGCACATAGATACTGCTTTTTTGGCATAACATTACATTCATTTTGTGCTATTGAAGTTTGATTTTAGCTTTGGCAGATGAAAAAACTGGCCATCTTCGCATCGGGCGCCGGATCGAACGCACAGAAGATCATCGACCATTTCAGGAACCATCCTTCCGTTAAAATCGCACTGATCGTTACCAACAAGCCTGGTGCGGGCGTATTGAACATCGCCGTGAAAGAAGGCATTGATACACTTAATATAGAGAAGGAACGTTTTTTCAGGGGCGATGCTTATGTACCCGACCTGCAACAGAAAGGCATTTCGTTTATCGTATTGGCCGGCTTTCTCTGGAAAGTACCCATCGCCCTCATCAACGCGTATCCCCAATCCATCGTAAACATTCACCCCGCCCTTTTGCCCAAATATGGCGGAAAAGGCATGTATGGCAGTTTTGTGCATGAGGCCGTAGTGAACGCGAGGGAGAAAGAAAGTGGCATCACCATCCACTACGTGGATGAACATTACGATCACGGAGATAATATCTTCCAGGCAAAATGCGCGGTTGACCCCGGAGATACGCCCGAAATGGTCGCGAAGAAAGTACAGAAACTGGAACACCTTCATTTTCCGGCAGTGGTTGAAAAGTTGCTGCTGAACGAAGCGCCCTGAGCCAGGGAGGATGCACTGCATTTCAATATGCTTTTGCATCTGTATAGAAACAGACATGGGCCTCAACCTCCGCGTAGGTTTCTGTGCAATGTTATCCCTTAAATCCAGTAAACGAACTTAATATACTTACAAAAGGTTCATCTTTTCAACCAATTCAACATCCATCATTCAAAATTCATCATCACCCATGGATCAAACTAAACTCGGTATCGGCACACGGTTACAGCATACACATTATGGTCCCGGTGTGGTAGTCGGCGTTAAATTCGCGACTTACCTGATCTCATTTATTCACCATGGTGTAAAAGAAATTGATAAAACGGATACGGACCTGGAAGAGATTCTTCCTGAAAACGTGACATTAGAAGTGGAAACCACTTCGGAGGTAGAAAAATCGCTGCTGAACATCCTCCGTATGTGGGGCGGTATTTCCGAAACAGTGCCCCTCGGCGACCGTTGGAAAGGTGGTACAATGCTGCTACAACCCGCGGACGCGTCGCTGAAAGCGAAAGAAGTTCCCATCGAAGTTTTCTTCCACAAGATTGTAATGGCGCGCGACAGGCTTCGCGTGCTGGAACAGCAGATCAACAGCCATAAAGGACTTAGCGATGAGGAGAAAGTGAACATGCAGCAATACATCACCCGTATTTACGGGAGTTTCACCACTTTCAACGTACTCTTCCGGGATAAGGAAGACTGGTTCACGGGCGAGAAGAGTGGGGAATAGGTGAAACCACGGTACCCGGTGCCACCGCTATAGCGGTGCCACCGGGTACCGTGGTTTCCCGCGCGCAGATTAGGTGTTAATCTTTCCC
>CAMLRX010000068.1 GCA_946482545.1 uncultured Flavihumibacter sp. | reverse complement strand
ACGGATCAAGATGGGGTATCCTTGCCGACTGGACCACATCTGCTGATGTGAAGAACACTTCCTCCGGCAATGGCGGTTGGGAACTGCGAAGTGGTGCAGGCTTCCTGTCTATGGAAGGCGGATGGGGACTTCCAGCCGTTCCGAATGGTAAGATTTACCAAACGGTAAGTTTACCTTATGCCGGCAAATGGCGCTTCATGGCGTATATGAACGACCTTGGCGCATCGGGCACCAAATACCTGGTGGTGAATAAAGGCACAACAGTTCCTGATTTCACCAATATTTCGTCCGCCACGCATTCCTTTAATTTCTCCACCGTTTCAAGAACGGCAACACCTTACATCGAATTCACTGTAGATGAACCTACAGAAGTAACCATCGGTTTCGTGGCAAACATGCCTAACACCGGAAGTTATTACAAAGTTGGCAGGGTAACATTGAGCTTCCTTAAAGAGTAACAACACGAATAAACCAGCCATAAGCGGGCGTATCACAAAATGATACGCCTGCTTTCTTTCAACCCGTTATCCCATCATTTTCTTTACATTTAATGTTTCAGAATACCATTATAATGAGATTACCCTTACTAACCCTTCTTATCTTACCGGCAACAGGCTTCGCGCAGCAAAACAAAGCCATCCATTTTACTATTCATCCGGACCGTAAAGAGCAGGTCGTGGACAATATCGGTGCCTCCGGCTGCTGGTTCTCCGAAGGCATCGGCAAACACTGGCCCGAAGAAAAGAAAGAACAGATCGCTGAATGGCTCTTCAGCAAAGAACTGGATCAAACCGGAACGCCGAAAGGAATCGGGCTCTCCGCGTGGCGCTTCAACATTGGCGGCGGGACCGCTGAACAGGGCGACAGCAGTGGCATAAAGGATTTCAGGAAAAGAGTGGAAAGTTTTCAAAATCCGGATGGCTCCTACGATTGGAGCAAACAATCGGGCTACCTCTGGTTCGTAAAAAAAGCAAAAAACTACGGCGTTGAAAACCTGATCGCCTTCTCCAATACACCACCCGTGCATTTCACGAGGAACGGGCGCGGATTTAAAACGGAAAAAGATTTCACTTCCAACCTTCGTCCTGATAAATACAACGCCTACGCGGGATTTCTTGCAGATGTGCTGAAGCACTTCCAGCAGGAGGGCATCAACTTTAAATACATCAGTCCGGTAAATGAGCCACAATGGGATTGGAGTAATAAACCGGGGCAGGCAAGCCAGGAAGGAAGTCCATGGCACAATGAAGAAATATATAAAGTCGTAACAGCCCTTGACAGTGCGCTTTCCGCGCAGCAACTTAGTTCCCGCATCATGATCACCGAAGCGGGCATGCTGGATTACCTCTATAAAAATAACGGCCGCGCGGGTACGCAGATACAGACTTTTTTTAACCCGAAAAGTGCTCTGAACGTTTCAAAACTTACACATATAGCGCCATTTATTGGCGGACACAGCTATTTTACCGATGGAGGCGATACCAACCGCATCCGCATCCGGCAGGCACTGAAAGATACTGCACGCGCCTACGGCGTAGATTACTGGCAAACCGAATACTCCATGCTGGGCGAAAGTTTCAGAGAGGGCATCAGGGGAAGAAGAAGCGCCATAGACTGCGCGCTGTTTCTGGCCAAAGTGATCCATACCGACCTGGCTGTGGCCAATGCAAAAGCCTGGCATCTCTGGAACAGTTACGAACCCGGTAATCCTTCCTTCGACACACGGTACTTCCTGATCGCACTTCGTCCCAATCCTACCCATACGGATGGCGATTTCTACCAAACCAAAGGACTATGGGCCATGGGAAATTTCAGCAGGTTTATCCGTCCTGGTATGCAACGCGTACAAACCAACCGAAACGATGGAAAGGATGAATTCGCAGCCGCGCAACACGTAATGAGTTCTGCCTATGTATCTGAAAAACAGGTGGTGGCCGTATTTATCAATAATACCGATACGGTTCAACCGGTACAACTGAGCATTTCAGGAAAGGTGCGCATAAAGCGTATAATGAAGTATGTTACCTCTAAAGATGATGACCTGAAAGCATATCCTGTTGAAAGCAACAAGTCTCCAATAGTATTGCCTGCACGTTCCATCACCACGGTGGTAATGGAAAGGTAATCCCTTAAACTTTCAGCGAAGCACGGAACGCCCGGGCCGCATAATACGACTGTACGCCGTTGTGGTAAAGAAACACCGTATCGTAGCGCCGGTCGCAAAACAGGGCGCCTCCGAGTTTCCTGATGTTGGCCGGCGTTTGTACCCAACTGGATGTTTTCAGATCGAATTTCCCAAGTTTCTGCAGGAACCGGTATTCTTCTTCTGAAAGCAGCTCAACCCCCATTTCATTGGCCATCCCGATGGCGCTTCCCTGGGGTTTGTTTTCTTTCCGCGCCTCCAGCGCTTCATCATCAAAACACAAACTTCTCCGTTCCTTGGGAGACTCTGCGGCGCAATCAAAAAAGAGAAATGCTCCTGTAGATTTATCATAGCCAACCACATCAGGTTCTCCACCTGTAGATTCCATTTGTTGGAGCGACCAGGCTTTATCAGGCTGCTTTGTGATCCGCTCTTCTACTTTCGCCCATTCCAGTCCTTTGTGGCGGTTCATGTTTTTTTCGAAGCGGGATTTCAGGGTGACGAGTAGTTGTTGAAGATCTGTGTTGGAAAGTTTGTTTTTTGCCGGCATGGTATCGTTTTTTTTGAAGATGGCTTATGCAGTTATCTTTTGTAATAATGTTTCCAAGCGATTGTGTGCCATGTTAAGACCGTGTGCGAACGGTAATTTAAGCATCTGGTCCCTTAATTCCACGGAGCGGTATATGATGTGCATTTTTAATTCGCTGGTATCTTCAGTGAGCGGTTCAAACTCCAGAAACTCAAGTTGTGCTTCGAACGGAGCATTCTCCATCTGAAAGGTACGGACGATCTTTTGCTCCGGAATGAATTCATGGATTACACCACTTGCCTGGAACACCACATTTCCATGTGCGTCTTTTGTCTGAAATTCCCAGCCACCATGCTTTTTACTTTCCAGTTTTAAAACGCTGGTTCCCATCCACTGCGCCACAATATCGGGTTCTACGTAGGCTTTAAACAGCAGGTGCAACGGAAGGTCGAATCTGCGGGTGATCCGTAAATCGTGCCGATCGTTTTCTGCGCTGATCTTTGTTTTCAATTCCATAAGTTATTTTTTAGGTTTATAGTTCTTCATGATGGATTCAAGCTTATTGAACCTGTCGTCCCACATTTTTCGAAAGGGCTCGATAAAGTCGGCGATCTCCTTCATTTTACGTGGATTCAACTGGTAATATATTTCTCTACCCTGTTGTTCCTGTTGGAGCAATTCACATTCGGTAAGTATTTGCAGGTGTTTGGAAACAGTGGGCCTTGCTGTGTTGAAGTTGGCTGCTATGGCCCCGGCGGTCATGGATTGCGAGGCCACAAGGACGAGAATAGCCCTTCTTGTTGGATCGGCAATGGCCTGGAACACATCTCTTCTCAGATTCATTATGTAGCTATTTGACTACAAATATATGCGTAGTTACTTAACTACAGAAATTTTTCTTTCCATACTTCATCTTTAATCATGTGCATACAAAACTGAATTCTTAAGCGACGTAATGTTAACACAACTGTAAATACCAGGGTTAACACAAATGGCCTATTTTTTACCATTTTTAGCCACCGTTAGCGGCTGAAACCCTCGTAAAATAAGAAACCCCGCGTCATTCGCGGGGCCTGAGTGAACCGGATTGGATTCGAACCAATGACCTACTGCTTAGAAGGCAGTTGCTCTATCCAGCTGAGCTACCGGTCCGTTTTTGGAGCGGCAAATATATCGAATTTTACCGTTCCGCAAAATGGTAGTTTAGTTTTTCCTTTTTTCAGCCGCAATCAATTCCGTTTTCATGACTTCAAATACCCGCTCCCGGAACGCTTTAACGCTTTCTCCCGAGGCCGGACTCATGGGTGGAAGAAAATGCATTTCCAGCGGATGGGGCCAGAGGAAGAATATTTTTCCCGCAGGCATCACACCTCTTGTATGGAAAAGCAAAGCGGGCATTACCGGCTTCCCGGTTTCCAGTGCAAGGCGGAAAGCCCCGTCTTTAAAAGGTTTTAATGGTTCACTGGTTTTGTTGCGCGTTCCCTCCGGGTAAATGCACATGTGCAGGCCCATTTCCAGTACTGCTTTCATTTGCTGGTAACCATCCCGGCGGCTCTGTTCACTTTTCCGGTCTACCAATACGCTGCCCAACTGGTAAATGATGCCGAACAGGGGCACTTTGGCGAATTCTTTTTTAGCAATGGTCTTGTTTGCGCCAGGTATCCCCGGTGAAGTGACGGGTACGTCCATCAGAGAATTGTGGTTGCAAACGACAATATAATTTTTTCCTTTTTCAAAATTCGATGTACCCCGCACAGTCAACGGGCAACCGATCATGGGAAGATAGATGCCCATCCATAAACGGGAAGCGCTGATGAAGGCAGCGGTTCTTTTCGGTTCGGGTAAAAACCACCTGCAATACAGAAACCAGGGAAAGAAAAGCAGCATGGTGGCAATGAACCACAACATGCCCCATAAGGCGAAGAACCTGCCTGCAATAGATTTGAACATGCTTAAAATTAAGGATTGTGGCGCATATCAGAAGCCGGTGTAGAAATAACGGGTACGGTTCACTTTCAGGTCGCGGAGCAGGCCGGACTTAGGTTGAAGTGTTATGTTGAAGAAACGGTACAAACCAACCGGTGTGATGTTGATGGACATTTGCCAGCAGTGCATTTCACGCGTAATGAACATGGTGAAGGATTGAATTCTGCCCGTCTTGAAATCGAAGAACGTATTCGCGCCCATTTTCCATTTCTCGGTGAGGTTAAAATCGCCCCCCAGGTTCAGGTTTGAATTCACCACTGTTTCGAAGCCGGAATAATCCCGTTTCGGAATACGCTGAAAACTCAGGGAGAACGAGGTATTGATGGACCAGGGGATATTAAAATCCGCGAATTCCCCGGGGTTTCGCCGGGCAAAGTCGAGCTGTGCCTGCTGTTCTTCAGCAGTCAACGGGCCCAGTTCATCTTCCAGTTCTTCTTTTTCTTTCTGTTTTTTATCGTCTTTGGGTTTACTGCTGAAAGATGTACTCATGGCGATGCTTCCGCCTGTGATCCTGCCCAATGCGCCGGGGGAGAATTTACGGCCATCCCACATGTATTCTTTCAACCGGTACCCCTGGGCATCTACTTTGTAAGGACTCAGGTTTCCGTTGGCCGTGATGTTCAGTTTTTCAAACAGGGTACTCCGGATGTACAGACTGATATCAGATAATTTGAAAGAATCGGCCATGAAGTTGTAAGAACCGTTGAAGCCGAAGCCGTCGATCAGGCGCACTTTTTTAATGGCCGCATCACCGGTATCTTTTTTGGAACGGATTTTCATCTCCAGGTTGTTGTCTACGCCGAAACTCATACCCCCGAAAGTGCCTTCACCAAAACCGCCGAAAATACTGCCGTCGAAACGGGAGAACCGTTGCGCTCTTCCCGAGGTATCCACCTGGGACGTATAATAATTGTCTTTTTGGAAATCGGGACGATAGTTCAGGCCAACAGAGGGGCGTATTACGTGTCGCAGGGCAACCAGCCGGGAGTTCTTAAAGTTCTTGGTACCGAAGATCGCGGTATTGAAGCCGAGGCCGAAGGCCATCTGCCGGGCGGAATAAAACCCTTTGTTGATGATGGTATCCACTTTTCCATCTACCGGGTTCCATTGACGGATAAATTCCTGGGCATACCATCTTTCATCGAAACTCACCGAAGGCGCGATCTGTAAAGGACCCAGCGGCGGCAGCGATAAAGTAATCGGCACATTGTGAGAGGCGCCCCACTGGAACGTGTCAATGAGTTGGCGGAAACTGAACGCGGAATCGTAGAACGACACCATGCTGCGGAAGTTGGTGTTCAGCCCCACCCCGAGTTTTTCATACCATTTTGCCTGGCCCACCATTTCTTCGCGCTGGAACGGGTAAAGGGTATTTACCGTAAACCCGATATCCGGCAGGTTCAACTGTACTAATCTGGTAACGGCGTTCTGGTTGTGGTTGGCACTGGCCGTGAGGTTGGCCACGCCTTCCCAGGTTTTGCTGTAGGCGATGGATGAGTTGAGGTTGTTGTTGAAGTTGGCGGTGGGGTTATTGGGAATATACTGGTTGAATTTGGTGGAACCGGCGTTCACGCTGGCGGAAAATGTTTGCCCTGGTCTCGCTTTTCCATCCACACTGTGGTTCCAGGTGATGTTGAAGGTTTTGGTTTGGGTATAATCCGGGTCACCTTTGAAGTTCACTTTAAAATCCTGCATCCTGAAGGTCATCCCGCCCTGGTAGCGGTAACGTTTCCTGTAGGTGGGCTGAACGTTCACCGACCAGCCACCATAAGAATATACGTTGGTGAGTAAGGTTACATCGAAGTTATCATTCAGCACTTTGTAGTAACCCAGTCCTTCCAATCCGAGGCCGAACTGTTCGTTCGTGGAAAAAGTAGGTGCGAGGATACCGGATTGTCTGCCACCTTTCGACATCGGGAATAAGCCGAATGGCAGGTACAGCGGGATGGGGACTCCTTCAAATTCCGGGTGAATAGGGCCGGTAACGGCCAGCTTCTTGTTCACCAGTTTCATTTTATTGGCTTTGAAGGCGAAGTGCGGATGATCATAGTTACAGGTAGTAACGGTGGCGCGGAGGGCGAAATAATCGTTCTCATTTACTTTTTTGATCTTCTCCCCGGCCACATACATTTCCCCTTGCTGGGTGAAGGTGGTTTTTGTAATGCCGCGTTGTGTTTTGAAATTATACACGATGGTATCCGCGGTGAAAGGCGTTTCCGCCTGTTTCAGTTTGGGCACGCCCACCTGGGCGCCCGCGGTATCTAAAGTATAAGTTGCGGTAACCAGTTGTGTGGTTTGATCCAGGCTGATGCGGTCGGCGGTCAGGTTTACATCTTTGTATTCGATCACACCCTTTCCATACATATAAGCCTTGTTCTTTTTGATGTCCCATACTATGGAATCCTCCGCCTGGTAATTCACGGGAGCATCCAAAGAATCCCTGGATATTTTTATATCGAGTGTATCTATCCTTTGTACAACGGAATCTTTTCCGCGCAAGGAATCTCCGGTTGTTGGAATCGTATCTTTTACATTGAGTCTGCCTGAAACCGGGAGCAATGAAGAGTCTCCGTTCCGCAGTGTTGGTCTTTTGAGTGTTGGCGGTGGAACTGTGTCCTGTTGAAGGACTGTTAAAATATTACGAAAAGGCTCGTTGTTGGATACAACCGCAGTAGATTTAAGCGTTATTCCAGATAAAAGCATGGCTATTATCCCCGTAAAAATGTAAATTGGACTAACTTTGCAACGGTTGTTCATAATGCAGTGGGGGCAAAAATAAGAGAATAAAGTTGTGTACGATACCCCCGTTATTGGTTTAAGTAAATATTAAGATTAGGTATGCTTAAAAAAATCAGTCTGTGTCTGGCTTTGGTGGCCATTATTGTTACCGCGATTTCTTTCAGGAACAATTTATCTCCCAACAGGGCCAATGCGCTGCGCACCATCATCATTGACCCCGGACACGGGGGCAGCGATGGAGGGGCTGAGGGAAGTTTTTCCAAAGAAAAAGATATATGCCTGGCTGTTAGTTTGAAACTGGGTGATCTGCTGAAGAAAGAATTGCCCAATACTAAAATACTTTTTACCCGCACCACTGATATTTATCCCGACCTGCATTCCCGCGCTGATTTCGCGAATGAAAGCAGAGGCGACCTGTTTGTTTCGATTCATGTAAACTCTGCTCCTTCCAAAAAAGGGAGGGAACTTACCGGGTATAAAACTTCCACTTATTGGAAGAACAAGAAAAAATATACCCGTAAAGTACCTCAATACCGCTATTATAATATTCCTAACCCGGCCAAGGGTACAGAAACATACATCTGGGGTGCTCATAAAAACGATGATAAAGAAGTTGCGC
The DNA here is from genome assembly GCA_946482545.1 of uncultured Flavihumibacter sp. Next base: position 17,918 of record CAMLRX010000068.1, on the reverse strand, counting down.
TTCGTGAAAACGCCCCCATGATGATGGAGGAGAATTACCAGGCCAAATACGGCGATATAGACCCCAACTCTCAGGATTTTATTGTGATGGCCAGCCTGAAAACCAAACAATTTTTCAAAAGAAGCGCAACCCTTGCGCTCCATGTGGAAGAAGAATTCCGCAAAGTCGGACGCGCCAGCCGAGATATCAAGCAACGTGCTATGGGTATCTGGGTACTTCAGGCCACGGCCATGCCCAGTATCCTGGTAGAAACCGGCTACATTTCCAACAAAGAAGAAGAAGAATACCTGAACAGCGACCCCGGCCAGCAGGAGATCGCCCAATGCATCGCCACAGCCATTAAACGTTATAAGGTAGAACTTGAGTCTTCTCAGGTGGGCGGTGTGGAAACCGGTTCTCCTATCAATAACGAACCACCTTCCCCCTACTCACCCGCTGCATCCAAAGAGGGAACACTCCCTAAAAAATAAGTTGACTATCACCGATTTAACTGCATTTTCACGGTCGTGCGGCACAATTTTTATACATTTGTTGCCATACAATAAGGAAAGCACAGACCCATGCGCATATCAAACGAAACCAAAATAGGCGTACTCACGGCCATCGGCATCGTGGTACTTATTCTTGGGTTTAATTTTCTGAAAGGCAATTCACTTTTCGATAAAAAGACAAACTTTTACGTAGAGTTCCCCAATGTGGACGGACTGGCACCTTCAAATCCCGTTATGATCAACGGCTTGCAGGTGGGCGCCGTTTCTACCATGCGTGAAAAAGATAAAAATGTAAGTGGTGTGGTGGTGGAACTCCGCATGAGTAAAGAACTCCTCATTCCAAAAGATTCAAAAGCCACCATCAATCCAAGTCTGGGTGGTCTTGGGGTTACCACTATTTCTATCGCGCTCGGCACTTCTACTGAATACCTTCAGAACGGCGACACCATCGGGATACACAACAAACCCGGCGTGGTGGAAGAATTGAAAAAGAACCTCGCCCCCACCCTCGAAAGGGTAAACAGTGTAATGGATTCCCTCAAACTTACTTTGGGCGGCATCAACCAAACGCTGGACCCCGGTGCACAACAGAACATCAGGGCCACCATCGCGCACCTCGCCGCCAGTACCGCCTCGCTACAGCAACTGCTGAACGCGCAACAGGGCGCGCTCGCTAAATCACTCAACAATGTTGAACGCTTTACCGGTACCCTTGCCAACAATGAGCAGAAAATTAATAATGTGCTGGAGAATGTAGAAAAAACCACGGCCAAGTTTTCTGAAATAGAACTGGAAAGCACCATCAACGCTTTAAACAGTTCAGTGAACTCCCTGGACAGCGCCATGGCGAAACTCAACAACAAGGAAGGCTCCGCAGGCCTGTTGCTGAACGACCAGCAGCTTTACCGCAACCTGGAGAACTCAACCCGAAGCCTGAACATATTACTCGACGACCTGAGAATGCATCCCAAAAGGTATGTAAGCTTCTCCGTATTCGGCAGAAAGGAAAAATCCGGTCCCTTAACGAAGCCGGCCCCCATTGATCGTGACACCATAACGGTAAAAGGAGATACCGTGATCGTTAAATAAAAGATGAAATATTTTACCTGGTCATTCATTGTGGCACTGGGCTCCTGGTTGTGGAGCAGCCAGGACAATACAAAAGCGATACAACACCTGTACTTCGCCCCCGTGCAGGATACGATGAAGCATATAGAACTGCGTTCGTTCGACAGGCTGGGTTATCGTGCCGACAATGATTCGAGTAAATTCCGCACTGTAGTAGGGCATGTAAAAGCACTCCACGAAGGCACCTGGTTCTTCTGCGACAGCGCCATCTACAATATTAAAGAACGGAAACTGGAAGCCTTCGGCAATATTCACATCAACGACGGCGACTCCATTCATACTTACGGAGATTACCTGCGTTACCATGCAGACAGAAGGTATGCTTACCTGCAGAAAAATGTAAGACTCACTGACGGAAAAGCCGTGCTTACCACCAACGAACTGGAATACGATGTGGCGCTGAAGATCGGCATTTATAAGAACGGGGGTAAAGTAGTGAATGGAAAGTCGGTGCTTACCAGTGAAGAAGCCTACTATTATTCAGACATCAAAGATGCCTATTTTAAAAGGAATGTGGTACTGAACGACCCGCAGTACAACCTTAAAGCAGATTCCCTGCTCTACAATCTCACTACTGAAACAGCGCGGTTCATCACCAAAACCCAGATCATCGACAGCAGCAAAAGAAAGATCACCACCAGTGAAGGGTATTATGATCTTAAAAACGGGGTGGCACAGTTTGGACTGAATCCAGTGATTGAAGATGGCGCCGTAACCGTTACCGGTAACAAGATTGCTTTTGATGAAAAGACAGGGATCAGTCAGGCAGAAGGAAACGCCGTACTGATCGATACCGCGCAAGGCATTACCATCCTTGCCAACCAGCTTTTCAGCAACCGGAACTCAGGCGCTTTACTGGCCACCAAAAAGCCATTGCTGATCATTAAACAAAAAACGGATTCAATTTATGTAGCCGCCGACACGTTGTTCTCCGGAAAACTATCGGACCTCGCCACACTACGCGACAGCAGCAACGCGGATACGTTAAAAGGACTTACCGTTGTAAGTACCGATTCGCTGAAAAATAAAAAAGATACCGCCGCTTCAGATACCGCTTCCCGTTATTTTGAAGCCTACCGCAATGTGCGTATTTTCTCCGATTCGCTGCAAGCCGTTTGCGACAGTCTATTTTACTCGGGGAAAGATTCTATTTTCCGTATGTTCCGCGACCCGGTGGCCTGGGCCAATAAAACGCAGATATCAGGCGATACGATGTACCTGTATACGCAGAACAAACAGCCCCTCCGCGCTTATGTGTTCAACAACGCCATTGCGGTGAACGAGACGGCGAAAGATTTGTACAACCAGATCAAAGGGTTTACCATCAACGCTTATTTCACTAACGGGAATATTGATTATATAAGGGCGAAAGGAGAAGCTGAAAGCATTTATTATGTGATGGACGATGATAGCGCTTATGTGGGTACCAACCGCATGACAGCGGACGCGATAGATATGCGTTTTGATTCGACGAAGGAGTTGAGTCAGATCGCGTTTATCAATCAGCCGAAGGGGACGCAAACGCCTATTAAGCAGGTGAACGTGACCGAGATGCGGTTGCGTGGTTTCAGGTGGCTGGAAGCGAGGAGGCCTAAAACGAAGTATGAGTTGTTTGAGTAGGTGGGAGTTGAGGGGGTTGGCTTTTTCAGGAAGAATTGATTAGTTGGGTGAGGAGTTGGTTGGGGTGGGGTAGTTGTTGGGGAGTGAGGGGTAGGTTGGTGGACTGGGGAATTCGTTGTTGGCTGAGGCGTTGATTGATGCGGAAGAGCTGGTTTGTTGGCTGGGGAGGTTTGGGGTTGAGAGGGGGCTGGTTGGGAGGAGGTTTGTGGTAGTTGAGGGGAGATCGCTTCGGCCCTGCGGGCCTCGCGATTGGGGGAGCACGAGGTATTTCGATTAAATGAGATTATTTATGAGTAGAGTTCGACACATTATACGTTCGCGTTTCATTAATCCGATACTGGAGTTTATACACGATAGCCGTGCTGTAGGAATAACGCTGTTTGTTTGTACGATTGTTTCAATGGTACTGGCCAATAGCGGCGCCGCGGAAAGGTATATTGGTTTCTGGAACATGGAACTGCATGCGCCGGAAATACTGCATCTCCCCCACTCGTTGCTGCACTGGATCAATGATCTGCTGATGGCCGCCTTCTTCTTTCTGGTGGGCATGGAGATTAAGCGGGAATTGCTGGCCGGAGAACTCAGCTCTTTTAAAAAATCTATTATGCCTATCTCTGCCGCCATTGGCGGTATGCTGGCACCGGCGGGTATATTTCTGCTTTTCAATTCAGGTACCGGTTTTCAACATGGCTGGGGCATTCCGATGGCCACCGATATCGCGTTTTCGCTTGGTGTGGCCAGTTTACTCGGAAAGAAAGTTCCGTTTTCCCTGAAAATATTCCTGATGGCCCTGGCTATCATCGATGACCTCGGTGCAATACTCGTGATCGCCTTATTTTACGGCGGTGATGTGCAAATGAAGTTTCTGCTGGCCGGTGCAGCCATCTGTGTGGCACTGTTCATCCTCGGGAAAACCAAAATGAAGTTCAATTTCATCCACATCATACTTGGACTGCTGCTCTGGTATGTGGTATTCCGTTCCGGCATCCACGCGACCATCGCAGGTGTTGTATTCGCACTTTTTGTGCCGCTGAAAGACCTTTCCACATTCGTTCACCGTTTACACGATCCGGTAAACTTCATCATACTCCCCATTTTCGCGCTGGCCAATACAGCCATTCCGATCCCCAACGATTTCGCTGGCGCTATCAGCACCAGTCTGAGCTGGGGCATCATTGCCGGACTTGTGATCGGGAAACCATTAGGGATCACGTTCATGAGTTGGCTAACGGTAAAACTGCGCCTTGGCGAAAAACCCAAAGGCAGCACCTGGTTTCAGTTAGGAGGCATCGGTGCCCTTGCGGGTATTGGCTTCACCATGTCCATCTTCATCTCCATGCTGGCCTACAGTGAGGTGGAAAGCCAGGACATCTCGAAGATCGCGACGCTGATCGCTTCGCTGGCCGCGGTTTTCATCGGCTACGCCTGGCTGAACTTCGCGGGGAAGAAAAACCCCAATTAACAACAATTTAGCGGCTCCGGAACAATGACGGCACAGGTTTGGTTGTTAACCAGGAAACAACCTTTTATGAACCCATATCTCCGGTTATGCGTGGCGGTTACTTTGTGCATCGCCACTTCCGGCTCTGCCAAAGCCCAGGATTACAAAACCGCCATAGGCGTAAGGCTGAGTCCCACGGCCCCTACCATCAACAATTCCCTTTCTTTTAAGCACTTCATTTCAAAAGATGGCGCCATCGAAGGACTGATTTCCTTAGGTAATCCCTATGGCGTGGGCGCGTTGTATGAAATACACCAGCCGCTGGCCGCGGAGGGGCTGCAATGGTATTTCGGCGGCGGCGGTTACGTGGGCTCCTTTGAAAAGCGCACCCGCGTTGGCGCCGCTGGCGTAGTGGGACTGGACTATGTTTTTCCAACCGCGCCCATCAACATTTCCCTGGACTGGAAGCCGGAACTGAATATGGTACCCGAATTGTTTTTTGAACCGGCGGCGTTCGGGTTTACGGTAAGGTTCGTGCTGGGGAAAGGGAAGAGTGCGGTGGGGGCAGGAGAATAAAAAAGGACCGCCGGGGCGGTCCTGGGGGGATTAATATTTCATCGAAAAGGGCTGTTTCCTATCGAAGATTAATAGTCGGTAACTGATGAAACGCCTCTGGCTGTAGCACCCGTACCGGTAACGGTGTACACACCACGGAATACCAGCGTATAACTTCGTTTAGGTGTTGTTGAATACCCATTTAATTTAACCAGTGTATCTGTTGTTCCGGCTGGGAGAATCGCCAGCGTGTCGGATGTAAGAGAGGGGTAAGCAATATACCCGGTGACATCATTCAAAGCTACATTCGTAAAAATCAACGCTTTCCGACTGAATGAATAAACATCTATTGCAGGAGCAGGCGTCGCTCTTCTGAAACTAAAATTCGCAAACCTGAGCCTTGATGTTGTATCAGACGGAATCACGATATCGTTAACCACCAACTTATTTTTCATTGCGGTTACTGTATCGTATAGAAAAACTGAATACGATTTTCCTGCCTGAGCGTCCATAGCAATATTCTGAACGGGCTGAGTTGATACTGTGCTGGAATCCTTAACAACAAGGGATTTCTGGCCTGGAGATACGACAAAGCCTGTATTCGCTGCTGATGAAGGCCAGGTAGAATTATAAGCGAACACCGTGCGCAGCGTTAGCACATCATTAATGATCAGTTGATTTCTGGCAGAAGAAACTGAAGCATTGAATATTTTGATGGTAGCTGAATCTGAAAGATCATCTTGCATAGGTGTTTGTTCCCTGAATTCTTTTGTACAGGAGAAGAGCAACGTAGCCACCACTCCGAGTGAGATAAATTTATAACTGGGCATTGATATAATTTTTGATTTTTAAAATTATGGCTCAGAAAACCACATTTTTTTAGTGTGGTAATTCAGGTCTAAACCGCCTACCTTCTGAAGGGCTTCAATATTATACAGGTATTCTGAGTTGTACCTGGGCCTTGCCCTGTATACCGGCTCACCAAGATTGTTCACATAATAGGAAGATGGCAGTTCGAAGCCGGTGTAAACCTGGCGTGAAGTTCCTTCTTCTGGATCCGTATAATTATACCTTCTCATATCAACCCACGTTTCAATTACGCCATAGCCATACATTGCTATATATTTCTGCATCATGATATGTGAAAGATTAAAGTCAGCAACTACCGGCACCACCGTAGGTTCATTCAGATAGTCACTTATCATAGATGGCGTCAGCAACTTATCAGAAGGAACATTGGTTGCAAAATCAGTAGCCAGCATATTCATGCTTAATTCAATACCTTTTTCATAGGCTGCAAGCGCAGCCGCTTTTTCAGACTTATGGTAGAGCGCTTCAGCCTTCATAAATTGGACTTCTGCAGCAGTAATAATCGGAAACAGCGGGCCGTTTCTGAAAACATATTTCGCGCGACTGTCGTTAGCGGGCGCCACTGTTGAATCGAAGCGTTGTCCCCAGAAACCGTTGGGACGATCATTTACTGCAAGAGGCGTAGCAGATTGGGCAATTCGAAGGCCGGTGAATGTTCCATTGGGGTTGGGTTGTAAGATATACCAGGCCCTAGGATCCATCACACCGTTGAATGTTTCGTTCTGCCCGGTCATAAGGTTGGCGATAAAATCAGTTTGCCTTTGTGCCCCGAAATTAGACCTCTGAGGTCCCCAGAAATGATAAGTACCCACAGGTCCTGCATTGGTAAACCTTGCATAAGCATTATCCACATTATCGTTGATAGCAAGGTCACAATATTTGACCACGGAATCAGGTTTATAATCGGCTTTGTTACTCAGGTGATTGAAAGAACGTGCAAGGATGGCGTACACAAATTTCTTCCATTTTTCCACATCGCCCTGATAAAAAAGCTTATCTCCGATCGCGAGATTCTCCTTACTAACGTTTCCATCTGTTCTGTTTAAATTTTCAAGCGCAAGATGGGCCACCCTTCTTACTTCCCCATATATCTCTTCCTGTGAATCATAGTTAAATACACGCTGGCTGGTATTGAACGCTTCTTTAAGAATTGCTTCACCATAAACACTCGTAAGCGTGAGCCAACCCCAGGCTCTTATAGCATGAGCTACTCCTACATAATCCCATTTCTGTTGTTCTGTCCCCCACTCTACTACCCGGTTAAGGTTTTGCCCCTGCCCGTAGTAATGCATAGCCCATACACTTCCGAGGAGGTCGCTGCCGCCAATGGCACCTCCCATAAGGTCGTACTGGTTATTGGCGGTATTGGTTGTCCAAAATTGAATGTATTTACCAAAATATAACCCATCATTTGTGGTGCCATAGTTTGTTCCCGCAGCAGGCGTATAACTGCAAGTCATGTTATCGATCAAACCAGGCAGAAGCTGCTCTATCGGCTTTACGGTTTCCGCATTGGGATTCAGATAAGCTTCATCAATCTTTTTCGAGCAGCCTATCACCGTAATAACGGCAATTGCCGGAAGTAACCATTTATTATGAATTTTCATTTTCATCGTTTAGCTGATTAATATTAAAAAGAAGCGCGTAATCCAAAGTTTATGCTAACGGGAGCAGCAACCGTTGAATAATCAAACCCAAAGGAGCCTACACCCCTCGTTCCTGCACTATTACCGCTTACACTCGGATCAGCACCGGTATAATTCGTAATCAGTACCAGATCGTTTGCGGTACAGAAAATTCCCAGATTTTTAATCCCTTTAATTTTTGAAGTCAGGGATTCAGGAACAGTAAAGCTTAATGTAATATCTCTTAACCTGAACCAGTTGACATCTTTTTCAACAAACAAGGCATCCGGCATATTACCGCCATAATAATTGAAATTATAACCAGGTATAATTTGGATCGTGTTTTTCGTGGGATTCGCGGTTTCTTCGAGTCCGTCGCGTAACACACCTTCAACTATCCTTGGTGTGAAGCGATCTTCTGTGATGGGGTGTCTTCCTATAGCGGTCAGGTACTTTGCCGTTCCATTGAAAATATCACCACCCAGTTTTAGGTCCCAAAGGAAATTCAGGCTCCAGTTCTTGTACCGGAACTGATTATTCCAACCCAGGCGCAGATCAGGATTTCTATCTCCCACAATACTATAAACAGTATTTACAAGTGGTAATCCCGTGGCTGGATCTATTAAGATATCGCCATTTGCGTTCGTAAGGTAGTTAGCTGACGTAATGGATGTAGTGGGGGAATTTAAACTTATCCCACCCCTTGTATTGCTGTACACCCAGGTATCTGCAATATAATACTCCAATACATTGGCCGGCATTTCGATAACACGTCCCCACATCCTGTTCATATTAAACTGCATTCTGTAGGAGAAGTTGTTCTTCTTTACAACATCAATGCCAATCACCGCTTCCACGCCCTGATTCCTGGTACTTCCGGCGTTCTGAGTGTTTAATACATACCCGGTGCCATAACTGAGCCGGAAACTTTCAATGATCTGAGATTTGGTAAGGGTATTGTAATAAGCAAAGTCGAAAGTGAGTCGGCTGTTAAACATTCTTACTTCTGTGCCTACCTCGAACGTGCTTTGTCTTTCAGGCTCAAGATTGGGGTTGTTGTTTGTATATCCGTACTGATACCCACCCCCGCTGGAGGATACATCAGCAAATATAGATTGTGTGCTGTAAGGCAGGTTCAGCCTGGCCGTTCCTGCGAGTGAACCACGAAGTTTTACGAAATCAACATTCCCTTGCTTCATGCCAGGCACCATATCACTTAATATTACGCTCAAACTGGCTCCTGGGTAATTGTAATTCCTATTTTGGGAAGGGAGTGTGGAAGCCTGCTCAAAACGCTGCGAAGCCGTAAGGTAAACCAGGTCCTTATAACTCAACATGGCTTCACCGAAATAAGCGATCTGCCTGAGTTGGGATAGGTTGTATTCTCCAATTTTATTTCTGAGCAACCGATCTCTGGTGTTTGGTGCCGTATTGCTGCTGTCCGTGCGGTTAGGATCGGTTAAATTGTTTCCGGTAACAGCATACATACTTGTTTCATAATCCTGCCACATAGTTCCCACCATCAACCTTCCTGAGAAGTTTTTATTGAACTTCTTTTTTGCCGTTGCCGTTATCGTGTGGTTGTATCCTTTATATTTTCTCCACCAGTTATCCTGAATCCCGTTTACACTGGCTGAAATATAATAAGATTGAGGATGGTATTGAAGATATCCATACGTGTTATATGTCTCATAACCGAATCTTCCTGAAACAGATAACCATGGATAAGGGTTGATGTTGATGCCTATAGAAGCGTTATACCTGTCCGTTTCATCATAACTTTTGTTTTTATAAACATTAAAAAGCGGATTATCATAATCAGCATTTGGATTGGCATTGAAAACAGGCACCTTTCCGCCGGATTCATCTTCGTAATCCCGGATATCCACGGTGTTTGGCCAACTCAGGAGGCTGATCATAAAACCACCCGTACTCCGCAACACTTTCTTGTTCTCGCTTCCTATATAAGAGACTGTAGGTGTAATATCTATGTATTTACCTATTTTGGTAGTATTAGAAATTCTAAGATTATTTCTTTTGTAAGTGTTATTGGGCACCATTCCATCCTGATCAAAGAAAGAACCTGAAACCCTGAAAATTGACTTTTTGATCCCAAAGTCTAATCCAAGGTTATGCGTTTGTGAGAACCCGTTTTTAAAGAAATAGTTTTTATTGTCAAACAGCACAGTTCCTTCGGGATATTCCGGCCCGAAATAACGCCACACATTACTCGGCACACCATTTTCACCATTCTCATACTTATCAATGGTTTCAGGGAAACGTGTAATCTTCTGAATCCTGAAACTGTTGTCATACTGAACAGCTAATTTATTGGATTTACCTTTTTTAGTTGTGATTACAATGGCCCCGGAACTTGCCTGGCTACCATACAGAGCAGTTGCTTCAGGTCCTTTCAGGATAGTGATGCTTTCTATATCATTCGGATTTATATCCGCCATCCGATTGATATAATCACTTTTTTGGTTATTGGTAGAAGTTAGTCCTGCTCCACGCTGAACCACGCCTATTGATGCGCCGCCTTTAGAATCCTCATCCACTGATTGATTGTCAAGAATCACACCATCTACAACATACAGGGGCTCATTACTTAATGAAAGCGAATTGAATCCCCTTAGTACAAGCGAGGAAGACGCGCCTGCCGCACCTGATGTCGGATTTACGGTAAGCCCTGCAACTCTTCCCTGTAAACTATTCAGGAAGTTTTCCCGCTGTGTTTCTTTCACATCATCGCCATCAACTGTTTGTGTGGCAAACCCAAGTTCACGTTTGCTTCTTTTAATGTCCATTGCTGTTACAACCACCTCCCCAAGATTTGCTCCGGCAGGCTTCAAAACAATCGAAAACGTTGAGCGGTCCCCCACTCTGGCTTCTTGAGGTAAAAATCCAACATAAGAAAACTCAAGTACATCTGTACTATTCACCCGTATGCTGAACCTCCCCTCAGCACCGGTTTGGGTGGCACGCGAACTTTTCTTGATGCGCACTGTCACCCCTTCCATCGGAGTTCCAAGGTCATCAATTACCGTCCCGGTTACCACCTTTTCCTGCGCAAAAACGCAGTTTGCCATAAATAATGTGAAAATGCCTAGCAAGAGGCTTAGTTTGGGTAATCGCATAAGTCAGTCGTTTGTACCCGTAAAATAAGTAAAATATTGCAATAAATAGTTTTAATATGCGTTTTTTTGCCGTTTTTTGCAAGAGTGGGACAATACCCGCGGACACATGTGAAAACAAGCCGCATCTTAACCGATGCGGTTTTTAGTTTATATACTATTCAATCATACGTGAAAAACACAAACCATATACAGTGCTTTTCTACCAATCCCATCCGTATTTAACCATAGAAAAACACCATCCTGCACCAATTCCATTTTCGCCGCTTTACCTTTGCCCCATATCAAAACACAACAGATGAACAAAGCGTTTCTTTTTGACCTGAACGGAACCATCATAGATGACATGGCTTATCATTCCAAAAGCTGGTTCGATATCCTTAACAACGACCTCGCGGCAGGACTAACAAAAGCCCAGGTAGATAAAGAGATGTATGGAAAAAACAGCGAATTGCTGGAACGCATTTTCGGTAAAGAAGCTTTCACACCGCAAGAAATCGATCACTGGTCCGTTGAAAAAGAAAAACGCTACCAGACGGCTTACCGGGAACACATGAAACTTATCAATGGTTTGGATACCTTCCTTGAAAAAGCACAAAAGAATGGAATACCCATGGCAATAGGTTCCGCGGCCATCCCATTCAACATCAGTTTTATCCTGGATGGATTGGACCTGCACAAGTATTTCCCGGTAATCGTGAGCGCTGACGATGTGGTACTCAGCAAACCCGACCCGGAAACGTTTCTGAAAGGCGCTATGCAACTTAATATTGAGCCTGCAAACTGTATCGTATTTGAAGATGCACCGAAAGGCGTTGAAGCGGCCGCCAACGCAGGTATGAAAGCAGTGGTGATCACAACAATGCATACTGCGGATGAATTCAGCAGGTACGATAACATCATCGGCTTCATTGAAGATTATACAGATCCTTTACTGGAGCAGTTGCTGCACTAACGCAACTCCCAGGTATCCGTGCGAAAGGGGGAAACGGGAAGCCCCTTGCTGTTGAACAAGTTGGGCATGGAAGTATCGGTGAAGCCAAAACGAACGGCAACCGGCTCCTGAACCTTGTCGCTGGAAACGAGTAATGTATTTTTATCCACCACACCCTTCGCTGGATAAAATACACCATCGGCTCCCGCAAGAAAGAGATCGGTTACTTCAGCGCCTTTCACTACAAGTGTGCCGTTGAGGTACTTGAAGTAAATACGCATACGGTTCTTTTCGACTTTAAAGTAGTCGAAAACAGGACTCTTGTAATCAACGAGTTTGCGCTGGTACATTTCTGCCAGCGCGATATCGGCCAGTCGATCACCCACCTCCTTTTTGAGGCGGGGATGAATGTCTTTTACATTGTCAGTGATATCAGTCACCACTACCATGGCGGTGGAGGAAAGAGAAAGTGTTTTTTGCTGTTGCTCACGCAAGAGGGCCGCAGATTGTGCATTCCCTGAATTGTAGGTATAGGGAGCGATCTGGACAAAGTAAAAAGGAAACTCATAGCCCCATGCCTGCCGCCAGGCCTGAATCATACCGGAAAAAAGCAGGTGGTAGCCCTGCCAGGTTCCTACATTCGATTCGCCCTGGTACCAGCAGGCGCCGGCAATCTTGTAACCCACCAATGGGTGGATCATCGCGTTCCAAAGTACACCCGGTGCAACGGGCCAGTGTACGCTGTAATTTTGCCGAGTGGCGAATCCCTTCAGAAAAGGGCTTTCCATTACCACAGCTTCCGGTGTCCAAACCTCCGCTGGGGTACCGCCCCAACTGGCGTTGATCACACCAATGGGCACATTGAGTTCGTGCTGAAGTTTTTTGGCCAGGAAATAAGCCACGGCGCTGAAAGATTTCGCATCTTCAGGATTGCACACCTTCCAGGTATCCCGGAGGTCTTCCTGCGGATGTGCTGCTCCTTTCTTCTGCACATGCATCAACCGGATATTCTTATTGGTGGCATTGGGCAACTCCGCTTCCATTTGCGGCAGCCCATTGTAAACGTTCCATTCCATATTGGACTGCCCGGAACAAAGCCATACTTCGCCAATCAGCACATCCTTCAGCACCAGCTTTTCGTAGCGGGTCATCACCTGCACTTCATAAGGCCCGCCCGCCTCCGGCGTGGTGAGTTTCACCTCCCAACGGGCATTCTCCTTCGACTGAACCGTAACCGTATCTTTCAGCCAGGACGCAGTTACTCGCACCGTTTCATTGGGCTGACTCCAACCCCACACCGACACAACACTGTTTCGTTGTAATACCATGTGGTCGGAGAAAATACCTGGAAGGCGCAAGAGCGCGAAAGCATTGGATACCAAGAGAAACAGGAGGGCAGAAAGCAAACATCGTTTCATGAAGATCAATTTAAAATCCTTCTTCTACCTGAGGGCGGAAGAAAAATTTATTGAAAACGGAATATACAACAATAAAGGTTACTCCTGGCCTGGTTCGTTGGCCGGAGGCGAAGGTTCATTGGTTGCAACTGCAGGAACAAGTTCTTCTTTTTTCTTCCTGGAGAAAAAACGCTTGAACACACCACCAAATGCAACAAGTCCCAAAAGGATGAACTTCCATGAAGCAGCCAGAAACTTCAGGATTACCGCAAAAAATCCGGCTTTCAACAAAACCTTGCCGGCTACCAATCCGCCGATGGTCCAGGCAGCTACCTCGTCCACTTTAGGGTCAAAATCAGCATAGGTATTGCCTTCGGTAAAACTCGCGATGTTCAGGATGGAGGGGATATCTTTTTTTACAGCCGGAAGCTCGTTCATACTACTTACGGCATTCAGGGAAAGCACACCATTACGGCCCAATAGCCTTACTTCATAATTCAGGGTATGCTCATCCGATGAGCCGAATTTGATTTCCTTCGCCCAATGCAGCACTTTGTTTTTTGCATCATAGAATGGCTTCTGCGCCCAGCCAATGATGTGCAGGGTCTCATAGCCATTTTTGGCCCTTTCCGTATTGGTGGCCTTTTCCTCTTCCTGCAGTTGCTGCATCATTTCATCATAATTAATATCGGCGGCATCATCGTCTTTTACGTGTCCCATATTCTCGTAGCTTACGATAAAGGCGTAACTGTTTTCAGCGAATGGGTCAGACTCCTCTCTGAAAATCATGCCTTCCAGGTCGGAAACACTCTCTTTCGGGTTTCCCCAAAGGTCTGTGAGTACAAAGCGACTTTGTTCTTTGTTGAGGAACTTGAATCCGACAGGCACGTTGAGCGATACTTTACCATCCGGCAGGGTTACCTTTCCCGTCTGGTATTTAAGAGTGGCGTTTACAGAATCCGCAAAACGGGCATATTCTTTTAACTGATTGGCGAGTGAATCTTCACCAGGACCGGCAAAGGTTGCGAAAGTGCAGCATAAAAGAAATGCCGCACACAGGGTTCTAAGGGACATAGGGGGTAATTTATTTCCACACAAGATAATTTTTCACGCCTTATCCGTGAAATGTTTTCTGCTTTTATCCTGCGAGAATTTTTCCTGGTTGAATTGTGCAGACTGGTTGGGCGGAATAGATAGGTATTGCCAGTTTTCCCCTTTTACCATCTTCCCGATATAAAGAATTTGTCCCACATGACTGGCGTAATGCGCCAGTTGCCTGTTCACGGCCTCGATTACCGTATGCCCCTCGTTGCGGATATACACCACTTTCTCCAGGTCATCCTGATTTAATGCGGAAAGGGTTTCCAGGAGTACGGTCCATCCTTTTTCCCACTGGGCCAGTAACGTAGCGCGTGAACCCGGTTCAGCGGAAAATTCCACATCACGGTCGCGCCAGTCTTTTTCTCCGTCGGAAATCAGGAAATCGGTAAACCTGCTCAGCATATTACCGGCAACATGCCGCACAATTGTGGCGATGGCATTGCTTTGCGGATTGTATTGCCAGAACAACTGCTGTTCGTCGAGCTGGGCCATGGTATTATCGGCCTGTTCCTTATAATAACGGAACAATTTAATGGTACTCTGAAGATAACTTTCCATGACTTAAAGATACGCCAACCATCGTTTCAGTGATTTTTTGCTAATTTTGCGGCAACGAATTGCTGCCATTTTTTAGCGCAGAAAACAGTAGCAGCATGAATTTTTCTCTTTCTTTCACCACACAACGCTATTTCAGGGTAGGCGTAAGCACGTTCTTCTTTTTGCAGGGACTCGTTTTTTCGACCTGGGCAAGCCGTATCCCCGATATCAAAAATGCACTCAATCTTTCCGATGCGGGACTGGGTGGCGTATTGTTCGCACTCCCATTGGGGCAACTCACTGCTATGGGGCTTTCCGGCTACCTGGTGAGTCGTTTCAGCAGCAAAAAAACACTGACTACCGCGGCAATGCTGTATCCCGCAGTACTGGTAGCACTGGGCACGGTAACACAGGTATGGCAGCTTACGCTGGGATTGTTCATTTTCGGGATGTGCGGCAACCTCTGCAATATCAGTGTAAATACACAGGGCGTAGGTGTTGAAAGGATTTACCGCCGCAGCATCATGGCTTCTTTCCACGGTTTGTGGAGTCTTGCGGGCTTTACCGGCGGCGTTATCAGCAGCTTTATGGTGGCCGATCATATTTCACCGTTCAGGCATTTCTGCATCATCTACCTCATTACGCTGGTATTGCTTGCGGTGGCGCATAAATACATTCTACCCCGCGATGCGGCGAACGCCGGAAGCGCCAAAAGGAAGATATTCGTGAAACCCGATAAAAAGATATTCACCCTCGGCATGATCGCTTTCGCCAGCATGATCTGCGAAGGAACCATGTTCGACTGGAGCGGCATCTATTTCGAAAAAGTAGTGAACGCGCCTACTGAAATCACCCGGCTCGGCTATGTGGCGTTCATGACCACCATGGCCGGAGGACGCTTCGCCGCTGATTTCCTGGTGACGCGTTTCGGCAATACACGCATTCTTCAAATGAGTGGCCTGCTCATTCTCGCGGGCATGGGGCTTGCAGTGGCCATCCCCACTATTTTTGCGGCCACCTGCGGCTTCCTACTTGTTGGACTGGGAACATCTTCCGTAGTACCACTGGCTTATAGCCAGGCTGGGAAATCCACCACCATGTTGCCCGGTGTGGCACTTGCCGCCGTATCTTCCATAGGGTTCCTGGGCTTTTTGATCGGACCACCAATTATTGGGTTCATCGCTGAAGTCGCCAGTTTAAGATGGTCATTTATTACAGTGGCAATACTTGGATTGGGCACCACGGTGCTGGGAAGAAGGCTTGCGGAGCAATAAACTTATTCCCTGGACATATTAATCTCGTAGGTGCCGGGATTACCCTCCTGGGAAATTTCAGCCAGCCTGAATGTATAATTTTCGTTCCTGAAAACGAGCCAGGTCCTTTTGCTTCTCACTTCAACCCCTTTAAGCACATAATGCCTGTTCAGCAGGTCCTCAATAAGTTTCTTGTAATGAAATGGATCATACAGGTTGAATGTAGTATTTCCATTTGGCGTATACCGTTTTCTTACTGAAGCAACAACCAGAATATCTGAAGCTCCATTCTGATAGTTCCAGTATAACGTACCGTCCTCAATTTTTGGTTGATACCCGATTGGTACCAATATGTTGCGGATGGCTTCAGAAGAAGTCGCATCTACGATTTTCTCCAGCTCTTTCGGTGACAATTGCTGGGCCTGGAGCGAAAAACCTAAAAGAGTAAGCAATACAAGCTGTAGCTGTTTCATAGCAGTTTTTCAAACTCAGATGCTGGCTTTCGCTCCTTTACACAAAACGTTATAAAAAAACCCCTTCGTTTCCGAAGGGGCCATTCAAAATTCGACTCAACCTGTTTTCTACTTATCCAAACTCATAGAGTACGGCCAGGCTGATTGCGCCGTACCTCTGTCTTTTTTAGGTGATGTACCCATCTGGAAACGGATGTTACCGCCTTTCATCAGTTCAAAATGATCCATCCAGTTCTTCGTGTACGGAGCGCCATTCAGTTTCAAATCCTGCACATAGATCGCTTTATCTGAATTTCCCGGCGCTTCAATCACCAGTTTTTTCCCGGCTTCCGGCTGCAGCGTGATTTTGCTGAAGAGTGGCGCGCCCAATACATATTGCGTGGTACCCGGACAAACAGGATAAAAGCCCATCGCGGAGAACACGTACCAGGCTGAGGTCTGTCCGTTGTCTTCATCACCGCAATAGCCATCAGGATTGGGGTTGTACAATTTGTTCATCGCTTCACGCACCCAGTACTGCGTTTTCCAGGGCGCTGAAGTATAGTTGTACAGGTAAATCATGTGTTGAATGGGTTGATTGCCGTGCGCGTATTGCCCCATATTCATGATTTGCATTTCACGGATCTCGTGAATGGTACCACCATAATAGGAATCGTCGAATACCGGAGGCATATTGAATACCGAATCCAGCATGCCGATGAAAGATTTATCGCCACCCATGAGTTGCTTCAATCCTTCAATATCCTGGAAAACGGACCAACTGTAGTGCCAGGAATTTCCTTCCGTGAACGCATCACCCCATTTGAACGGGTTGAACGGCGACTGGAACTTCCCATCCTTGTTCTTTCCGCGCATCAGTTTGGATTCAGGATCGAACAGGTTCTTATAGTTCATCGCACGTTTCTTATACAGATCGATCTCCGCCTGTGGACGTTTCAGGGCTTTAGCAAGTTGCCAGATGGTAAAATCATCGTAAGCGTATTCAAGCGTACGTGCTGCGTTCTCATTAATCTTTACATCGTAAGGCACATAACCGAGTTCGTTGTAATACTGCACGCCTTTTCTCCCAACGGCCGTCATCGGACCTTCATTGTTGGCACCGTTCTGCAAAGCTTCGTACAGTTTTTCAATATCGTATCCTCTCAGCCCTTTCATGTAAGCATCAGAAACCACAGAAGCGGAGTTATTACCGATCATAATGTTCCTGAAACCGGGCGCGGACCATTCTGGCAGGAACCCGCCTTCTTTGTACGCATTCAGCAACCCCTCCTGCATCTCTTTATTGATAGCGGGGTACATCAGGTTAAGGAAAGGATACAATGCGCGGAAGGTATCCCAGAAACCGGTTCCGGAGAACAT
>CAMLRX010000067.1 GCA_946482545.1 uncultured Flavihumibacter sp. | reverse complement strand
TGCGAGCAATAAAAATCTCATCAAGAAAACCTCCCACCAACCAATCAACGCTTTGCGTCCTTGCTCCCTTGCGTCTTTGCGTGAAATTGAAACTTCCTATTCCATCTCACTCCGCAACTCCTCTGAAATACTCACCAGTATCTTATCAATTCTATGCCCGTCCATATCTATCACCTCAAAGCGAAACCCTTTCCATTCCATGGTTTCACCGGTAACGGGAATATGTTCCAGTTCGTGGAGCAGGAAACCGGCGAGTGTATCAAATTCGTGTTCTCCTTCGTTCATCCATTCCGTTTTTTCGAAACGCCTTAAAAAGTCGTAGAACGGGAGTTGTGCATCAACGAGGAAGGTGCCGTCTTCTCTTTCCACGATTTCATAATCTTCATAATCGGGTTCATTGATATCGCCCACGATGGCTTCGAGAATATCGTTCAGCGTAATCATGCCGAGTAAAGTACCATATTCATCCACCACAAAGCAGGAATGCGCTTTGGCCTGTTTGAATTTTTCGAGCACCTGGTAGGCGGTATTGTTTTCGGGCACGAACAGTGCGGGACGCATCAGGTGTTTGAATTGCGTAAGGTCGTTGGAAACGTACATATCTTTCAGCGATACGAAACCTTTGATCTCATCGATCTGCCCTTCGCATACCGGGTAAATGGAATGGGGGTCTTCCATGATCTTTTCGCGGATAGAGGCTTCCGTATCATTGATATCAAACCATACGATGTCGCTGCGGTGCGTCATGAGGGAAGTAATATTTCTATCACCCAGGTGGAACACTCTTTCAATAATTTCCTGCTCAGCTTCTTCAATGGCGCCGTGTTCAGTTCCCTCATTGATCATGGCTTTGATCTCTTCTTCCGTTACCTGACTTTCATTCGTTTTGATGCGCAGTAGGGAGGTAATAAGACCGGTAGATTTGGTGAGCAATACAATAAACGGGTGAGTGATGATGCTGATCACTTTCATGGGGCCTGCCACGCTTTTGGCAATGCGTTCCGGGTTGGAAAGGCCAATCCTTTTGGGTACCAGTTCTCCCAGCACTAAAGACAAATAGGTCACGAAGATTACGATAATCGTGGTGGCGATCGCATTGGCGTAAGGCGCCAGCGCAGGGAACCTGCCCAGGAACGCCAGCACATCGTCTTTGATGTTTTCGCCTGAGAAGATACCGGTTAAGATGCCGATCAGGGTGATTCCGATTTGCACCGTTGACAGGAATGTATCGGGATGGTTGGCCAGGTTCAGAGCCTCACGGGCCTGCTTATCGCCTTTATTGGCCTGGGCTTCAAGGCGGGCTTTTCGTGCGGAAACAAGGGCTATCTCGGCCATCGAGAACAAACCGTTCACAATAACGAGGCCGATCAGTATAAATATTTCGATCATGATTGGGTTGAAAGTTTGTCGAAGGTACGCAATCCTATCTGTCTGTTAAAAATCAACGAAGTGCCCCATCCGATCCCGCAACCAACCAGGGCGCCGCAAAGGATGTCGAGTGGGAAATGCACGCCCACATAAACCTGCGCATAAGAGATCATGCCGGCCCAGAGAAATGCGATCCAGGCTTTGTTCCAGATGTAGCGGTAGGTCTGGAAAATGAACATGGCCGCACCGAAATGGCTGGCAGCGTGGGAGGAAGTGAAGCTGGAATTTTTTGGACAGTTCAGTACCAGGAAACGCACACTGTGCGCGAGTTGCGGGTCGTTGCATGGCCGGAAACGCGGAATCAATTCTTTGATGATGCCACTGGAAACAATATCCGTAAGCGCAGCGGTAAGAATGGCGAATACGATCCAGCCCAGTCCTTTCTTCCCGAAATTGCTCAAGGCCAGCACGAACAGGAAAAGGTACAGTGGGATCCAGATAATGGATTCTCTCATGTACGGGAGAAACGAATCGAGGAAACTGTTGTGCCATTTCCCGTTCAGCAGATGAAATAATTCCTGGTCGAGCCGGGCCAGCGGGCCACTCCAAAAGGCCCCTGGTGCGGATGCATCCATAAGTGTCATAACTGTAAAAATACGGAGTTGCGGCTAACCTGAGGGAGGAATTTTGTGGAAAACCCGCTGGTTATCTTTTTATTATCAATGTGTTCCGTTCGAACCTATATACGGTTGAAAGCACGAAATTAACCACTGAACTATCCTGTTTACAGTGCATCAACGGTCTTTTACACAACGGAATCCCACATGGCTGGTGGCCGAACGGTATTCTCCTTTTCCCCGTGTGCCCACCATGTAACGGGTGCAGTATTCATCGGTACAAAGATAGGAGCCGCCGCGCTGCACCTTTTTTTTCAGCCCGGGTTCAGCCGGATCAAACGCGTCTTCCGGCCCCGACGGATTTCGGCTGACAGCCTCCGTTAGTGAAGCATAGTAATCGTGCCTGTACCAGTCTGCGCACCATTCCCATACGTTTCCGCTCATATCATAAAGTCCGTATCCATTTGGCGGGTATTGCCCAACAGGAGCGATGCTTTTAAATCCATCTTTTCCCTCATCCCGGTTCGGGAAAGAACCCTGGAAAGTATTGGCCATCTGTTTGCCGTTCACCGTAAAATTATTACCCCAGGCATATAGGTTACCTGTTTTACCGCCACGTGCTGCGAATTCCCATTCCGCTTCGGTGGGCAATCTTTTGTCTGCCCACTTCGCGTAAGCGGCGGCATCTTCCCATGCGATGTGCACCACGGGCAGGTCTTCTTTTCCTTTGATGGATGAACCCTGGCCTTCAGGATACTGCCAATTGGCGCCGGGAACGTACTGCCACCATTGGAGATGATCCTGCAGGGAAACTTTTTGCGCGGTAGGCGTGAATACAACGGAGCCTGCCACCAGTTTATCGGCCGGTACACCGGGAAATTCCGCAGGATCGGGTTTTTGCTCCGCCACAGTAACATAACCCGTTGCTTTTACAAAGGCCGCAAATTGCGCGTTGGTTACTTCGTGTGCATCCATCCAGAAGCCCTGCAGTTGAACGCGGTGCACAGGTCGCGCGTCGTGCATGGGTTCGCTGCCGCCTTGCTGCATACCGGAAGGATTAACGGAACCCATGCTGAACAGTCCACCCGGTATCCATACCATGCCTTTTTGTATTGCTGAAGGCCGGGCACTGTCTTCAATCGTTTCTTCGAAAGCAATACCGCCACCATTCATGAAAACAGTACTGTCGCTGCTGTTCATGCCCGCTGTGCAGGAAACGGCGCCGTTTATGCGCAGATTGATGGGGGAAGAATCCTGTATGGCGATCGCGTTTGGCCGGGTAGCTTCATTTCCACAGGAGAACAGGAAGAAAATACTGAAGGCACACGCGTATTTCATAAGATCGGTTATTGTTTTTCCGCGATGAGGATTAGCCTGGGAGAGTGTTGTTCGTTCCAGTCGTTAAAAAGGTAATCGCCGAAAACATCGCTTACAACCAGTCCGTGTTTGTTCAACATGCCGGTGAGGTCGTCCTTCGAAAACGCGGCCACTCTTTCCGTGAACTGTATTGGGGTAGAAAGCGCCGGGTCGGTTACGTGGATTTCTTTGTAAAAATGCGCATCGGCCATCCATCTTTTGATGTTGTACACGGTGGTGCCAATGGTTTTAGTTTCAGCCGGAACAAGTCTTTCGGCCACAAAAGGTGTATTCAGGTAGTCGATCAGGAATTTTCCTCCCGGCTGCAATGATTGCGCAATGGTACGGATCGCATTGGAATGCTCTCTCCGGGTGCGGAAATATCCGAAGCTGGTGAAGAAGTTAAAGGCGAACTGAAAGTAGTTGATGAGAAAGGGCAGGCGCATATCGTGTACATAAAACCGCAATTGGTCGTGTTCCAGGAGTTGCGCCTCCGCAATACTGTCAGGAGAAATATCAATGCCGGTTACATCATAACCTGCATCTGCCAGTTGTTTGGCGTGGCGACCCTTTCCGCAGGCGATGTCCAGCATCCTGGCACCTGCTTGAGGCTTCAGGTAATCGATGAGCTTGGTGATAAAAGCGGCAGCTTCCTGCTCATCTCTTTCAATATATAACTTGTGATAATAGGGGGTATTGAACCACGCTTCAAACCATTCAGCCATTATAATTTAGAATTTAGAATTTTGAATGTTGAATGACTTTTCCGCGAGCGGCGCATTGCTGAGCAGCATCTTTTCCCGCCATCCATTCCGCCAAAATTGCCGCTACTAATTCATAATCCAAAATCTAAAATTCAACATTCCTCAAAAATCTTCGGCAATCGGTTGTGTGCTTCTGGGCTGTTCTTACTACTTTCCTTTCCCTTATTTTTGTTGCACAAAACCGGATACAACGTGGCACTAATCAAAAGTATTTCAGGGATCAGGGGAACGATCGGCGGAAGACCCGGCGACACCCTTTCACCCATCGATGTAGTAAAATTTACAGCGGCTTACGGCACTATGCTGGCGGCTAAAGGCGGATCGCGTAAGGTAGTGATCGGCCGCGACGGACGCATCAGCGGCGAACTGGTACGCAACCTGGTGGTGAGTACCCTCAATGCGCTGGGGCTTGATGTGGTGGACCTCGGACTTTCCACCACGCCAACAGTGGAAATGGCTGTTCCGGCTGAAAAGGCTGCAGGCGGCATCATTCTTACTGCCAGCCATAACCCCAAGGAATGGAACGCGCTGAAATTGCTGAATGAAGTAGGTGAATTCATCAGTGCGGAAGAAGGGGCAATGGTATTGGAAAAGGCCGCGAATGATGATTATGTTTTTGCACAGGTGGACAAACTCGGTCAGTTGGAAACCACCGATAAATACATGCAATACCATATTGACGCCATCCTGAATTACCCCCTGGTGGACGCGGAAGCCATAGGCAAACGTAAGTTCCGTGTGGTGGTGGACGCGATCAATTCCACCGGAGCGCTTTTTGTGCCGCCGCTGCTGAAAGCACTGGGCGTTACGGATGTAAAAGTATTGCACGAAGAAGTGAACGGGAAATTCGCCCACAATCCTGAACCTTTACCAGAAAACCTGGTTGCGCTCAGCAATGAGGTGAAGAAAGGCGGATACGACCTCGGTATTGCCGTGGACCCCGATGTGGACCGCCTTTGCTTTGTTTGTGAAGATGGAACAATGTTCGGAGAAGAATACACGCTGGTGGCCGTGGCCGATTATATACTGAAGCACCGGAAAGGAAATACCGTATCCAATATGTCGTCCACAAAGGCGCTCAAGGAAGTGACCCTGTCGCATGGCGGCAAGTATTATCCTTCAGCCGTAGGAGAGGTAAATGTGGTGAAGAAAATGAAGGAAGTGAGCGCGGTGATTGGCGGTGAAGGGAACGGCGGCATTATTGTGCCCGATTTCCATTATGGCAGGGATGCACTGATCGGGATCGGACTTTTCCTGAGCGCCCTGGCGGAACATCCCAATGGAACTAAGTCTTTCCGTGGAAAATACCCGGATTACTTTATTTCCAAGAACAAGATTGAGCTGGAACAAGGCTTTAATGTGGCGTCTATTTTTGGAAAGATCAGCGCCAAATACAAGAACCAGCCGATCAACCAGGAGGATGGGCTGAAGATAGAATTCGACAACGATTGGGTACACCTCCGCACCTCCAATACGGAGCCTATTATCCGTATTTACGCAGAAAGTAATTTTGAGACAACGGCCAATAATATTGCCCTCCGGTTAATGCAGGATATCAAGGAGTTTATGTAAAAAATACGCAGGTTTGTCGATTGAAACAGTTGGCAAACCTGTTATTCCACATATTTTCCGCAATTTTACAGATACGCAAGTGCATTAAAATCAAACAACAGTGCAAAGGATTTACTTAGACAACGCCGCCACCACATCATTGGACCCCAACGTTCTGGACGCCATGATGCCCTATCTTACGGAGAAATTCGGCAACCCTTCCTCTATTTATTCTTATGGAAGAGAAAGCCGACTGGCCGTGGAAAATGCCCGTAAATCTGTAGCCAAGTTGTTGCATGCACACCCGGCGGAAATTTTCTTTACCAGCGGTGGCACTGAAAGCTCCAACACCGCCATCGGCTCCGCCGTTCGTGACCTGAATTGCAGGCACATCATCACTTCTCCCATCGAGCACCATGCTACCCTGCATACCGTTGAACACCTCTACCACTCAGGTGAAGCGGCGCTTTCTTACGTGAAGCTGCTTCCGAACGGTCATGTTGACCTGGAGGACCTCGAAAGAATACTCGCTTCCAGCGAAGAAAAATGCCTCGTTACACTGATGCACGCCAACAACGAGATTGGTAATGTGCTTGACCTGCATGCAGTGGGCAACCTCTGTAAAATGTACAGTGCCATCTTCCACAGCGATACCGTTCAGACGGTGGGGCACTATCCCTTCGATCTGCGGAATACCCCAGTGCACTTTATTACAGGCGCGGGACATAAGTTTCACGGTCCCAAAGGTGTCGGGCTGCTTTATGTGAATGAGAACGTGAAGATCAAACCTTTCATCCATGGCGGGTCCCAGGAAAGAAATATGCGCGCGGGTACTGAAAACCTTTACGGTATCGTAGGATTCGCGCGTGCGCTGGAAATGGCGATGGATAATTTTGAACAGGAAAGTGCCTATATCCAGGAACTGAAGTTCTACATGATGGAGCAACTGAAGAAACACGTGAAAGGCGTGGGCTTTAACGGTGATCCGGTGGGCAGAAGTCTGTACACTGTACTGAGCGTAAGCTTCCCTAAAACAGAAAAATCCGAATTACTGCTTTTCAACCTTGATATCAACAACATCTGCGCTTCCGGCGGCAGCGCCTGTACCTCAGGCGCGGAGCAGGGATCTCACGTGATCAGGGCCATCAACAACAACCCCAACCAGGTTACGGTGCGCTTCTCCTTCAGTAAAAATAACACGAAGGAAGAGATCGACCAGGTTGTTGACCGCCTGAAAGACCTTATTTAACGGCAGTTCCGCAAATTTGGCAGTTTCGCGTCCGCTGGCACTTTCTTTGAACCCCGAAGGGTCAAAAAATATCGTTGCTATGCAAAAAGGTGCGATCCGGGTTCAAACCGAGAACATTTTTCCCATCATCAAAAAGTTCCTGTACAGCGATCACGAAATTTTCGTGCGGGAACTCGTTAGTAACGCGGTAGACGCTACCCAGAAACTCAAAACCCTTTCCTCCATTGGAGAGGCGAAAGGTGAACTGGGGGAATTGCGCATCGACGTTAAGATTGATACCGAAGCCAAAACACTCACGATCTCCGACCGGGGTGTGGGTATGACCGCCGAAGAGGTGGACAGGTACATCAACCAGGTGGCTTTCAGCGGCGCTGAAGAATTCCTCAATAAATACAAAGGACAAAACGAAGCCAACATCATCGGTCATTTCGGACTTGGTTTCTACTCCTCCTTTATGGTGAGCAAACATGTGGATGTGATCACACAAAGTTTCAGGGAAGGAGCGGAAGCCGTGAAATGGAGTTGCGACGGAAGTCCGGAATATACTTTAGAGCCGTCACAAAGGGAATTCCGCGGAACCGATATCGTGATGCACATCAATGAGGAAAGTGAAGAGTTCCTGGAAGCCGGCCGCATCCGGAGCATCCTCGAAAAGTTCTGTAAGTTCCTGCCTGTGCCCATCTTCTTTGAAGACAAACAGATCAACAATATTCAACCTGCGTGGACACGCAAACCTTCAGACCTTACCACAGAAGATTACCAGAATTTTTACCGGGAACTTTATCCCTTCGGAGAACCGCCATTGTTCTGGATTCATCTCAATGTGGATTATCCGTTTAACTTAACTGGTATTCTCTATTTCCCCAAAATCAAGCAGAGCTACGAAATCCAGAAAGATAAAATCCAGCTTTACTCCAACCAGGTTTTTGTGACCGATGAAGTGAAGGACATCGTGCCAGAATTCCTGATGCTGCTTCATGGTGTAATCGATTCTCCTGATATCCCACTGAACGTGAGCCGCAGTTACCTCCAGGGCGACCCCAATGTGCGGAAGATCAACAACCACATCACGAAGAAGGTGGCTGATAAGCTGGAGGAAATGTTCAACAAAGACCGTAAGGAATTTGAAGAAAAATGGGAACATATCGGGCTGTTCGTGAAGTACGGCATGATGACCGATGATAAGTTCCTCGACAAAGCGGCGAAGTTCCATCTGTTACAGGATGTGGACAACGAGAAATTCTACACGTTGGAAGAATATAAAATGGCGGCGGAAACCCTTCAGAAAAACAAGGATGGTAAAACCGTAATCCTGTACACCACCAGTCCTGTTCAGCAAGACAGTTATATACAGGCGGCCAAAGCCAAAGGTTATATCGTGGTGAAAATGGAAACCATCGTGGATGCGGCCTTCATCAACAATATGGAGATGAAGTGGAACGATGTCACCTTTACACGCGTGGATTCGGATATCGCAGATAACCTGGTAGATAAGTCAGAAGGCAATACTTCTGTTTTAACAGAAGAGCAGTCTACCCAACTGAAAACGCTTTTCGACCTGAAACTGGATCAACTCCATGTTTCTGTTGAGGTAAAAGGACTTTCTCCAGAATCAGCGCCCGTTGTGGCCACCCGCCCGGAGTTTATGCGTCGTATGAAAGATATGGCCGCCATTAACGGACAAATGGGCGGATTCTATGCTGCCATGCCGGATGAAGTAACCCTCACCGTCAACGGCAACCACCCGATTTACCAGCAGATACTTGCCGAGGAGCAGGCACCGGTGAAAGAAAAGCAGGTACGTAACCTGGCAGACCTTGCCCTGCTGTCGCAGGGATTGCTCAAAGGCAACGACCTGACCGCATTCATTAACAGGAGTGTGGAGTTGATGGGGAAGCAATAATAAAACTAGTATAATTAATAGCGCAGCGGCCATTTTTTAATGGTCGCTGTTTTTATTTATAGCTACCTGAAGGACAAAATTCAATCAATAGGAGCGGTCAGTTGTATACCTGACCAATTCTTCCAGTGCATCCCTTACATCTGTTTTGGGGAATAAATGCAACAATTCGAGCGCCTCATCCCGGTACTGCTCCATTTTTTTTGCGGCGTAAGCAATTCCACCCGATTCCTGCACCACTTTCATGATATAATCCACCTTGTCCCGGTCGGTATTGTGGTTTTTAATCAGGTAAATCAGTTCTTTCCGAAGGGGAGGAGCAACGGTATTCAGTGTATAAATAAGGGGTAAAGTGAGTTTTTTCTCCTTAATATCGTTTCCGGTAGGTTTCCCCACGTCTTCTTTTCCGTAATCGAAAAGGTCGTCTTTGATCTGGAAAGCGATGCCTACTTTTTCCCCGAACGCCCGCATTCTGTCGGTGAGCGCTTCGTCTCCGCCAGAAGAAGCGTAGGCACCTGCGGCGCAGGAGGAGGCGAGGAGAGAGGCTGTTTTATTGGTGATAATCTCGAAATAAATATCTTCCCGGAGGTTGAGGTTTCTGGCTTTTTCCATTTGAAGAAGTTCCCCCTCGCTCATTTTCCGGACGGCTTCGGAGAGGATTTGCAGCACCCGAAAGTCGTGGTTATCGAGGGAAAGCAGCAGGCCTTTTGACAACAAATAATCCCCTACGAGAACCGCTATCTTATTCTTCCACAATGCATTAATAGAGAAAAAGCCCCTTCTTTCCATGGAATCGTCTACCACATCATCGTGTACCAGTGTTGCTGTATGGAGCAGTTCTACCAGGGAGGCGGCACGGTATCCTGCGGGTGTTACTTCTCCACAGAGCCTGGCAGATAATAATACGAACATTGGCCGGAGTTGCTTACCTTTCCGCTTTACGATATACTGCATGATCCTGTCTAACAGCGCGATCCTGCTTTTAACCGCGAGCTCAAACTCCTTTTCGAACACTTTCAGTTCTTCCTGTATGACCGATTTTGCCAGTTTCATGTATTTGTGCCTGTTAGGGATGACCGTGCTGCAAGTTAGTGGTAAAGTTGCTGAAAGCGGGTATAAAAATTGCGTAGAGCCTTGTTAGTCAACAAAAAATTTGGTAATTAAGGTACTATATATATTTTTGCCGAACTAAATGGCCCATTTTTAAACACTTAACAATAATAAGTTATGGTAAGCAAAAAGTACAAATTTTTATTCGGGCTTTTGTGCCTCGTTACATCAGGGTCCTTTGCCCAGGAGAAATCCGGCACAGGGTATGATGTGATGGACTCCTCTGTTATTCCTGCAAAAAGACTTCCTCAGCACAACGAATTCATGAACAATTCTTACAGCTTCCCCGCCAAGCCGAGGAGCCAGTGGGAATTTGGTGTGAAAGGTGGCTTGTTCAACATCATTGGTGATGTTCCTTCCGTGCTGCCTACACCAGGTTTCGGTGTTCACGTTAAAAAAGACCTCGGTTATGTATTCGCCCTTCGTATGGAATACATGTGGGGTATGGGTAAAGGATTGAACTGGAAAGAAAGAACTGCAGGCTTCTCCACTTCGCAAAGGGGTGTAGGTTATGGTCAGGGAGCTAACCCTACCGCATTTGACAACTACAGAACCCGTGTACAGGATCTTGGTATCCAGGGTGTTGTAACTTTCAATAATATCCGTTTCCACAAGAAGCAATCTAACTTCATTGGTTATATCTTCGGTGGTATAGGTGGAACTATCTCCAAAACCTATCAGGATCTGCTCAACGGCAATGCGCTTTATAACTTTTCCAGCATAAATGGCAACAATTATGACAATAGAAAAGATACTAAAGATGCCCTGAAGGATCTGCTAGACGGAGATTACGAAACTAAAGCTGAAAACGACAACGAAGGTGAACTCTTCAAAGAAAGATTCAACCCTTCCGCTACAGTTGGTCTGGGTATGGCTTTCCGTCTCGGTAAGCGCGTGAGCCTGGCCTTTGAAGATCGCCTGACCTTCACTGGTGATGACCTGCTTGACGGTCAGCGTTTCCAAAACGTTGGTGTTGCCAACAACATTCTTACGCCCGATAAGGACTTCATGAACTTTTTCAGCGTAGGTCTGAACTTCAACATCGGAAGTGCCACTAAACGTGTAGCACCATTGTGGTGGCTGAATCCGCTGGATTACGCTTACAACGAAATCAACGCTCCACGCCACATGAAGCTGCCCAAGCCAGTATTGGACGATGCTGACGGCGACGGTGTTACCGATCAGTTCGATCAGGAACCCAACACGCCTGCCGGTGCTCCCGTTGATTCTCACGGTGTTAGCCGCGATACAGATGGTGACGGTGTACCTGACTACAAAGACAAAGAACTGGTTACCCCAACACAATGCCAGCCTGTTGACGCTGACGGTGTAGGTAAATGCCCAGAGCCAGCCTGCTGCGCTGAACTCAGAGACCTGATCGCTAAAGGTAACTTCGGCGGTTGCGGTATCGGTGATCTGCCAAGCGTATCTTTCACTGGCAGAAACGTTAAACTGAGCCAGGACGCACAAGCTGTTCTCGCCGGTGTAGCTGCTAAAATCCGCAATAACCCCAACTGTAAAGTTGCTGTGGTTGGTTACGGAGATGCCAACAAATCTGCTCAACAACTGAGCTGGGATCGTGTAAACGCTGTTATCAACTACCTCGTTGAGAAAGAAGGTATCAGCAACGACCGCTTCGTATTCAAATACGG
This sequence comes from uncultured Flavihumibacter sp., assembly GCA_946482545.1. The sequence continues at coordinate 14,564 of CAMLRX010000067.1, read as the reverse complement.
TGAAGCTGGTGGCGACCCCAACACTGTGGACCTGCGCGACGGTTCTAACGAAGAAGGACCCAACAACGTGCCTGCTCCGCACCCCAATCTGAGAAGAAAATAAGCACACTTTTTGCCTCTCATACAAAAGCCCTCCTTTAAAGGAGGGCTTTTTATCATTTAATTAACGGCAGAAGAACCCGTTCACCACGGATTTTCACACATATTTGAAGAAATATTTTAACTTTGCCGACTTTATGAGATCATTCTTCTGTCTTCTTGCGGCCGTTCTCTTATTCAGCTCCTGCTCCAAATTCAGTAAGGTGCAGAAAAGTACCGACTATGAGTACAAACTCAAAATGGCCGATACTTACTTCGAAAAGAAAAAGTATTACTACGCCCAGCAACTTTATGAGGAGCTGTTTCCTGTTTTTAAAGGAACAGAAAAGTTTGAAGACCTCTACTATAAATTCGCCTACAGTTTTTACAACATGCGCGATTACCTGAGCGCTGAAAACTATTTTAAAGGCTTCCTCGAAGTGTTTCCTACCTCTCCTCGCGCTGAAGAAATGGATTTTATGCGCGCATTCAGCTACTACAAACAGTCTCCAAAGGTTGAACTGGATCAGGCCAATACGTATAAGGCCATGAATATGATGCAGACTTTCATCAATACGCACCCCGGTTCGGAAAAAGTGAAAGAAGCAACAACCATTATCGATGAATGCCGGGCTAAACTGGAACTGAAAGAATACAGAAATGCTGAATTGTATTACAATGTAGGACAGTACAGGGCTGCAGGTATTGCGTATACTGCATTGATGAATAATTTCCCCGATTCTTATAAAAGTGAAGAATACAAGATACAGGTAATTAAATCGTATTATCAGTTCGCTTCAATGAGTATCCCGGAGAAAAAAAGAGAACGTTTTGAACAGGTAATCGGTGAAGTGAACGACTTTACCGACCGCTTCCCGGAGAGTAAGTTATTGCCGGAAGCAAAAAGATATTTAACTTTGTCCCAAAATAATATAAACGCAGTTACAAATGAGCAAGTTAAGAAGACAACTGGGCGCTAATACCAGCAACGTGGTGGAAACCAAAAGTCTGCTCGAAATCAAGAACAGAACCGGTAACTTATACGAGTCTATCACGATCATCGCTAAAAGAGCCAACCAGATCAATATTGCGCTGAAAGAAGAACTGCACAACAAACTGGAAGAGTTCGCAAGCCATACTGATAGCCTCGAAGAGATTCACGAAAACAAGGAGCAGATTGAAATTTCCCGTGCGTATGAAAGAATGCCTAATCCTGCGTTGCTCGCCACACAGGAGTTCATGGACGAAAAAATCTACCACAGGAAGAACAACGACGACCTGTTCAGTTGATTTTTTGATTTCATTTACGATATAATAACTAATTTCAAGCGGCCTTCCCGGCCGCTTTTTTGTTTTAAGCCTCACCCACATGTTTCAAGGCAAAAAAATATTACTAGGAATCTCCGGCTCCATTGCCGCTTACAAAATCATTCTCCTCACCCGGTTGCTCACGAAATCCGGAGCTGAGGTAAAAATTGTAATGACGCCTGCTGCCAGAGACTTTGTTTCGCCGCTTACGCTTTCCACGCTTGCCGGAAACCAGGTTTTGGTAGAACTGGCCGACAACGCCTCCTGGTCCAACCATGTGATGCTGGGCCGCTGGGCCGATATCATGGTGGTTGCACCGTTAAGTTGTAATACACTTGCTAAGATGGCTACCGGGCAATGCGATAACCTTTTGCTGGCCACCTGGCTTTCCGCTACATGCCCTGTAATGGTGGCGCCTGCCATGGATGAGGATATGTGGCACCATCCCACTACTAAAAACAATCTTACAAAACTGGAAAGTTTCGGGGTTCGCATTTTACAGGTAGGAAACGGTCCGCTGGCAAGCGGTCTTACCGGAGACGGAAGAATGGCGGAACCGGAAGAAATTTTAAAGGAACTGGAACATTTCTTTTTCCATACCCAACAGCTTAAAGGGAAGAAAGTGCTGATTACAGCAGGTCCCACACACGAACGGATAGATCCCGTACGTTTTATCGGCAATCATTCCTCCGGGAAAATGGGACAGGCGCTTGCATTGGAACTCGCAAACCGAGGGGCAGAAGTGACCCTCGTTTCCGGACCCGTGCAACAACCATTAAACGATGCGCGCATTGAGGTGATTCCCGTTGTTTCAGCGCAGGAAATGTACGATGCTGCAGTGGCTTATTTCCCGTTTACCGACCTGGCCATTATGGCCGCAGCAGTGGCGGATTACATGCCGGTTACGGTGAGCGATGAAAAAATTAAAAAGAAGGAGGCCGTTTTTTCAATTGAACTGACTAAAACGCCGGATATTTTAAAGAAACTGGGTGAAGTGAAAAGAACGGATCAGGTACTGGTAGGTTTCGCATTAGAATCCACCAACGAAAAGGAGTACGCGAAAGGAAAACTGGTGGCCAAGAATGCAGACTTCATTGTCATGAATTCGCTCCGCGAAGCTGGTGCCGGTTTCGGACACGATACCAATAAAATCACCGTTTTTGGGAAAGATGGAACGGAAAAAGCATTTTCGCTCAAATCAAAAAAAGAAGTTGCCACGGATATTGTGAACCTGTTAATGCCTCACCTGAATGCGTAAGTTAAACTTTATCATCTGTCTGCTCCTGGCAACCGGCCTTTCCGTGAATGCGCAGGAACTTCGTGCGAAAGTAACGGTGATCTCTAACCGTGTAAGTTCACAGACCGATAAAAAGATATTTCAGACCCTTCAAACCGCGCTCAATAATTTCCTCAACAACAGGAAATGGACCAGCGATGCTTTTCAACCACAGGAAAGAATCGAGTGTAACTTCCTCATCAATATCGATCAGGCATTGGAAAACAATGCATTCAAAGCGTCATTGACCGTACAGGCCGCCAGACCGGTATACAACTCTTCTTATTTAAGTCCGTTGGTGAACTATCTCGACAACGCGCTCACCTTCCGCTATGCGCAGTTTACCCCGCTTGAATTCAACGAAAACCGCATTCAGGGCAGTGATCCGCTCGCTTCCAACCTTACGGCCACACTGGCTTATTATGTATACATCATTTTAGGAATGGATTATAATTCCTTCTCGCTGAAAGGCGGGGATATGTATTTTCAGAAAGCGCAAAACGTAGTAAACAACGCGCCTGAGAGTAGGGACATTACCGGTTGGAAAGCATTCGATGGCATGCGCAACCGCTACTGGCTCACGGAGAACCTGCTCAGCGCAAGGTACACACTGGTGCACGATGCCATGTACGATTATTTCAGAAACGGGTTCGATAAACTCTATGCCGCAGCGCCTGAAGGCCGGAAAGGTATACTGGAGGCATTAAATAAACTAAACCAGGTAAATACGGAGCAACCCAACTCCATGATCCTCCAGTTCTTTATGCAGGGCAGGAGCGATGAACTAATACGGTTATACAGCAAAGCGCCGCCGGATGAAAAGAACAGGGCCAGGGACCTGTTGCAGAAAATAGACATTGCCAACGGACCACGATACCAACAGGAATTGAAATAGTATGGAGCAGCTAAGAAAAAGCAGGAACGGGAAGATGAAACAACGCCTGAAGGGTACATTCGTTTGGGCGATCCTAATAAGTATAGTATTTATTTACAGTTGTGGTAACAAGGGCGTGCCTTCAGAAATATTACCGCCGGAAACAATGCAGGAAGTGCTTTGGGACCTGATTCGTGTGGACGAACTCGCCATGGAGAAACGGGCCGCGGATTCCACTTTTGTGCTGGAGAAAGAATCGGAAAAAATGTACCAGCAGGTATTTGCCATGCATGGGACCGATAAACAGACTTTCGAAAAAAGTTTCGCCTTCTACAAAGGAAGGCCCGATCTCTCAAAAACCATTTTTGATTCTCTGATCAACCAGGGAAACAGGGAAAAAGAACTATTAAGAAAAGCAGACTCTACCAAAACAGCGAAAGAAGCGCTGGCACTCGCGAAGGCGGATTCCATCAAAAGAAAGGCCGATTCCATTAAGATTCAAAAAGATTCAGCGCTAATTAAAAAGGTCAGGGATTCACTGCTGCTGAAACGGAAACTTCCGTTCAAAAGAGGAACAAAATAAAAGATCAACCAGCCGCTATCTTTGCGCTGCGGCCAACAAACACCAAATAAGCTAACCGAATGAATAAGATTGTTGCCAATGCAGAAACTGCTATAGCCGATATCCCCAATGGCGCCACCATTATGCTGGGAGGATTCGGGCTTTGTGGTATTCCCGAAAACACGATTGCCGCGCTCGTTAAAAGCGGCGTAAAAGAACTGACTTGTATTTCGAACAATGCGGGGGTAGACGATTTCGGCCTCGGCTTGCTGCTTCAAACCAGGCAGATCAAAAAAATGATGAGTTCCTACGTGGGCGAAAATGCTGAATTTGAACGGCAACTCCTGAGCGGCGAACTGGAAGTGGACCTGATTCCGCAGGGCACGCTGGCCACCCGCATCCAGATGGCCGGTATGGGGATTCCCGCTTTTTTTACACCCGCTGGTTATGGTACTGAAATCGCCGAAGGCAAGGAAGTAAGAACATTCAACGGGAAACCACACCTCATGGAAATGGCGCTGCACGCTGATTTTGCCCTGGTAAAAGCGTGGAAGGCTGACCGTTATGGTAACCTGGTATTCCGGAAAACAACACGTAATTTCTCCACTTCCATGGCAAGGGCCGGCAACATCACCATCGCGGAAGTAGAAGAACTGGTAGAACCCGGCGAACTGGACCCCGATGCCATCCATGTGCCTGGTATTTACGTACACCGCGTATTCCAGGGAACGAATTATGAAAAAAGAATAGAAAGAAGGACCGTTTCCATTCACAAATAACCTTTCCTTTATGTTCCTCAGCAAACACCACCTTACCGGAAACTTCGGCGTGGCACCAGAGATTGCGGCGTTTTACGTAGACAAAAAAGTACCGGAGAACAATCTTTACTGGAAGGGAAAACTGTTGTACCTGCGCCACAATCCGGGGTACCTGTTCATCCCTCTTTTCTGTGATGTGTTGTACAGGATCGGCGTGCCATTGGAACAATTGATTTCCGATCCTTTTGTGGCCCTTTTTGAAGACGTGCTGCACAGCGCCGCCCGTGAAGAGTTTGGTGAAACAGATGAAAAAGCACACCTCACTTATTGTTATGAAAAGGCGAAGGGACATGGAGACAACAGTCAATGGCTGGAACTCATGGAGGGGCATTTCGTTCAGCAAAATGCTGCGTTGCCCCATCAACCCGATGCTATGGCATTGCGCAGGGCCGATGCTTTTCTGTTCGCCCTGAATGCGCTGACTATTCCGGAAGGAAAAGAAGAACTGGTGTGTAAGTACTGGTTTGCTCTCATCAGTTTTTTTCTCCTGATGGATGACATTGATGATTATGCGAAAGATAAACGCAACAACGATCAGAATACCCTGCTGGAATGGGGCGATGACAGCGAAGCCGTGGATAAAGTAAACCGTTTGCTGGAAGAAAATATTCATGTATTGAACGAGATAAACCCTAAACTAAGCGCTTACTGCACCAACCTGGTGGAAAAATTTGAAATAACCGGAAAGCTGGCTGCAATAGCGGCTTCCTAAAATAACGATTGATGGCACTTGATAAATTTGGTATCGCAAAAAGAATCGCGCAGGAACTCAAAGATGGCATGTATGTAAACCTGGGCATCGGCATTCCCACCCTGGTAGCGAACTATATTCCTGAAGGGGTGAACATTATGCTGCAGAGTGAAAATGGTATGCTGGGGATGGGGCCATACCCTGATGAGGCTGAAGTGGATGCAGACCTGATCAACGCAGGAAAGGAAACAGTGACCGTAATAAAGGGTGGTGTCTTTTTCGACAGCGCTGAAAGCTTTGGAATGATCCGTGCCGGAAAGGTTGACCTGACGGTTTTAGGTGCGATGGAAGTGAGCGATACCGGCGATATTGCCAACTGGAAGATTCCAGGTAAGATGGTGAAAGGTATGGGGGGCGCTATGGACCTGGTGGCAAGTGCCCGGAACATCATTGTTGCCATGATGCACACCAACCCGAAAGGAGAATCCAAACTATTGCCGGCCTGTACGCTTCCTTTAACTGGTGTAGGCTGCGTTAAAAAGATCGTGACTGAACTTGCAGTGCTGGATGTTACCCCGGAGGGCTTCCGTTTAGTGGAACGGGCACCTGGTGTTACCGTGGAAGAAATACGGGCGAAAACTGCCGGCAGACTGATCGCGGAAGATGACGTTCCGGAAATGGCGCTTTAACCGAGTGCCGTTCTTCGCGGCGCATCCAGGTTTTTCTCCAGGTGAAGCAAACTTGCCGCGAGGAAAAAGCCATAAGTAACAAGCTTGGACAGCAGCATAATGATCCAGGCGTAAAAGGGGAAATCCTTTTCTCCGGCAAAGAGCTGGTGTCCCAGCACCTCGATAAGCAGGTATTGAAAATGGTAAAAGAAGAAACCTGCTGCCGTCCAGAACAAAGGTGATTTTAGGATGGTGAGTTGTTGCACCGCCATGAGTTTAAGCAGCACATACAATGAAATGCCCAGTATCAGCAGGCAGGCCGCGAAGCGGATACCGGATTGTGGCTGGTCGGGGCCAGTAAGCAGCATATAAGTGATGAATACCGCGCCTACGGAAAGCATGATGGCGGGCATCAATGTGTGGAAGTATGTTGTCTTAACAATGGATTTGCAGGCGAGCAGGATAAGGCAGAAGTTCAGCAAAAGAAATACGTTTTCCACCAGTGCGTGTCCTGCGGGCGATAAGGTGGATACAGCGCCAAGGATATCCTTAAAAAAAGAGATAATGCAAATGGCCATCAGACAGGCCATGGATTCCTGGAGGAAAAGTTTCCTTGACAATATAACAAATGCCGCCAGTAATGGGATACAGGCGATCAGCAAGGAGATCACGGTTTGGGTTGAATAGGCCACTAACATGGGTAATTTGGGGTTGTCGGCCTTTCATAGTGGATATGCGCGCTTTTTCATAGGAAGTTGCGATGCGCCAAGTTACACCAGTTACCTATTCCAGCCAATAGTAATTATACGGTGGAAATACCCGATAAGTACGCGGTGAGATCAGTCGATAAGGTTGTTTTTGACCGCGAAAAAAACAAGTCCAACGGTATTCTTTGCGCCGAAGCGCTCCATCAGCCGGTCTTTAATGGCTTCTACAGTACGCGGACTCACTTCCAGTTTTTTCGCGATCTCCTGTGCGGTGAGTTCCATACAGAGCAGGCGGATCACTTCTTTTTCCCGGTCGGAGATCACGATCTCGCTGTTGAGGGAAGGAATTGTTTTGGTGCGCGCGTGTGATTTCCGGAGGAGAATGCGGTTCACAAAGTTATTCAGGTAATACCCTTTTTCACTTACTTCAATAATGGCGCGTTTTATTTCGGCGGGATCGGCGCTTTTCAGGAGGTAGCCATTGGCGCCATTTTCCATCATGTGCGAAACAAAACGTTCGTCTTCGTACATGGTCAATACGATGATATGAATATTAGGATATGCTTTGCTGACAGCTTTGGTTGTTTCGATCCCATCTTTCTGGGGCATGCGCAGGTCCATCAGGATCACATCCGGTTCGGCTTCCGCCAGTCCGTTCAGCAGTTCTTCCCCATTCTCCGCTTCCAGCACAAACTTGATATTGGTGTACGGCCTTAAAGAGAGGATGACCCCCTTCCTGAATATTTTATGGTCATCGGCAATTGCCACTTTGATGGTGGTTCCCATAGTAATATTTGAGCTGCTTTAAAGTTATGGATTAATGCACAAAATCAACGCCCTGGTTCCTGGTGAACGTCCATTTCTATGGTCACTTTATAATAGGTCTGGGAATGGTCCTTTTCAAATAAAATCTTCCCCTGTACTACTTTTAACCGGCTCTGTATATTTTTCAGGCCCAATCCTGCCGCGCTCATGGTGAGTCGTTCATAATCGGCCTGGGTAAGTCCTTTTCCATCGTGGTGAAGGCGGATAAAAAATTTTCCGTCGTTCAGGTTTTGGGTAAGGTGAATGAAACTCGATTTACTGTGTTTGAGGATGTTGTTCACCAATTCCTGCACCACACGGAAAATCGTAAGTTCCTGCTCAGTTTCAAGGCGTTCGCGGTAATCGTGAAACCTGCTGGATGCATTCAGGTTACCTGAGCCTGATATTTTCTGGAAAAGATCGTTTACGGCCGATTCCAGTCCGAAGTTTTTCAGGGTAGGGGGCATCAGGCTGTGGGAGATATTCCTTACGAGTTGAATGGTATCGTCAATAATCTGTTTGGCGTTATAAATAGACTGAAGCTGTGTGGTTTTATCCTGGTTCACCAGGTTTTCGTTCAGGTAAAGCCTGGCGGTGGCCAGTAACGGACCGGCATCATCGTGCAGGTCGGCGGCAATACGTTGCCTTTCCTCTTCCTGCAGCCGGATAGAGGCGTTCAGCAGGATTTTCTGCTGCTCTTCCTCCAGTTGCTGCAATTTAAGTTGGTAACGGATGACCCGCCGCTGGTGAAAGATGATGAATGTAATGAGGCCTATGGTCAGCGCCAACATGCCCAAAGTACCAAAAAAGAGTACGGTGGGAATACTGGAAGCTTTCTGCGTGGCCTGAAGAAAAAATTCGTTCATTCAATAGGGGTTAGTTATACATCATCAGAACCTTGTTGTATAATGTTCAGGGAATCTGTTGGTTAACGTAGGATTTTGGTCATTGTTGCTTTTCATGAGGAAGGCTATGGCAAAAAGTATGTTTTTCGTAGCATTCAGGGCATAATTGATCACCCAGTACTTGTTCAATTCCGTATTGGTGAAATTCTCCGCATAGATGAATATAAAGAATGCGCCTGAGAAATAGAGCAATACGGCAATTACAATCCAGAATGAAGGTACCTGGTAAATAAAGAAAGCCTGTGGTTTGCTGATTTGCTCAAAGAAAAAGAAAATGGAAATGCTGATCAGGAGAAACGCTTCTACCGTAGCTGGAACAGAACTCATGCTGGCGAGTTCGGGTTCGGGTGTAATAATCAGGTATATAATATTATAAGTAACGAAGCCCAACACCAGGTAAGGAAGGACTCTCTTGAACCATTTATTTTGAATTGAAAAGTAGAAAAAGCAGGCTAAAAAACTGAATTCCAGTATGGTGAAGATATTCAGGAGAAAAGAAGAAGGCGATGCGCCCTGAAGGTAAAGTAACGAGATATCATTCAGGAAGCCATATATACAATAACAGAAAATCACCCACAATGCTTTCTCTTTCTGGAACTTTAAATAAAGCAGAAAAAGCATCACAGGTAATAAGGAAGAAAATATACTTATGTAGGTCAAGGGTGAAATAATAAACCGTTGAATTTATACCAAATATATAAAATCAACGGTTTATTCAAAATTATACTGGCTTACCAGTAGTAGGAACTACCACCAGGAAGTATCTGTAGTAGTAGGAGGAGGCGTTGTGCCGTCACCATCTTTGCCATCTGTTGGAGGGCGGATGATTACGCGGTCGGCAACAATACCTTCTTTTTTGATGAGCATACCATGCTGGTCAACGGCATCATACTCAAGAATGTGGCGGCCTCTTTCGTCCAGACCTACGAAAACCAGGGTTCTTGCACCGGTTTCAGTAAGGGCGTTGAACATTTTGATTCCAACACAACCAGGCTGGGCGAGGATTTCCTCGATTACGTTGCGTCCGCAGAACACGCTCTGTGTGTCATTCGGATGTGCATCCTGGAAGTCTTTTACCATTTTCGCACCCAGCTCGAAGCCGATGTGCTCGCCTACACCTGCGTGCATTTTGGCGATGATTTCTTTTTGCATCATTGTAGTAATTTTTTACGGTGGTCAGGAAATTTTTGGAATCTGAATTACCACCAAAAAAAAAATCTACGCAATGGGTGCAAAACACAATTGGAATCGATAAATTGCCCGAAATTCAATGCGGACAATCGTTTCAGGCGAAAATGATCGTAGTTTAACGTAGTAAAATAGCGAAATTTTACGTGCAAAAAATAGTAAATTTACGGTCTTTCTATTCGTAAGAACACGGGAGTTGTATTAGGAAAAATGCGAATGTAGGGTGAGAACGCTCCTGAAAGAGAGTGGACTTTAAAAACGGGGCTTGTAGTTACAAAAGTAATTGGAAGGATATGGATGGTCAAGCGCAGTATTGCCCGTTTTAAGTGATGCGGAATATACCCTGCGCATCGTAAAAGCAACATTCATGCCTCGTAAAAAAACGTACATGGTAAAATAGATTTGTCCGGACTTTTATTTGGCAACTAATTGTATAACTTTAAGCAACAATACCCTTTAAATCACCCAATATTCATGGCAACTGAGAACCTGATCAAAGTAGCAATCGCAGACGATCATAAAATATTCAGGGACGGGATCAAGATGGCGCTAAAAGACAGGGCTTACCTGAAAATTCTTTGGGAAGCCGAAGATGGTAAAGACCTGATGCATAAACTGAAACTTAAGATTCCGGACGTGTTGCTGATGGACCTCAGAATGCCTGAAATGGATGGGGTAAATGCCATCTCCCTGATCCGGAAAGAATATGAAGAGGTGAAAATCATTGTCTTAACAATGTATGACGATCAGGAGATGATCACCAAGATGATGGAAATGGGCGCCAATGCCTACCTCACCAAAACCAGCGACCCGGAAGAAATCTACAATGCCATCCTCACCTGCATGAACGATGATTTCTATTTCAACGACCTCGTAAATAAGGCTGTGCTGCTGAAACTTCAGCATAAAAAACAGGTAAGGCAGTTCTATCCCAATCCCATCAAATTCTCCGAAAAAGAACTGAAAATACTCCAGCTCATCGCTGAAGACAAAACAACGGAAGAGATTTCCAAAGAAGTTTTCCTCAGCCCACGCACCGTGGAAACCATCCGGCAAAACATGAAAACAAAGGCGAACGCCAAAACCATCGCCGGCCTCATCATGTACGCGATGCGGAACAAACTCATCAACTGATCCCAAACTACTTTAGCTGATAAAAAAAGACCCCGCCATCCGGCGGGGTTTAAAATTCTTGAAGGTCAGGGATAAGGAAATTCATGGATCTGGATCAACCAGGGATAGGGACCTTCTGATTTCTTTCAAAGGATGTTTGGACGGTTTGGACTTTTCAGGACATTGGACTTTTCAAAGGAACAAGGTTTGACCAAAAATTTCGACAATTACTACTATGACGAAAAAAGTTATTTCAGAAAAAGAAGTTGATTGACATTGGAATTTGCGTTAGCCTTTACACGGATATTGGAATAACTTCAGGACGGTTTGTTTCGGACATTGGATTGTTTGAGGTTGCTAATCCTTGTCAATCAACTTTCGATACAAATATAGATGTGGATAAACATGTGGACAATCGCACAATCTCCCGATTTTAACACTTCGGTTATTACGGCCGAAATCGTAAAAAGACTTCTACACAATGGGGAAATAACGGTACTATAAGTGGTGTTTCTACGAAAAATGCGTATTTATCCCTCGGTGTTTCTTACAATAAACGCGTATTTCTACCATAGGAATTCACCTTTTTCTTCCTAAACTTGCAATCGAAATTTTTTGTACAACAACCCCGAAAATCCCCGAAATTTGGTACCTATGAAGAAAACTGATTTGCCAGGGGGGCAACCGATTAAAGTAGCCATAGCAGATGATCACGCCCTTTTCCGTGCCGGTGTGAAAACCGCGCTTTCCATGAAGAAAGACGTTCAACTGATCGCGGAAGCCGACAATGGAATGCAGTTGCTCAACCTTCTCAAACACATTGAGCCTGATGTGATTCTGCTTGATATCCAGATGCCCATCATGGATGGAATCGCCACCCTGCCGGAAATAAGGAAACTATACCCCGAAGTGAAGGTGATCATTCTCTCGATGCACGACGACTCTTCCGTTATTTCCAGGATGATGGAAATAGGCGCGAACTCTTACCTCACCAAAAACTCGGATTCAGAATCCATTTACCAGGCCATCGTTACCTGCTACCAGCAGGAGTTCTTCTTTAACGACCTCACCAACAAAGCGCTCCTCAGTGGTTTACGCACCAAAAGAACTGTTGAACAAAGTCTTCCTCAGGACGTACACCTCAGCGAAAAAGAAATCGCTATTCTGAAACTGATGTGCGACGAGAAAAGCACCAAGGAAATCGCTGATATCGTGGACCTTTCCCCAAGAACAGTGGAAGCGATCCGTGATAAACTCAAATCCAAGACAGGTGTTAAGTCCATGGCCGGACTCATTCTTTATGCGGTAAAAAACGGATTGGTTGAAGGCTAAAACACCGGCTCAGAAGGTCAATTTTAACGGGAAACTGCTGCCCGCATTGGAGTCTATTGTGCCCGCACAAAACCGCGGACTCAGGTATGGAGACGGGGTTTTCGAAACAATGAAACTCATTGAAGGCAAAGTATTACATGCGGAGTTGCATTTTGAAAGACTGTTTCTCGGACTGACCCAACTGGGGTTTGAATGGCCCCGTTTTTTCACGGCAGAAAACCTGCTACAGCAAACGATAGAACTGGCGGAAAAAAACGGTCACAGCGCCGCAGCGCGGGTAAGGCTCACTGTGGTAAGAGGTGATGGCGGTTTGTACGATGCCGTTTCGCACGCCCCCAACTGGATCATTGAAACCATGCCGGCCCCGGCAGGAATTTCCGAACTGAACAGCAACGGATTGGTGCTTGGCATTTATGAGTCTGCGAGAAAAACAGCGGATGCCTTTTCCGCACTCAAAACAAATAACTTTCTGCCTTATATCACGGCCGCGCTTCATGCGAAAAAACAACATTGGAACGATGCCCTGGTATTGAATGCCTTTGGCCGAGTGGCTGATTCCACCATCGCCAACATCTGGTGGCAGGAAGGAAATCAGTTGTTTACCCCGCCTTTGAATGAAGGACCCGTTGCAGGAACGGTGCGCCGTCGCTTATTGGAAAGGCTCCCGCAATTTGGATGGTCCGCAAATGAAATGCCCGCTGAACAGGAACGCCTGATGAATGCAGATGCGTTATTTCTTACCAATGCGATGTTCGGATTGCGCTGGGTCGGAGATTTTAACGGAAAGCAATTCGGTCCCGGTGCAGCCGCTCAAATTTTCCAACTCCTTCAAACAACTATTTGATGCGCAGTTTGTTGTTTTGCCCTTATGGCTGAAACAACTTCTTCAATCGTGATCTGCTGGTTCCGACGCGACCTGCGTTTGCAGGACCAGACCGCTTTGTACCATGCACTTCGTTCAGGACATCCTGTGCTGCCTATTTTTATATTTGATGAAAACATCCTCTCAAAACTTCCTTCGCCCCACGATAGACGGCTGCAGTTCATCTATGATGCACTGGAGGAAATGCAGGTTACACTGGAGAAGGAGGGAAGTTCCCTGGAAGTATACTATGGGAAGCCACTCGAAGTATTTGAAAAACTGGTGAAGAAATATATCGTTCAGGCCGTATATACCAACCATGACTATGAGCCTTATGCGCAGGAAAGAGATAGCGCTGTTGAAGCATTCATAAAGAAGAAGGATATTAAGTTCAACACGTTTAAAGATCAGGTGATCGCTGAAAAAAATGAAGTGCTGAAAGACGATGGGAAGCCCTACACCGTGTTTACCCCTTACAGTAAAAAATGGAAATCGATTGTTACAGAAGAATGGATGGCGGAAAAGAATACAAAGCCCTTGTTTAAGCACTTTTTCAAACAACCTCCCCAACCGATCCCTTCGTTGAAGTCGATGGGCTTTGAAACAACGGATAAACATTTTCCTTCGAAAAGTCTTTCCAAAGAATTGCTCAGCAAATACGGGGAGCAACGTGATTTCCCCTGTATTCATGGTACCTCCAGGCTGGGGGTGCACCTGCGCTTTGGAACGATAAGCATCCGGGCCCTCGCCCGAAAAGCGGCAGAACACAGTGAAGTTTATCTGAACGAACTCATCTGGCGCGATTTCTATCACATGATACTCTGGCATTTCCCGCATGTTGGTCGTGGACAGGCTTTCAGAAAAGAATACGATGCCATAAACTGGCGCAACGATGAAAAAGAGTTTGCTGCCTGGATGGAAGGCCGCACTGGTTACCCGATTGTAGATGCAGGCATGCGCGAGTTGAATGAAACAGGTTACATGCACAACCGTGTGCGTATGATTGTGGCAAGCTTTCTGACCAAACACTTATTAATAGACTGGCGCTGGGGCGAAGCGTATTTCGCTGAAAAGTTGCTCGATTTCGACCTTGCAGCCAACAATGGCGGCTGGCAATGGGCCGCAGGAAGTGGTTGCGATGCCGCGCCGTATTTCAGGGTGTTCAATCCCACCTTGCAAACCCAGAAGTTTGATAAGGAGCTTAAATATGTAAGGAAATGGGTGCCAGAACTGGATGAGCTTTCTTATCCGGCGCCTATCGTGAACCATGAAATGGCCAGAAAACGTTGTCTGGAAGTGTATGCGAAAGCGTTGAAGTGAAGCGTCACCCCAACCCCTCTCCTGTGGAGAGGGGTTGGGGAGAGGCTTCACTTCAACG